>JAWLCG010000540.1:0-2507 GCA_041687295.1 Phycisphaerae bacterium | reverse complement strand
GCCGCCGGGCTGCTCATCGCCGACGCCCGCAAGGGCAAGAGCGTCAAGCCCATCGCCCGCGTGCCGCTGGGCAGCGACAGCTGGAACCTCGATATCGTCAACAAGACCGCCATCGTCTGCAGCGACTATGGCTATCACTTCATCGATATCGCAGACCCGAAGAACCCCGTCGACGAGGCCTACTTCGCCACGGCCGAGGGCGCAGGCCCGGCCGTGATGGGCAGCCTGGTCGCCCTGCCGACCGCCATGCCCAACGTCGTGCTGATCGACGCCGAGAAGTTCATCAACCGCGTGGCCGTGCACGGCAAGGCCAGCTTCACCGACGCCGCCGGGCGCCAAGTGACGATCTCGGTCTCCAAGGGATCGGCCGCCTACGCCTACACCAGCGGCGCCGCCACCGGCAGCATCGAGCGCCTTCAGGTCGTCGGCAACGGCAAGACCACGTTCAAGATCATCACCAACGGCGCCGCCACGCCGATCCAACGGGTCGACGTGCTGGGCGACCTCAAGAGCTTCGACGGCCGGGGGATGATCCTCGCGGGCGACATGGCCTTCGACGGCACGGTCGGCAAGCTGCAACTGGGCAACGTCAGCGGCCATCGCCAGATCGCCATCGGCGAGGGCACCAAGGCGATGAGCTTCATCGCCGGCGTCATCAGCGACCTGACGCTCAACAGCCAGACGCCGATCAAGTCGCTCTCGGTCACGAGTTGGGCCGACTCCGGCGGCGTCAGCGACGCGATCACCGCGCCGTACATCGGCTCGATCAAGTCGGCTGGGGGCTTTGCCGCCGACCTGACGCTCAGCGGGCAGGGCGCCGGCCGCTATGCCCTCAGCAGCGCCAGCATCAAGGGCGACCTGGTGGGCGTGGCGTGGGATGTCACCGGCGAAGTCGGCAGCCTGGCGGTGGCCGGCACGGTCCGCGACAGCGTGATCGAGGCCTCCGGCAGCATCAGGAGCGTCAAGATCGGCGCCAGCCTCCGCAGCAACTACAAGGCCGGCCTGGCCGCCTCGGCCTTGGAGCACGCGGCCCTGGCGGGCGACTTCGCCGACATCGAGGCCCAGATCAAGAGCTTCAAGGTCACCGGCCTCAAGGCCGACCCGACCGCCCGGGCCTTCGTCGACAGCAACGTCTCAGCCGCGACCATCGGCTCGGTGAGCCTGGTCAACGTCGAGACCGCCAACGACGAGCCGTTCGGCTTCTACGCCTCCAACGCCGATCGCGGGATCAGGAAGATCGCCGTCAAGGACAAGCTCACCGGCCAGAAGTGGACCTACCCCTTCAAGGCCGACGCCCCCGACCTGGGCAGCCTGGAGATCGAAATCATCGCCGTCCTCTAGGCGATCGCGGGGATGGCGCGCTCCGGACGCCCCACGGCATGTGGGCCACAGAGGCACAGAGGGCACAGAGGGTGTGCCTGCGAATGACGAATGTCGAATAACGAGACGCCCACGGCGGCTGCGTCAGTGACCCAGCGGCGCACCACATAGGTCGGGACGCGTCGGCGGTTCCGCGTGCAACAAGTTGCACGCCCTACGGCCGTGGGTTCTCCCCTTCGTGCCGCGGGGATGAGGTGCGCGTCGGCGGTTCCGCGTGCAACAAGTTGCACGCCCTACGGCGCGGCTGTCGCCGCGGAAGAGTCGAAGCTTTGAAGCGGCGAAGCCACGAAGGAAGGCCGAAGGCGTGAAGCTCGAAGCCTTAGAGCTTCGGAGCTTTCGGTGTCCATCCCTTTCGTCATTCGTCATTCGTCATTGCGCAGCTGCTAGTCTTTGACCGGCTCGACGTCGGACAGGGGTAGTTGCATTTCGAAAGCGCCGCTGGCGACGGTGATGGTGTCTTTCTCGACGTTGACGCGGACGAGCGTGGCCCGCTTGGCGAAGGGCACGACGAAGACCTGCTGGCCGGGCTTGAGTTCGAGGATGGCCTTTCGGCTGGTGCGGGCGGAGCGCGACTCGGCGCTGCGGCGACGCATCGGGGCGGCCTCGACCGGCTCGGCCTCTTCGGCCCCAGCCCCGGCCTCGGCGGCGGGGCGGCGGCGCGTCCCGGCCTGCCCGGCCACCCGCCGCGCCTCCTCCGAGGCGAACGGCCCGGTCTGCGGGAAAAGCTCCTGGATCGACAGCGTCAATTCCTTCGTCGTCGCCTGCCCGTCGTGTTTGAGCTGCACCTCGAGCGTCGCCCTCAGGCCGGGCAAGTCCACGGCCGTGACTTTGCCGCGCCCGGGCTGGACGCTGATGGGCACGACGTCGCCGACCTTCAGGCGGGCGATCGCGCCGAGCCAGGTGTCGAACTGCCGGGCCTGGAGTTTCTGCTGGGCCAGGCTGCGGCGCAGCTCCTGCTGGACCTGCTGGGCCTGCTGGCGGTGGGCGTCGGCCTCGCGGGCCTGCTGCATGATCTGGCGGCGGAGGGTGTCGATCTGCTCGCGGACGCCGGACTGGCCCAGGTCGGGCATGAGCTCGCGGAGGGGGACTTCGACCTGCATGTTGTCGGCGTCGACGACGGCCAGCTG
>JAWLCG010000539.1:0-2516 GCA_041687295.1 Phycisphaerae bacterium | reverse complement strand
CAGTGCCTGTTCAGCTGCAGCTCGAACGATCGGCCGCAGATGCTCTTCCGGCTGGACCCGTCGATCCTCGAGCGGCACGAGAACCACCTCCGCCGGACGCTGGCCGAGACGCTGGACCAGCTGACGGCCCTGCAGAGCCAGCGGTGGGAACTGGAGACCGCCTGGGCCGGCGGGGGCGGTGAAACGAACCCAATGGCCGGGGGTACTGGCGACGGCGGAGGCGGCACTTGCGCGGAATCCGGCGGGGCGGAGCGAAGCCAATCGGCCGAGGCGCAGACCGCCGAGGCCGCCGCCGTCGAGGCGCCCGCCGCGGGCCAGGCCGTTGAAACGAACCCAATCGCTGCGGACGCAGCATCTTACTCCGAAGAGACTTGCGCCGATTCGGCGTCGGTCGAGCGAACCCAATCGGCCCCGCCGGCGAAGCCGTCGAAGCCCCGTCCCGAGCCGAGCGTGCCGGCCAACCCGGCCAACTACGTGCCCAGGACGCGGAACTACGGGCCGCCGCGGTACTGCTAACGAGGCACTCGGCGGGGATTGAGCCTGCCGAGCGGCTGAAAAGCGAGCCAAAGCGGCGATTCCATCGCCGCACTCCATACGGCCCAGGCGGCCTTGACCGCCGGCGTGCGCGCCGAAGACGTGGCTACAGACGCCGTAGCCGTAGGGCGGGCCTCCCTCGAAGCAGCCAAAGCGGCGTCAAGGCCGCCGCACTCCATATTGCCCAGGCGGCCTTGGCAGTCGGCGTGCGCGCGGAGGACGGGGCTACGAACACCGTAGCCACGGCACCGGGGCGAGCCAAAGCGGCGTCAAGGCCGCCGCACTCCATATTGCCCAGGCGGCCTTGGCGGGCGGCGTGGGCGGCGGGGCGGTGTTGCAGCTTGCGACGAGCCCCTATTGGCCTGTCCCCCGATTCGGTGCTAGACTTACAGTGGCGGCCCAGCCGCCGGATTGGGGGACGGGATGTACAGGCGTGCATGGATCGCATTGGCTGGGGTGGCGGGGCTGCTGGAGCCGGTCGGCGTGCCGGCCCCGATGATCCGCCGACGGGCCCGGGAGGGCTACGACCCCGGCCAGGCCCGCGCGCAGGCCTTCGACGTCGCCCAGCACGTCCGCCAACTCCGCGAGGAGCTCCAAGAACCCCGTGAAGAGCTAGTAGAGGACGACTGATCCGCCCCTACCGAAAGGGCTTACGATGTGGACCCGAATACTTGTCTTCGCCCTGGCCACGACCGCCCTGGCCGGCCAGGCCGCTGCGCAGAGGCAGAGCCGAATCTACGACATTACCGAGTCGGCACGCATCCGCCGCCAGCAGGATCGGCCCGTGGAGGACCTCGTCCAGAACCAGGCCTTCCGCCGCGACGTCGAACGCGCCCTCGCCCGGGCCCTGGTCGAGCAGGGCTACGTCGAGACCACCGCCCAGGAGGTCGCCGGCCGGGTCGCCCGCTGTTTCGTCCGCACCAACGAGCTCCAGGCCGGTGAGCTCGAGGCCGTCGTCATCCAACCCGACGGCTCCGAGCAGGTCTACGGCTACGCGCCCGAGCCACCGCCGCAGGGGCCCATGTCGCCCAGCGACTACGGCTGGGTCGAGAACTGGCAGCCCGGCGACCCGCTGCCGATGCAGAACATCGAGCCCATCCGCCAGCTGCTGCGGCGGTCCGGCATGTCCAGCGTGCAGATCCGCAACCTGGCCCGCAAGAACTTCCCCTACAGCCAGACCGAGCAGATGCTCCGCGGCGTCCTGCGCAACCGCGGCCTGAACCAGCAGGCCGCCAACCGCCTGGCCACCCAGCTGACCGACCAGGTCGTCGCCATGCGCCGCGACATCACCGGCATCCTCGAACCCGAGACCGGCACCTCCGACTACGAGTCCTGGGACAGCTGGCGGTGGGACTACCCCCGCTGAGCCTCTGGGGCTGGCGCGTAGGGCGGGCCAGGGCCCGCCCTACTCCACGGCGTGGCGGGGGGTATCCTCGGGCGGGGGCGGTGTGGTAAACTTTCGGGGCCTGGGGGGCGTAGTACCGATACACGATCCCGGTCTATGCCGGCCGGGCTGTCGAAGGAGCTCAACCGCATGATGTCGCTTTGGAACAACCTCAAGACAACGATGCTGATGGCCCTGCTGATGGGCCTGGTGGTGGGCCTTGCGCACTGGCTGATCGGGCCCGAGGCGGTGCTGCCGGCGCTGATCCTGGCGGGGGGGCTGAACTTCGTGGCCTTCTTCTTCAGCGACAAGATCGCCCTGGCCACGATGCGCGCCCGCGAGGTGCACCGCGAGGATGACCCGGCCCTGTATGACCTGGTGGGCGCCCTGGCCGAGCGGGCCCGTCTGCCGATGCCGGGCGTCTACATGTCGCCGGCCAAGGCCCCCAACGCCTTCGCCACCGGGCGCAGCCCCCGCCACAGCGCCGTCGGCGTGACGGCGGGCCTGCGGACGCTGCTCAACGACGAGGAGCTCGCCGGCGTCATCGCCCACGAGTTGGCGCACGTGCGCCACCGCGACGTGCTGATCAGCACCATCG
>JAWLCG010000538.1:0-2520 GCA_041687295.1 Phycisphaerae bacterium | reverse complement strand
AGGGCATGAGCCTGGCGAGCTGCCGCTGCTCCATCCCGCTGTGTGACAACCGGCCGGCGAGGGAATAGAAAAAGGCCATGCGAGGATGCGGGCCCCGCATGGCCTTAGTATCTTTCCGCTGCGCCCCGGGGATCAGCCGGTGCGTCGCGCGGCTCGGTTGTCTGATGCGACTTTAGCACCCGGATCTGTCAGGCCAAAGCCGATTCCGCCGGCCGCGGCTGATTGTGACACCGGTATCATTGCCGGGGCCGTTCGGGCGTTCCGGCGAGCATGGAAGGCAGCACTTCGTACGTCGTGATCCTGCGCCCGCAGTGGCGGCACTCGCGGTATCGCACCGTCCGGCCGAAGGAGTAGCGGGTGTTCCGCACGCGCAGGTCCGCACAGCCGCAACGGGGGCAGGCGATGCCGCGCATGCTGCCCTTGGCCGGCCACGTCTTGCGCTGGGTAGTCTCCGTCATGTTCACCTCCTCTGCAGGTCCGCCTGCGTGTACCGCTTCCGCTTCCGCTCCGGCACGGCGTCGCCGGTCGTCCGGATGCCGCACAGGCTGGCCGCCGCCGCGCAGCCGACCAGGCAGTCCAGCCAGTGGTTGTCCGGCCGGGCCGGCAGCGGCGACCACTCCCGCACTGTGCCGTAGGGCCCGGTGACCTCCTGCCACCGCTCCGAGCGGGCCAGGTGCTCGGCCAGCAGGGCGTGGTCGGTCTTCTTCGTGCCGTAGAGCCCGATGCAGCCCCGGTCCGACGGCGCCGCCGCCAGGCCGTCGTGCACGACGCTCTTCCAGTAGTTCGTGTCGATCAGCACATGCTGGAACTGGGCCGTCCGCCGCACGTTGGGGACGTACCAGTGGTCGCCGATCGTCTCGCCAGGCTTGCGGGCGTAGGCGGCGAAGGGCCGGCGGGTGGAGCGGATGCCCACACCCTTGGAGAGCATCATCACGGACCCGCCGTAGCGGCGCTTCACCTCGGCCACGAGGGCCGGCTTGTAGCCGCTGTCCACCAGCAGCCGGTCCAGCCGCATCAGGGCGCCCCCGCGCGACCACTCCCTGCCCAGGTAGTCGGTGACGAGCCGCTCCAGCCCCGCGTGGATCGCCCCGTCCACGCCCAGGCCGGGGAACAGGCCCGCCAGCGTGGCCGAGGCGTCGGCGCGGGTGAAGAAGGCTCGGTTCTGCCCGGGCATCGTGCCGTACTCCACGATCTGGCCCCCAAAATCCTCGGCCCAGCCGCAGACCATGTAGTAGAGCAGGCCGTCGTGGACGTCGACGAACATGGTCAGCTTCGTGCACGCCGCTGGCACCTCGCCCCGCCGGTGGCCGGTGACCTTGGCGATCACCTGATCGACCGTCAGGACGTTGTCGGCCGTCTGCACCAGGGCCGGCTCGTTCTGGTACTCGGTTGCGAAGCCCTCGGGGCCGGTCCGCAGGCGCAGGTTCACCGCGTGCTGGACGGCCGAAACCTCCCCGCCCCGGACGTCGAAGCGGTCGGGCCAGCCCACCGACGCGCCCCGGTCCATCTCGGCCCGGCGGGCGACGTAGAAGCTCGTGGCGGCGTCGCGGCCCTGCGTGCGGCGGATCTCGGCGTACCGGTCCCAGAGCTCCTGCTCGGCCGGCCAGGCGTAGATGAGCTTCGTGCGCTCGCTGTCCCACTCGGGGCTCTTTTCGCGGTCCAGCAGCGTGTCGGCCAGGTCGCCCTCGTACATCACGGTGCAGGTCAGCAGCGCCGAGATGCTCTCGCCGGGCCCGGCCAGGCCCATCACGTCGCCGAGGACCAGGTTGAGGCGCTTGCGGGTCTGGTCGGCCGACATCGCCGACTCGCGCGTCTGCGGATCGTCCAGCAGCACCAGCGAGGGCCGGATGATCGTGCGGTCCGGCCGGGTGTGCTGCTGGCCGCGGAGGTTGGAGTCCAGGCTGGTCGTGGAGATGATCGAGCCGGCCGAGGGGCTCACCTCGATCCCGTCCTGACGCAGGGCGGCCGGCAGGTGCTCGCCCTCGATGGAGGGAAAGACCATCTTGTCCTGGCCCCAGTGCACGTGCGTGAGCTTACCGTGGATGTGCTGCTGGAGCTGGCGCTTGGAGGAGTTCTCCAGCGCCCGCAGCGGGTAGATCGCCTCGGGGAAGTCCTCCAGCAGCAGCGGTTCCTCCAGAATGAACGTGCGGATGGGCCGCAGCAGCTCGCGGGCGTTGTCCTGGCTGCCGGCGATCATGCAGACGAAGGGCCGGTAGCCGTAGAGGATCGCCCACAGGGCCGCGCACCGCGCCAGGGCCGTCTTGCCGGAGCCGCGGGGCATGGCGAAGGCGAACAGGCCGCCCTCGCGCACGGCCCGCTCGATCTTGCCGATCACGCGCAGGTGGTCGCCCGACCACGGCCGCCAGAAGGCCCCCGAGAAGTAGGTGGTGCAGAACAGCCGGAACGACTCGCCGCAGGCCTTGCGGCGCTCGTAGTCGACGATCTCGGGGATGGGCGCGATGTCCTGGGCGGCCTTGGTGGCAGCGCGGTTGCGCTGGGCCTGCTTGCGCTTGGCGTCGT
>JAWLCG010000537.1:0-2521 GCA_041687295.1 Phycisphaerae bacterium | reverse complement strand
GCCAAAGCGGCGTCAAGGCCGCCGCACTCCAAAAGTGCCATTCGTGTCGGCCCCCTGTACATCGAGTGGGAGTCCAACGGGACAGCCCGTGCGGAGGCCATGGAATAAGGGACGGAGGAATGACTGACGGCCAGCGAGAGCCTGAGGGCGGCGCACCGCCGGGCGGCGTGCGGGCGATCTTCCCCAGCGACGACCCGGCCCGGCCCGGCTGGCTCGTTGGCGAGGGCTTTCGCGGCCTTATCCAGGCCCACCGGCCCGAGCAGGTCCGCGGTGCCCTGGCCGCCGTCGACTCGGCTGTGGGCGAGGGGCTCTGGGCGGCGGGCTTCGTCAGCTACGAGGCCGCCGTCGGGCTCGATCCGCACTGCGCCGTCCACCCGCCGACCGAACTGCCGCTGGTGTGGTTCTCCCTGTTCGAACGGCTGGCCCACCGCGAGGCGCTGCCGCCGACCGTGGGCGATTGCACCGTCGGGCCCTGGCAGCCCACGGTGACGCCGGAGCAGTTCCGCGCCGCCATCGCCCGCATCAAGGAGTGGATCGCCGCCGGCGACACCTACCAGGTCAACTACACCCACCGCCTGCGGGGCCCGTTCGCCGGCGAGCCGCTGGCCCTGTTCGCCCGGCTGTACGGGGCCCAGCGGGCCGGGCAGGGGGCCTACATCGATACGGGCCGATTCGCCCTGTGCTCGGCCTCGCCGGAGCTGTTCTTCCGCCTCGCCGGCGATCGGCTGGTGAGTCGCCCGATGAAGGGCACGGCCCGGCGCGGCCTGTGGGCGCGCCACGACGTCGTCGCCCGCCGGCGCCTGGCCCGCTCGGCCAAGGACCGCGCCGAGAACGCCATGATCGCCGACATGGTCCGCAACGACATGGGCCGAATCGCCCGCCGGGCCAGTGTCGCCGTCCGCGACGCCTTCGCCATCGAGGCCTGGCCCACCGTCCTGCAGATGACCACCACCGTCGAGGCCCGCACCGACGCCGACCTGCCGGCGCTCTTCGAGGCGATGTTCCCCTGCGCGTCGATCACCGGGGCGCCCAAGCTCCGCACCATGCAGATCATCCGCCAACTCGAGCCCGACGCCCGCGGCGTCTACACCGGCAGCATCGGCTGGGTCGGGCCGGGCCGGCGGGTGCACTTCAACGTCGCCATCCGCACCGTCACCCTCGACCGCTCCACCGGCCAGGCCGAGTATGGCCTCGGCGGCGGCATCGTCTGGGATTCCCAGCCCGACGCCGAGTACGCCGAGTGCCAGACCAAGCGGGCCGTCCTGGCCGCCGAGCCCGAGGGGCCCTTCGAACTGCTCGAGACGCTCCGCTACGAGCCGGCCGAGGGCTACTGGCTGCTCCAGGGCCACCTCGAGCGGCTGGCCGCCTCGGCCGAGTACTTCGGCTGGCCCTGCGACCGCCAGGCCGTCCGCGCCGCCCTGGACAAACAGGCCCAGGCCCTGACCGCGCCCGCCCGCGTCCGCCTGCGACTCAGCGAGAGCGGCTCGGTGCACATCGAGGCCTTCCCCGCCCCGCCCCGCAACCCGCCCGGGCCCTGGCGGCTCCGCCTGGCCCGCACGCCCGTCGACTCGCGCAACCGCCTGCTCTACCACAAGACCACCGCCCGGGGCCTGTACGACGCCGCCCTGGCCCAGCGGGGCGACTGCGACGACGTGCTGCTCTGGAACGAGCGCGGCGAGCTGACCGAGACCGCCCTGGCCAACATCGTCCTGGAGTTCGCCGGCCAGCGCTTCACCCCGCCCATCCACAGCGGCCTGCTGCCCGGCGTGCTGCGGTCGGCCCTGCTGGGGGCCGGCGAGATCCGCCCCCGCATCCTCACCCGCGACGACCTCGCCCGCTGCGACCGCCTCTACGCCATCAACTCCCTTCGC
This sequence comes from Phycisphaerae bacterium, assembly GCA_041687295.1. Taxonomy (GTDB): domain Bacteria; phylum Planctomycetota; class Phycisphaerae; order SM23-33; family FEN-1343; genus JAWLCG01. Next base: position 650 of record JAWLCG010000537.1, on the reverse strand, counting down.
GGCTGGATGCCCGCCCGACTCGAGCCCCCGCAGTAGCCCCGCCACCGCCGGCCCCGGCAGTGTAGGCCTCGGGTGTGTTCGATAGTATACAATATACAATATACAATCGTTTCTGGTTCCATCCTTGCCGGGCCGGCGAAGGTGGGGCTTCGCTGTCGCTGCGCCCCAGCCTACAAACACGACCCGCGCCGCAGGCTGGGGCGCCGCGAAGCGGAGCCTCACCTTCCGGGGCTCCTTACGACCCGCCTCCACCCTTACCGACAAGTGACGCATCCGTGCGCACGGCCAGTGCCGTTTCGACGCGTCAGGGCGGCGCAAGACCTTGGCGGGCCGGGGCGAAAAAAAACTTCCGAAAAATTCGCCCCGTCGAAAAAGCGGGTAACGCCCGTGCGCGCCCCAAGGACTTGCGCCGGCGTGATGCAACGGGGTATCGCGCGATAACAGCCATCGCAGGGCCCTGTCGCCGAGGGCGTGGCTACGAACACCGTGAGCCTATCCGACAATTCAGACGCTTGCGACCGACGGCGGCTGGGGCTCTTGCGGGCGACACAACTCCTGCCCGGCGCCGGGCGGAGCCCTGCTATGTAGCCGTTTGTCAAGCCAGCCTGGGCAGATTGTGGGGCGTCGATCACGCAACCTGCTATTCAGTC
>JAWLCG010000536.1:0-2525 GCA_041687295.1 Phycisphaerae bacterium | reverse complement strand
CATTAACCCATTAACCCATTAACCCATTAACCCCCTGCCGCTCCGCCGCTTCACCGCGGCTCGCCCCTCTCGCGCGGGGGCAGGCGGCGGTCGTGGCGGCGGCTCTGGCCGATCAGGGCCAGGATCGCCCCGGGGATCAGGGCGGCGTGGGTCGCCCAGACACTCCAGAGGTGCCAGTGCGCCCAGCGGTACACGTCCGGCGAGACCTGCACCACCTGGCGGTATCGGCCCAGGAAGTATCGGCCGTCCTCGGTGTAGGCGTGGAAGGCGTCGCCGCCCACCTGCGTCCAGATGGCCAGGAAGGCGGCAAAGTTCAGCAGGTCCAGCCCGATCAGCCCCAGGCCGATCCGCAGGTACCAGTTCCACCGCCGCCGGGGCCGTCGCCGTGCGTCATCGCTCATGCTCCCCATTATGCCGCCGAGCCCGCCCCCAATGAAGCGAAAGCTGCCCTGGCAGTATGGAGTGCGGCGGCATCGACGCCGCTTTGGCTCGACGGCGGCTGGACGTAACCCCCCCGGCCGCGGTATGCTAGGTCCCAACGCGGGGCCCGAGGGGCTGCCTGTCTGTTCTCATCTCTATCATCGAGGTCGCCATGGAACGCAAAGAGACCCCCTCCATCCACGCCCTCGCCCGCCTGCTGTACTGGGCGAGCCTGCTGCTGTTGCTGGTGGGGGCCTGGCTGCTGATCGACCCGCTGCGTCGCAAGCCGGGCGAGACGGCCCAGATCTACATCACGCTGGGGGCGTTCGAGCTGTACGGCTGGCTGCTGCTGGGGCTGGGGCGGTGGCAGATTCGCCACCACCTGACCAGCGACGCGGCCCGCGGGGGCGTGCTGGCGGCAGTGCTGACGGGGCTGGGGTTTCTCGCCCTCAACGAGATGCACATGAACCATCCCGCCCTGGCCCAGGCCCTGACGGGCGGGCTGGTGGTGCTGGCTCTAGCCAAGCTGGCCCTTGGGCCGCGCTGGCTGGGGCTGACCATGCCCTGGCCGTTGCGCCTGGCGTGCGTGGCCTGGCTGGCGGTGCTGGCCGGGCCGCCGATCCTGGTCAGTGGCGCCCTGGAGCGCGAGGCCTATCGCCACGCGCTGGGCTACCTGAGCTTCGCCGCCGTCGGCCTGGTGGCGGGCGGCCACCTGCTGGGCCTGGCCTGGCAGGTGCGGCAAGGCTGGGGGCCGTTGGAAGGGCGCTTCCGCCAGTGGTGGGCGCCGTGGATGCCGGTGGCCGCCCTGGCCCTGATGGGCATCCTGCAGCAGCCGGCCGTCATGCGCGCCGGCGTCGTCGACTGGGCCGGGTGGTACCTCAGCCCGGCCCTGCTGGCCGGGGGCGTCTGGCTGCTGGGCCTGAGCCTGGCCCGCGGGCGCGAGCGGGGCCCAGCCGCCATTCTGCTGGGGGTGGTGATCCTCGCCTGCCTGTTGATGACCGAGATGGACGCCCCCGGCGAGCTGCCGGCCTCGTGGCAGACGGGTGCCTGGCGGCTGTTGACACGCCCGCTGCTGCTGGACGGCCTGTGGCTGATGGCCCTGCTGGTCGGGGCGGCCTGGGCAGCCAAGCGGCTCTACCTGCTGGCCGCCGCGGCCGTGCCGGCGGTGGGCTTCGTTGGCGTCCAGGGCGTCCGCGGCCTGGCCAGCACCCGTCACGGCCCGGCCCTGACGATGCTGCTCGGCGCGTTCGCCCTGCTCGGCGGCGGGGCCGCCCTGCAGTGGTACACCATCCGCCACCCCCGCAACCCCGCCAAGCCCCTGCCCCCGCCACCGCCCCGACAACCCCAGCCCCCCGTCGAACTCCAGCAGGTCAGCGCCGAGAGCGACCCGCCAAACGCGGAGCGTCACTCCACTGGACCGGCCAGCCAGGAATGACAAACACGGCTGCCACGGCTGCGATTTGTGCAGCCCGTAGGGCGAGCAACTGTGTTGCTCGCGCAACCCGGACGGATCACTCTACGTACAGGTACTCGACGTCGCCGGGTAGCTCCACGTGGCCGCACCAGTCCGGCTCGTAGTGCCCACGACGAACGTAGCGGCGGAACGTCGACCATGGCCAGTCCCACGGCCGGACGGTCAGGCCGTGCTTGACCGGATTGGCGTGGATGTAGTCCACGTGCATCTGCCAATCACGACCGTCGCGAATGGTGTGTTCCCAGAACCGCACCTGCCACACCCCGCGCAGGCGGTGACGCCGCTGCCCCGGAGGAACGCGGCTCTCCGGCAGGCCCTGGCCCAGGTACCAGTGCGTGAAACGTTTCTTGATCACGGCGATCCGCGTGGAATAGTCGGTGTCGCTCTCTTCCATCCGCCAGACCAGGTGCAGGTGATCAGGCAACAGCACGGCCGCCTGGGTGAGGACGGGCCGCTCCGTCGCCGTACGGCGGACGATCTCACCCAGGGCGGCGATGGCGGAGCGGTTCCGGAACAGGGGCTGTCGATCAGCGGTGACGATCATGAAGAAGAAGCACCGTCCCTCGTAGTTGCGGCGGTAGGCAGGCATTGGTTACCTTCTGCTCCATCGTTGCGCGAGCAACGAAGTTGC
>JAWLCG010000535.1:0-2529 GCA_041687295.1 Phycisphaerae bacterium | reverse complement strand
GGGAGTAGTTTTGCCGTCAGCCCCGCCGCTCGACAGGCCGATAACAGTCCGGGGCGCCCCGCGCCCCGGGAGGCCTGCGACATGCGGTGCGGCATCGTGGTACTGGCGGGCGTGGTGACGGCCCTGGCCGGCCTGGCCGGGGCGGACCCGGGCCCCGGTTGGCAGCGGTGCTGGCTGCGCGCGTTCTGGGAGGAGGGCCTGCCCGCCGGCGGGGCCGTGGTCGCTGATGCCGACCGAGCCTACGTCGCGACCAACACCGGCACGCTGCAGGGGCTGGACCTCGCGACGGGCCGGCTCGCGTGGAAGGCCTCCGCGCCCGCTGGCTTTTCCGGCCCGCCCGCGCTGGCTGAAGGTCGGCTGTTCGTGCCGGCCTTCGACGGGTGCCTCTACGCCTACGCCGCCGCCGATGGCCGAACGCTCTGGGCCCGGCAGCTCGCCGTCGTGCCGCGCGCCCGGCCCGTCGTGCTGGGGTCGCTCGTGCTGCTGGCTGGGCGGGACGGGTACCTCTACGCCTTCAGCGCCGCCGACGGCACCTGCCTGTGGGCCTACCGCGCGTCGGCGCCGCTGCTGACGGGCCCCGCCGTCGACCGCCGACTGGGCCGGGCGTACCTGCTCGATGCCCGCAACCGCCTGCACACGCTCGACGCCGCCACCGGTCAGCCGTTGGGTGCCCCCGCCGAGCTGCCGGGCGTCTGGCTGGCCGACGGGCGGCTGAGCGTCACGCCCGAGGGGCTCGTGCGCGTCCAGACGCTGCTGGGCCCCGAGGCCGTCCGCGACGAGGGCCCCTCCGGCCTCCGCCTGTGGCAGTACGACCCGGTGACGGCCCAGGTGACGGCTGCGCCGGACGACCCGCCGCCTTCCGACCCGCTGGCCGAGCTGGCCCGGGCCGTCGAGGCCACTGAGCCCTGGGCCGGCTCGGCCGTGAGCGCCCTGCGTGGCACGCACGTGCCCCCCGGCCGCGAGGTGCTACCGACAGGCTTCGGCCCATCGGTCCCCGATTCTGTTCGCACCGTGGCCGGCGGCGACGGCCAGACCGTCCTGGTTTCCCGCGGGGCGGTGGTGACGGCCTGGCGGCGGGTCGATCGGCCCGGCCAGCCCCAGGCGAACCTGCCGCTGCCTCGTCTGACGGCCGGGGAGGTCGCCCGCCTGCACGACGGGCCGATCAGCTGGGACTGGGTCTACCCCGACCGCTACGACACGCCGGCGATGCGGGGCTGGCCCGTTGAGCTTGCCGCCCCGCTGGGCAGTCGGCCCAACCCCGACACCGCCGCCGGCGACGTCGCGGGCCGACTGCCCGCCGCCGAGCTGGCCCGCTACGTCTGGCGGGTGCCCGTGCCCGGCGAGCTACCCGACACGCCGGCCGTGGGCGAGCTGCGGGGGCGCCTCGCCCAGGCCGTCGCCGCCTACATCGCCGAGCCCCGCTGGCGGGCCTACCGCCTGCCGGGCCGGGGGGCCAACGAGCCCGACACGCCCCTCCACGCCGACCCCGCCGAGGCCGTGCTGGCCCTGGCGAGCGCCTACCCCTACCTGCCGGCCGAGCTGCGGGTGAGCGTCCGCGAGTACCTCCGCGCAGCCGTGATGGAGCAGGACGCCCTGTTCGCCGCCCCGCTCGCCGGCGACGCCGGCGCCCCGCGCGACGGTCGCGGCCAGACGCCGCCGGTGAGCTATCCGCCGCTGGTCCGCCGGGCGGGCCTGGAACGGCTGGAGGCGGCCTGGCTGTGGGCGAGCTGGACCGGCGCCGAGCTGGACCTGGTAACCCTCTGGCCGCGGCTTGTGGGGCTGCTGGACTCGGCCGAGTTGGCCGGGGCCGGCGAGGCCGACTGCGGCAACGCCCGCTGCAGCGGGCTGATCGCCTTGGCCCGCATCGCGCGGATGGTCGGCGATGGCCAGGCCGCCAGCCGGGCCGAGCAACTCGCCGTCGCTGCCCTGCGCGATCGGCTGGCGTACGAGCTGAGCCACTCCCGCGGCGGCGTGCTGGGTGTCCAGGGCGAGCTGGGCGTCGGCTACGTCCGCTGGCAGCACCTCTCGCCGACCGTCGGGCGGATGCTGGCCGACCTGGCCGGCCCGGCCGCCACGGGGCCGCTGACGACGCAGCTGGACCGTCTGCGTCCGGGCTGGTTCCTCACCCGCGGGCCCACCGTCACCGACCCGGCCGGCACCGGCGTGAACCTGCCGCACCACGCGATGGCCGGCTTTGCCGCGCAGGCCTTCCTCGGCACCGCCCCGCCCGAGCGCCTGGCCCTGTGGGCCGACGTGCCCGACGGCCCCGCCGACCCCACCCACATCCGCAAGCTCGCCTGGACCCTCTGGGCCCACGCCGGCCGACCCCTCAAGTAGGGCGGGCACGGCCCGCCGTCGATGGCGCCGCCGCGCCCCGTGTGTCCGCATATAGCCCCCGGCATGCCCGGGGTCTTCGAACGCCCACCTCCTGCGCGGGTGCCGTGGCTACGGCGTTTGTAGCCACGTCTTCTCGACACCGGCCGGGCCTCACTGGGTGTCGCTGCGCAATAGGCGGACCGCGCTTTTGGA
>JAWLCG010000534.1:0-2549 GCA_041687295.1 Phycisphaerae bacterium | reverse complement strand
GCGTGGGCATGATCGCCACCGCCCGGGCCACCGATGCCGGCCCGGAGGCGGGCTTCCGCGTGGTCATCGGCGGCGGGCAGGGCTGGTCGCCCTTCGTCGCCCAGGAGCTGTACAGCTTCGTGCCCGCCGAATCGGCCGTGCGGCTGACGCGGGCGATCGGCCTGCTGTTCCGCGACCACGGCGACCGCAAGATCCGCATGTACGCCCGGCTGAAGTACGTGGTGCATCGGCTGGGCATCGAGCGGGTCCGCCAGCTGCTGGGCGAGTACTGCGCCGCCGAGGGCATCGACACGTCGGGCTTCGTGGTGGCGGGCGTCGCCGACGCCGGCCCGGCCGTGCCGCCCCGGCCCCTGCGCGAGGCGGACCCGGTCGGCACCGACGGCGGGGCCATTCAGCGGATCATGATCCCCGCCGGCGAGATGACGGCCGAGGCCCTGCATCGCATCGCCGAGCTGGCCGAGCGGTACGGCGACAAGTACGTCTACAGCACCAACCGCCAGAACCTCGAGCTGCACGGCGTGCGCCCCGAGCGGCTGGGCGAGCTGCGTGGGCAGATCGAGGCCCTGGGCCTGCAGGCCGGGCGGTTCTTCGGCCTGGAGGACGTCGTCACCTGCGTGGGCACCAAGTACTGCCCCCTGGCCGTGACGCAGACCCACGAGCTGTTCGACCGCCTCAGCCGGCTGGTCCGCCGCGAGGCGTACGCGGCCATCGAGCGGCAGGCCGTCATCAACATCACCGGCTGCCCGAACGCCTGCTCGCCGGTGCACATCGCCGACATCGGCCTGCGGGGCATGCGCATCCGCGAGCGCACCGGCAGCGTCGAGGCCTACCGCATCACGCTGGGCGGCACGCAGGAGGCCTTCGGGCAGGTGCTCGGCGAGTACAAGCTCGACGACTGCGAGCGGGTGGTCGCGGCCATCCTGGACACCTTCGCCGCGGCCGAGCGGGGCGAGGAGGAGACCCTGGCCGACCACGTCGCCCGCGTGGGCCTGGAGAGCTACCGCCGGGCCGTCGAGGCCCTGGGCATCGTCTACGACAAGGCCCCCGCCCCGCGCGAGCTGTCGGTCGAGGCCGGCGACGGCACGACGGCGCTGGACTTCCGCACCATCGCCAAAGACGTGCCCTGCCAGGAGGCCTGCCCGGCCCGCACGCACATCCCCGAGTACATCCGCCACATCGCCCAGGGCGAGCACGCGGCGGCTGAGCGGATCAACCGCGAGGACAACGTCCTGCCCGGCGTGCTGGGGCGGGTGTGCACGCGGCCCTGCGAGGACCGCTGCCGCCACCAGTGGACGAACCTGCACGGCCCGACGCGGATCTGCCATCTGAAGCGGTCGGCCTTCGATCGCGCGAGCGGGCCCGTCGAGCCGCTGGAGAGCTACTTCGGGCCCACGGGGCGGCGCGTGGCGGTCATCGGCGGCGGCCCGGCCGGCCTGGCGGCGGGGCGCGAGCTGCGCAGCTTCGGCCATCAGGTGACGCTGCTGGAGCGGCTGGGCTACCTCGGCGGGCAGGTGCGGATGGGCATCCCCGAGTTCCGCCTGCCGCGCGACGTGCTGACCCGCGACATCGAGGCGGTGCTCGCCCATGGCCTGGACGTGCGGCTCGGCGAGGCGGTCGACGCCGTCCGCGTGGAGGGGCTGCTGGGCGAGTTCGACGCGGTCCTGCTCGCCACCGGCGCCAGCCTGCCCCGCCAGCTGGCCCTGCCGGGCCTGCCCGACGGGGCCGCCATCGAGGGGCTGCACTTCATGCAGCGGTTCAACGACGACGAGCCGCTGACCGTCGAGCCCGACGTGGTGGTCATCGGCGGGGGCTTCACAGCCGTCGACTGCGCCCGCTCGTGCCGGCGCCTGCTGGGCGAGCGGGGGCGGGTGTCGATCTACTACCGCCGCGGCGAGGCCCAGATGTCCGCCACCGTCGAGGAGCTCCGCGAGCTGCGCGAGGAGGGCATCGCCGTCGAGACGCTGGCCACGCCGCTCGACGCCCTGTGCCAGGACGGCCAGCTGGCCGGCCTGCGGTTCCGCCGCAACACCCTCGCACCGGCCGAGGACGGCGGCAAGCCCCGCTTCGTGCCCGTGCCCGACAGCGAGTTCACCGTGCCCTGCCGCACCGTCATCGTCGCCATCGGCCAGGAGGCCGACACGGGCATCCTGCCGCTCGACGTGACCCGCGTCGGCCCCCACGCCACCAGCGCAGCGGGCCTGTTCGTGGCGGGCGACTTCGCCGGGGGCAACGCCGACGTCATCAGCGCCGTGGCCGACGGCAAGGCCGCCGCCGAGGCCATCGACTCAGCCCTGATGGGCGGGCCCCGCCGCACCGAGGTCCTCCGCGTGGCCCCCGCCGAGCTGACGGGGCGCCTCCGCGACCACGACCTCGTCGAGCCGCCGGCCATGCCGACCCTCGAGCCCGACCGTCGTGGGCGCCGCGACGAGGTCGAGACCGGCCTGGACGACGACGGCACCGACACCCACGCCTGGCGCTGCTACCTGTGCAACTGGAAGTTCGAGATCGACCAGGACAAGTGCATCCACTGCGACTGGTGCATCCGCGTC
>JAWLCG010000533.1:0-2549 GCA_041687295.1 Phycisphaerae bacterium | reverse complement strand
CAGAACCAGCCAAAGCGGCGTCAAGGCCGCCGCACTCCATACGGCCCAGGCTGAGCCCGACGCCCTCGCGGCGGGCCGTGCCCGCCCTACGGCCTACCGCCGGGGCAGGGCCAGGCTCAGCAGGGCCAGCAGGGCCAGGCTGGCCGGTTCGGGGATGGCGGCGGTGTCGCCCCAGCGGCTCAGCAGGAGGTTCAGGTCGGCGTCGGTGACGGCGTGGTCGGCGTTGAAGTCGCCCTGGGCCCAGCCGACGGCCGAGCCGCTGTCGCCCCAGTGGCTCAGCAGGACGTTGAGGTCGGCGTCGTCGACCCGGCCATTGCCGTCGGCGTCGCCGGGCAGGGCCGGCAGGGGCGCCGACACGCCCGAGAGCGGGTGCGTACTGACGATGTCCCAGACGGTGTCCTGGATGACCGCGACCAGGGCCGGGTCGGTGATGTTGTAGGCCGCGCCGCTCAGGCCGCGCGGGTCGTCCTTGTAGAGCGTGGCGTAGAAGGTGGTGCCCACGACGAATCGGCCCACGTTGGTGAAGTGGATGCCGTCCGCGTACAGCTGGATGATGTCCGTGAAGCCGGGCACCTGGCCGGCCTCCATCCGCTTGTCCAGCTCATACAGCACGTCGCCGACGGGCACCATCAGGATGGGCTTGCTCAGCGTGGGGGCGTACTCGGTCCGCAGGGCCCCCAGCAGCTTTTCGAAGTAGTCGCGGGTCTCGTTGGTGTTGTCCCAGCCGCCGGTGTAGGGGCGGTCCCACAGCTGGGCGTAGGGCAGCGAGCCGTCGGAGTTCTTGCGGGGCCAGCGGGAGTAGATGTAGAACTGCGTGTCGCGGTTGGCCGGGTTCTGCAGGGCCAGGTCGATGAAGCGCCCGGCGTAGTCCTGGTCGCTGGGCAGCAGGCGGTCGAAGGGCTGCAGGCTGATGGCGTCCCAGGTGTAGTTCGGCAGGGCGTTGGAGGGATAGCCGAAGGGCTGCTCCATGAAGCCGTCGGTCGGGTGGTCCCACAGCCAGCTCAGCGGGGCCCCGGGGATCATCTGGCGTCCCCAGATCTGGTTGTGGTCGCGCGTGGCGGCCATGCTCTTCAGGGCGTTGTAGTTGAGCGTGTCGGTCACGCTGTTGCCGATCCAGTAGACGCGGAAGTCCTCGGCGCGGGCGGCCGACGTCAGAACCAGCACGGCCCACAGGGCCAGGGCGGGCACGATCATTCGCTTCATGGGGTCCTCCTTCGGGGGTACGTCGTCACGGCGGCGCGGCCTCTATCGTACCACATCCCGCCGGCGCGTCCAGAGGGGCTCGCCCGGTGCGGTGGAGGGAGCAGGCCGATCAGCATGCGGAGGGAGCAGGGCGCCTTCGTTGCCGGGCCTCGCTCCGCTCGACCCGGCCTACGGGGCAACGGTCCGGCGCAACAGCAGCGGGCGGCCCCGGTGTGGGGCCGCCCGCTGGTGATGGTGTGGATGGGTTGTTTACCGCGTGGCGGCCTGGGTCTCGGCGGGAGCGGCGACCTGGCCGGTGCCGAAGACGCGGTCGATCTGGCTGGCCGAGGGACGCTTGGTCAGCAGCGTCACGATGATCAGCACGGCCACGCTGATGGGCAGGGCCACGAGCATCGGGTCGACGACGGGCCAGTTGTACCGCCCGGCCAGCAGCGTATGGACGGGCTGCTCGGGCGAGCCGAACAGGGCGTTGCAGATGCCCAGGGCGGCGGCCTCCTTCTCCTTGATGAACACCAGCCAGAAGGCCGTCACCGTGAAGCCGGCGACCATGGAGGCGATGGCGGCCGGGCGGGTCACGCGCCGGCTGAACAGCCCGCCCACGAACGCCGGCAGGAACGCCGACGCGCACAGGCCGAAGAAGATCGCCGTCGCGCGGGCGACGATGTAGCCGCCGCGGGCCTGGTAGCCGATCACCACGGCGATGACGATGCCGATGATGATGCCCAGGCGGGTGATGAGGATGGAGCGGTCGCCGGTCTTGGCCAGGCCGCCGAAGACGTCGCGTCCGATGCTGGTGCCGATGGCGTGGAACTGCCCGGCCATGGTGCTCATGGCGGCCGCCAGCAGCGTCAGCAGGAAGAGCATGGCAAACCAGGGCGGCAGGGCGTTGGCGATGTAGGTGGGGATGATCTGGTCGCTGTTGCCCTTGGCGTAGATCAGCGAGATGCTGCGCCCCTGGACCAGGGCGGCCGGCTGGCCGTCGATCATCGCCGTGCCCTCGACGCTGGCGGCGGCGTCCAGCACGACGGGCACCTCCACGCCGCTGCCGTCGGGCTTGAGGGCGTCGGCCCAGACGCCGTCGGTCTCGGCCATCACCTGCAGGACGGCGTGGCCCTTCTCGGCGTCGATGGTCTTGACGACGCGCCCGGTGAAGGGCGCGCCGTGGGTGGCGAACCAGGCGTTGCTGACGGCCCCGACCGTGAAGGCCACGCCCGTCATGAACAGGATGAACACGCCGCCGGCGAGCACGGCGCGGTTGAGCTCCTTCTGGCCCTTGACGGTCATGAACCGCACGGCCAGCTGCGGCTGGGCCAGCACGCCGATGCCCACGCCCAGGATGATCGTGC
>JAWLCG010000532.1:0-2558 GCA_041687295.1 Phycisphaerae bacterium | reverse complement strand
GCAGCGCCTTCGGCACCCGCGTGGGCGACGTCTTCACCTGGGTCACCATCGTGCTGACGGCCCTGTTCCTGGTGCTGGCGGTGCTGATGGTGCTGCGCTTCAAACCCGAGGTGACGGTGGCTGATCCGATCATCACCCCGCCCGGCGGCCCGGTTGCCGGTCGCGTGGTGGTGACGATGAAAGCGCCCACCAGAGGGGCCGACATCTACTACACCGTCGATGGCTCGGAGCCGACCGTGCAGTCGACCAAGTACACCAGCGCCATCGACGTCGAGCCGCCGGCGACCGTCAGTGCCCTGGCCGTGCGCGACGGGGTCCGCAGCGGCGTGGTGAGGCAGGTCTACAGCACCATCGAACAGCCCCAGCTCCCGGCCGAGACGCCCGCCGAGGCCCCGGCCCAGCCGGCCCAGCCCGCCGAGGCGCCGCCCACGGAGCCCGCCGCCGAGGCCCCGGCGCAACCCGAACAGCCCGCCGAGGCCTTGGCCCAGCCGGAGCAGCCGACTGAGACACCGGCCCAGCCGGAGGTTGAGGCCCAGCCCGAGCCGGCCGCCGCGCCGGCGACCGCCCCGGCCGAGGCGCCCGTCGCGGGCTAAGCTGTCAGAGGTCGAGAATCGCTCCGGCGGGCGTGGCGCCACCACCCCCGCCCGGCCGCGAGGCAGGAGAGTTCCGCATGCTGCGATCGATGACAGGTTTCGGCAGTGTCCACGGGGCCGTCGGCGAGGTCGAGTACGCCGTCGAGCTGAAGTCGGTCAACAACCGCTATTTCAAGGCCTCCATCAAGCTGCCCGAGATGTGGGCCAGCGCCGAGACGGAGATCGAGAAGCTGCTGCGCGAGCGGCTTAGCCGTGGCAGCGTCAACCTCTCGGTGCGGATGCGTCTCGGGGCCGACCAGGCCGCCTGCCGCCTCAACATCGCCGCCCTGAGCAGCTACATCGAGCAGCTCAAGCTGCTCGAGATCGAGGGCAACCCCACGCTGCGAATCGACCTGGCCAGCCTGCTCCAACTGCCTGGCGTGGCCGAGCCGCCGCCGATGGACGAGCTGGTCGAGGCCAGCCGCGAGGGCCTGATGGACATGATCCGCCAGGCGCTGGACGACCTGCTGGTGATGCGCGAGAAGGAAGGCCAGGCCCTGGGCGAGGAACTCCAGAGCCAGCTGAAGCTGATCGAGCAGCGTTTGGCCGAGATCGCCCCCCGCACCGGGCAGGTCGTCCGCGAGTACCAGGAGCGTCTGACGGCTCGCGTGGCCGAGCTGACCGAGGCCGCCCGCATCCGTATCGACGAGGAGAGCCTCGCCCGCGAGGTCGCCATCTTCGCCGAGCGGTCGGACATCGCCGAGGAAATGCAGCGGCTCACGACCCACATCGCCCAGTTCCGCAAGGCGATGGGCTCGCCCGAGCCGGCGGGGCGGAAGCTTGACTTCATCGCCCAGGAAATGCTCCGCGAGGCCAACACCATCGCCTCGAAGTCCAACGACGCCCAGATCGCCTCGGCCGTGGTCGACATCAAGACCGCCATCGACCGCATCAAGGAACAGGTGCAGAACGCCGAGTGACGGCGGGATAGAACGACCTGACTTCGCGGGCTTTGCGCCCTCTGTGTCTGGCCGATTCAGGAAGACGCCCAGGTGAGCAGCAAGGGAAAACTGGTTGTGGTCAGCGGGCCTTCAGGCGTCGGCAAGAGCACAGTCGCCCAGGAGGCGCTGCGGCGGACGGGCGCCCAGTTCAGCGTCTCGGCCACGACGCGTTCGCCCCGCCCGGGCGAGAAGGACGGCACGCACTACCACTTCGTCAGCCGCGAGCGGTTTGAGGAAATGATCCGCCAAGGCGAGCTGCTGGAGTGGGCCGAAGTGTTCGGCAACTACTACGGCACGCCGCGCGGGCCGATCGACCAGGCGCTGACGGCCGGGCGGACGGTGCTTCTAGACATCGACGTCCAGGGCGGCGTGCAGGTTTTCGGGCGGATGCCGCAGGCCCGCTTCGTCCTGATCGTCCCGCCGGACGAGAAGACGCTGGCGGAGCGGCTGAGCGGGCGCGGCACCGAGGACGCCCCCGCGCTCGAGCGGCGCCTGGCCCAGGCCCACCGCGAGATCAGCGCCGCCCGCGACAGCGGCGTCTACCAGCACGAAATCGTCAACGACAACCTGGAAAACGCGATCCGACAACTGGTTGAGATCGTAGATAAGTAATCCCCCATCGCCGCCGACGAGGTTCGGCAGGCGAGCTGAAATGACGCCAAGGAGCATCGTTCCAAATGATTGAAACCCTTAAGAGCGAAGACATTATCCACAAGGTCGGCGGCCGGTTCAAGCTCACCGCCCTCATCCAGAAGCGGATGCTGGAGCTGATGCAGGGCTCGCGCCCGCTGGTCGAGCGGAAGCGCGGCATGACCGACATGGAAGTGGCGATCCAGGAGATCGTCGAGGACAAGATCGGCATCGACTACGACAAGTCCGATATCCCCTCGCCCGAGACGATCATCCGCAAGCGGTAGGGCGGCCGCCGCGCCGCCTGGCCGCCGGAGCGCACTGGCCCCGTGTCTACCGTCCAGGACAAGCCGCT
>JAWLCG010000531.1:0-2568 GCA_041687295.1 Phycisphaerae bacterium | reverse complement strand
GGCTCTCATCCCAACTAGTTGGCGAGAACACACAGGCCGGGGCTCTGCCCCGGACCCCGGGATTTACCGCTTTAGGGCCACCAGCAGAACACAACAGGCACCACCCCCAGGAAATGCCACCCGTGCCGTACGGCCGCCCGGACGGCGCTCGGGGCAGGGCCACCGGGGCGAATGGATTCAGTCAAAAGGCCCTTGCAGCGATGGCGGGGTTGGTAGTAGAATCCCGATTCTTTCGCCGACGTAGCTCAACGGTAGAGCACAGCTTTCGTAAAGCTGAGGTTGTGGGTTCGAATCCCACCGTCGGCTTTTTTCGTAGCCATAACCAACCGCATGTCTTTGGTTACCTGCCCGGTCCAGGGCCGTGTCGAGCCGTCGAAGCCGGCCCGCTCGTCGGCCTCGGTTCAGGCCCCGGGGCGAAGGTTGACTTGCCTCAGGTGCGATCCTATGATCCGGAGGTGGTTCGCATGGTTCGGCCTGCTCCGGTCGGACCTCTTGAGGCCTACACTGTGACGTCCAAGCGTTTGCCCATCCTGCTCATGCTCGCGCTGATCGCCCTGCAGGGCGGTGGGCTGTGGCACGCGGTGCATGTGGCGTTGGAGCACGGCGGGCAGTCTCATCTGCATGGCGTGCCACCAGAGACGGGCGACTCGGACGGCTGGACGCGCGCCGCCCACCGCTCGGCCCACAACCCGGTCACCTGCCCGGTCTGTCAGGTTCTGGCCAGCACCAAGAGCCTGGCCGGGGGCGGCCTGTCGGTCCTGACGGCCGAGCCGCCCGCTGCGATGCGGCACCGGTCGCCGGGCGCCGCTGTCTGCCTGCACGATCCCACCGGCACCCTCGGCCCGCGCGCCCCGCCTCTCGCCCTCTCGCCCTTGTGCGTCTGATATCGCTGTACGCATCCCCAGCATCCCGAGAGGTGACCCATGCGCCGACGCTGCGCGTTCACCCTGATCGAGCTGCTGGTCGTCATTGCCATCCTGGCCCTGCTGGTGTCGATCCTGCTGCCCTCGCTGGCCAAGGCGAGGGAGCTGGCCAAGACCGCCAAGTGCCTGACCAACCTGCGCAACATGGAAGTGGCGCACTGGATGTACATGACGGCCAACGACGGCAAGCCCATCCAGGCCGGGCTCGCCCATGGCGGCGCCCATGGCCGGGCGGATGTCGCCTGGATCCACACGCTGCAGCCCTACTACGGCGACCGGCTGATCGCCCGCTGTCCGTCGGACGAGAGCCCGCACTGGGAGCACGTGGGCACGCCCGTTCCGCCCTCGACCGACCAGTACCGCCGGTGCAGCTACGGGATCAACGAGTTCACCGACCCGGACCTGTGCCCCTGGGGCGGGCCGTACGCTCGCATCGAGCACTTCGCCAGGCCGGCCAGCACGGTGCACTTCGTGGAGATGGCTGAGGAGGGGCCCTTCGCCGGCGCCGACCATCCGCACGTCGACCTGTGGGTTGGCCACGTGCCGGCCAAGGCGTCGGGCCAACTGGAGATCCACCAACACGGCGGCGAGCCGCGGACCTGGTCGGCCCGGGCCAACTACGGCTTTCTCGACGGCCATGCCGAGACGCTCTCGTTCGAGCAGGTGTACAAGAACCGAAGCATCAACAAGTTCGACCCGGCCGTGGCGCGATAGCCCGCCGGTTCGCCAAAGGAGACTCAACCATGCGATACCGCACTACGCTTCTGGTGGCTGCCCTGACGATTCTGCCTGTCGCCCACGCCTTCGGCGACGCACACGAGCACGCCCACTTCGACATCGCCCCGTACCTGATCGACGGCCAGCTGCTCACCGGCGGGCTGGACCACGGGGGGCATCCCTCGGCCCCGCCGATCACGGTCTACGGGTATGAGTTTGGCGAGGATCCGTACGACCCGTTCAACCCCTCCAACCCCGGTGTCAACCAGGCCGCCGGTGTGGGCAGTCTGCCGGCTGGGGCGGCGCTGAGCTACAACATCCTCAGCAGCCTGCTCTACTGGAGCGGCACCGGCGAGGTCGCCTTCGGTTCGCCCGGCGACGCCCTGGTCAGTCTGCTGATGGGCGCCCAGGCTCGCACCCTCAGCGCCGACAGCGGCGCCCAGGCGGGCTCGTACATCCAGGCGGTGCTGGGCGACGGCAGCGTGCACAAGCACTTCACCACGTCGCTCTACGCCGCACCCGGCGCGGGCAACGTCCCGGGCATCGGCGATGCGACCTACGTCGAGCCGCTGGCTGGCATCTACGCCTTCCGCCTGGAGCTGGCCCTGAACGATGCCGGGACCCTCTACACGTCCGACCCGCTGTGGATCGTGTACAACCACGGCCTGGACGAGCACGCCCACCACGAGGCCATGGAGTACCTCGTGCCCGAGCCGACCAGCCTGGCGCTGCTGGCGCTGGGTGGCCTGGCCCTGCGGCGGCGGCGCGTCACGGCCTGATGTTTCGCAAGGGCGTCGGGCAGACGGGCGGTGCAAGCCGTCCGTCTGCCCCGCCGGCCCGCGGCGGTCGCGATGGGGCAAAGCCGGCCTTGGGACTGGCCGGGGCGGTTCGTGAGGGCGATACTGGTAAGGCCGTAGCAACCTTTCCG
>JAWLCG010000530.1:0-2592 GCA_041687295.1 Phycisphaerae bacterium | reverse complement strand
CCGGCCTACACGCGTTTATGCCCAGCGCGCTGACGGAAGCCCGTAGGCCGGGTCGAGCGAAGCGAGGCCCGGCGGCCGGGGGGCAGGCGGTCCCGCGAGGACCCCGGCCATGCCCGGGCGATATGGGGGCCCCGGTCTTGACAGGCGGGGCGGGGGCGTTTAGTGTTCTTCTTTGCAGCCGGTCTGCGCGTGCGTCCCGCCGGGGACGGGCCGGCCGGCGCGTTGGCCTGACTCATGCCCCGCCGTGACGGGGGCGCAAGAGGGACACGAATCCATGGAACTGCAGCAGAACGTCAAGAGCATCGTCCACGCCATGGCCTACCCGGGCCCGGGCAACACCGATAGCGTCCTGCGGGGCGAGCCGCCGCGCAAGTACCTGCTCGATTCGCTCGACGCCATCCTGAAGGATGGCTACTTCGGCGCGATCGAGGTGACCTGGGTCAAGGACGACGCCCTGCGGGCCGAGGCCGCCAAGAAGCTCAAGGCCAGCGACAAGGTCGTCCTGTTCGGCTGCCAGCCGGTGCAGCTGATCAACGAGGAAGGCCTCATCAGCCGAGAGGACATCAGCGACCCCGACGAGACGCAGCGGGCCCGCGCGGTCGCCCGCATCGTCGAGCTGATAGACCAGGCCGTCGAGATGGGCGCCACCTACCTGGCCCTGTTCAGCGGGCGCTGCGGCGACGAGGCGCGTCGCCCGGCCCAGAAGCGGGCCCTGATCCGCAGCCTGGCCGAGATCTGCGACGCCGCCAAGGGCAAGAAGCTCCAGGTCGTCCTCGAGGCCTTCGATACCCGCCCCAACCCCGAGGGCTTCCCCAAGGCCTTCAAGGGCGCCACGATCGGCAGCTGCCTGGACGCCGCCGAGATCGCCGACGCCGTCGTCCATGACCGCGGACGCAAGAACTTCTCGATCATGATCGACATGAGTCACATGATCCAGATGGACGAGACGCCCGAGGCCCTCGACGCCGTCGCGCCGTTCCTGGGCTGGTTCCACGTTGCCAACGTCGTGCTCAACGCCGCCAGCCCCGAGGCCAAGAGCCGCTACGGCGACCTGCACCCCCGCTTCGGCACCGCCGACAGCGCGGTCAACCTGAGCCTGCTGAGCGACTTCTGCTGCAAGCTGATCGAGTTGGACTACACCGGCCCGATCGGCTTTGAGGTCCGCCCCATCGGCTCGGAGCACCAGGGCTCGGCCATCGCGGCCACCAAGAGCATCTTCGACGGCGCCCGCGTGACGATCGACTGCGCCTTCGCGATCAAGAAGGGCTTCACCTACTCCACGCGGAGCTTCTTCAGCCAGACGATGCTCGACCAGGTCACCCGCCTGCGCCTGGAGAACCCGGCCCTGGTCGACCAGGAGTACAAGGCCCGCAAGACCCGCAAGAGCCTCACCAAGGACGGCAAGCTCGTCGTGCTGGCGGCCGATCACCCGGCCCGCCACCTGACCAAGAGCGGCTCGGACGCCACGGCCATGGGCAACCGCCTGGACTACCTTGGCCGAATCGTCCGCGTGCTGGCCGTCAGCAACATCGACGGCATCATGGCCACCGACGACATCCTCGACGAGCTGATCCTGGTCAACTACCTCTTCAAGCAGAACACCGGCGGCGAGGGCTTCCTGGACGGCAAGATCCTGATGGGCTCGATGAACCGCTCGGGCATGGCCGGGCTCGTCCACGAGATGTACGACATGCCCAGCAGCTACCTGACGGCCAAGGAGCTCAAGGACCGCAAGATCGACGCCGCCAAGGTCCTCTGGCGCCTCAACGCCCACAACGACAAGAACGACCGCTACGCCATCCAGGCCCTGCTGGCCATGGCCAAGCTCACCGACGAGTGCACCAAGCTGGGCATCCCGATGTTCATGGAGCCGCTGCCGCAGGTGCTCACCGCCGACGGCGGCTACACCGTCGAGAACGACCCCGACGCGCTGATCAAGATCATGGGCGTCGCCCAGGCCATCGGCAACAGCTCGGCCTACATGTGGCTGAAGATCCCCTACATCCGCGAGTTCGACCGCGTCTGCAAGGCCACCAGCCTGCCGATCCTCATGCTGGGCGGGCCCAGCACCGGCAAGCCCTCGGGCACGCTGGAGAACTTCGAGCGCGGCATGGGCACGGCCTACAACGTCCGCGGCGCCCTGGTGGGCCGAAACGTCCTGTTCGCCGGTGCCGACGACCCGGCCGCCGTCGCCGAGGCCATCAACCTCATCGTCCACGAGGAGCTCAGCGCCTCCGAGGCGATGCGCAAGGCCCGCGACCTCCGCGGCACGAAGATGGACCTGCTGAAGTAACCCCGCACGCCCATCGACCGACCCACGCGAGGCGGCGCCCCCTCACCCGGGGCGCCGCCTCGTCTTCATAGAGGCCCGGCACTCCCAGGACGCCGGGCCTCGCTGGCGCTCGACCCGGCCTACGGCGCCCTGCGGGACGGCGGGCCGCGGCGGGGCTACAATTCACCAGACCACCAGGAAGGGGGTATCGCCATGACAGGACCCGACGACAAGGCCACGCTGCACAGTACCCAGATCCGCCATCGGCTCGAGGACGCGGTGAGCCAGCTTCGCGAGGACGTCTCGGACGTGAGCGACCC
>JAWLCG010000529.1:0-2602 GCA_041687295.1 Phycisphaerae bacterium | reverse complement strand
GGCAGGGACGCCCCAGAGCGGCCCGGCCGGGGTCGGCAAGGAGGGACCCAAAGATGTGGCTACGAACGCCGTAGCCACGGCACCCGCCTTTCCGCCATGAGATGACGCTGTAGGCCGGACGTGGGCCGGCTGGGGGGAGGCGCTCCTTGGGGCCTCTGCCCCCCGCCGGACGCCGGCCGGCCTACGGTGCTTGCACGCGCGGGCTCAGCCCTCGAGGGGCTCGTCCATGGAACGGGTCTCGGCGCGGTGGACGGATTCGATCAGGCGCTCGGTCAGCTCGATGCGATGCTGGACCTCGGCACGGAAGCTTGAGTTTCGAGTTCGTCGCAGCTCGGTCTTGTCGCTGTCCATCTCGGCCTGAAGGATCTCGTCCAGCACGGCCAACTCTTCGTCGGACAGGTGGATCGTACGTGTCATGGCTTGTCCTCCTGTAACTGAATGACAGAGCCGTCTACCTATTCATTATACGTCTGCGCCTTGGGCATGGACGGGCAGTTGAGGGATCGGCCCGGCGCTGCTACGATGAGGCCACTGCCCGACGCGCATAACCGGGCAAGACCCCACGGGCCGGCCCGGCCGGCGAGGCGCAGGCGGATGAACATCGTCCTGATCGGCATGAAGCACTGCGGCAAGAGCACGCTCGGCGCGGCCCTGGCGGCCCGGCGGGGCTGGGCGTTCGTCGACGTCGACGCCGAGATCGAGCGGGCCTTCGCGGCCGAGACGGGCGAACGGCTCAGCGTCCGCGAGATCTATCGCCGCCATGGCCCCGAGACGTTTCGGCGTCTGGAGGGGCAGGTGGTAGAGCATCTGGCGGCTGGCCGCACGGGCCCCGAGGCCCAGCCGTGCGTGATTGCGGTGGGGGGGCAGACGGCGATCAACCCCGCCAGCCGTGGTCTGCTGCGGCAGCTGGGCCTGGTGGTGTACCTCCAGGTGGACGGGGCCGAGCTGTTCCGCCGCGTCCAGGCGGGGGGGCTGCCGCCGTTCCTGGACCCGGCCCGGCCGGAGGCGCACTTTCACGAGATCCACCAGCAACGCCGCCCGCTGTACGAGCAGCAGGCCGACCTGACCGTCAACCTCGACCGCCTGACGCCCGCCGAGGCCCTGGCCGTCGTCCTGGAACGCATTGAGGAGCATCCCCATGCCCGGTAGCAGTTTCGGCGAGGCCTTCCGCGTGACCACCTTCGGCGAGTCGCACGGGCGGGGCGTCGGCGTGATCATCGACGGCGTAACCCCCGGCGTGGAGTTGGCCGAGGCCGACATCCAGGTCCAGCTCGACCGCCGCAAGCCGGGTCAGTCCGATATCACGACCCCCCGCAGCGAGCCGGACACCGCCCACATCCTCTCGGGCGTCTTCGAGGGGCGGACCACCGGCACGCCGCTGATGGTGGTGCTGTACAACAAGGACGCCCAGAGCAGCGCCTACGCGTCGATCAAGGACCTGTTCCGCCCCGGGCACGCCGACTACACCTATCTGAAGAAGTACGGCCTGCGCGACTACCGCGGCAGCGGCCGGGCCAGCGGGCGCGAGACGGCCGGTCGGGTGGCGGCGGGGGCGGTCGCCCGCAAGCTGCTCGAGCGGCAGGGCGTTCGGCTGACGGCCTACACGCTGCGGGCGGCGGGCGTGCAGTGCCAGAGCGTCGACCTGGACGTGATCGAGAAGAACCCCCTGCGGGCCTGCGACCTGACGGCGGCCGAGGAGATGGCCCGTCGCCTGCGGGCGGCCCGCGACGCCGGCGACAGCGTCGGGGGCATCGTCGAGTGCCGCATCGCCGGCGTGCCGGCCGGCTGGGGCGAGCCGGTCTTCGACAAGCTCGACGCCCTGCTGGCCCACGCGATGCTCTCGGTGGGGGCCGTCAAGGGCATCGAGTTCGGCACGGGCTTCGCCGCCGCCGACCTCCGCGGCAGCGAGCACAACGACGCGATGGCCGCCGCGGGCTTCCTGACCAACCACGCCGGCGGCGTGCTGGGGGGCATCTCGACGGGCCAGGAGATCGTCTTCCGCCTGGTCGTCAAGCCGACCTCGAGCATCTCCACCGAGCAGCGCACCGTCGACATCCACGGCCAGGAGACCCCCATCCGCACCGAGGGCCGGCACGACCCGTGCATCTGCCCGCGGATCGTACCGGTCGTCGAGGCCATGGCCGCGCTGGTCCTGGCCGACTGCGCCAAGCGACAGGCCGCCCTGCAGGCGTAGTAGACCGACCCGTCCGGAATGTTGAGCTTGCGGCCGCGCCGGGGCTCTCGCAGTTCTGGTAGGCCGGACGCAGTCCGGCTGGGGAGAAGCGCCGCATGGACCCCTTTCCCCAGCCGGACTGCGTCCGGCCTACAGGAGCCCGTAGGCTGGGACAGAGCGGCCCAAGCCACGCCGTCCCACCTTGGGGGGCACGCGCCGCCCCCGGCATTGGCCCCGAGCCCTGAAGGCCGTGGATCGGAGCCCCGAAGGGGCGCCAGTTTTTAGCCGGGGGCGTGAGCCCCCGGAACAGGCGTCCCCATAATGAGTTGAGCCCCGAAGGGGCGGCAGTGCGCCACGGTGCGGCACTGCCGCCCCTTCGGGGCTCAACTCCTAACATCCCCCTGCCCGGGGGCTTACGCCCCCGGCGAC
>JAWLCG010000528.1:0-2603 GCA_041687295.1 Phycisphaerae bacterium | reverse complement strand
CGCCTCCCCGATCGACTCGAGCTTGTCGGCCAGCTCGCGGAACTCCCTCGCGTTGCCCGAGGCCCACGTCCAGGGGTTGTGGATCATCATCATCGCGTTGGCGGCGATGTGGATCTCGTCGCCCGCCATGGCGACCACGCTGGCGGCGCTGGCGGCCAGCCCGTCGACGTGCACCTCAACGCGGGCGGCGTTGCGCCGCAGCACGTTGTAAATCGCCACGCCCTCGAACACGTCGCCGCCGTCGCTGTGGATGTTCACCACGATCCGCCCGACGCCGGGATTCTCGCGCAGCGTCTGGCTCACCTTCTTGGCCGTCACGCCCGCGCCGAACCACGTCACGCCGATCATGTCGTAGATCGTGATTTCCAGCGCGAGCCCGTCGGTCGAAAGCTGCGCCTTGTAGACGCCCTGATTCTCGCCCGTCGCCACGCGGCCGGTCTGCTTCTCGCTACGCGGCATTGTTGGCCTCCGGCTTTCCAAGATTGTTCGGGGCCGTCGTCGTCGGGATCATCCGCTTGCGGAGCTGCTCCAGCTCCCACTCGCGGACTTCCATCAGGCTCGACAGGTCCAGCCCTTCCTCGGCCACCCAGTCCTCCAGCGTGCCGGCCCCGCACGCGATCTTCCTTTCGATCGCGAGCACTTCCTTCAGCGGGTCGATCCACGCCCATCGCGGCGGGAAGTACCGCACCTTGTAGGCGTTGGCCACCGGCCGCAGCTCGCGCGACGCGATCCACCGGCTCATCCAGCGGTTGTAGATCGGCTGGAGGATCCAGTCGCGAATGAGCCGCTGCCAGCGGCGGAACACGCGGTAGCTCTGGAGCAAAGCCGCCCGGGCGCTGCTGTAGTTGGTCTGGCTGAAATCCAGCAGCACCAGCTCAAGCGGCAAACCGATGCCGGCCCCGACCATCCGCAGCACCGTCACGACGTAGGGCTGGAAGGTTTCGCCGGGCCGGTTCGGGTGAACCGCGCCGAGGTCCTCGCCGGGAAGGAGGTCGAATATCTGCCCCGGCTCGCTCCGCAGCAGCCGGTCGTAGGTGCTCTCGCTCGACGAGCCGTCGGCGTTGTAGTCGGTCACGATCTGCGAGCCCGGCATCGGCAGCTCATTGGCCGCGGCCTGACGCTTGATGAACCAGGCCAGGTTCGCGCACAGCTCGGCCGCGAGCGTTTCGCTGTCGAGGTAGCCGTCGAGCCGGTCGAAGATGTCCAGGCACGCCGCCAGCACAGGCACGCCGCGCGTCTGGCCGAAGCGGTGGCGGTTGGCGACCAGCTGGCAGTCGCGGGCCTCCAGGCGGATGGTCTTGCCCCAGCTGTCGACCAGGCCGCGCCCCAGCGTCTTTTCGCGCGGGTCGCGGACGTAGTAGGCGGCGTGGCGTCCGGTCTCGTCCAGCTCGACGCCGCCGACCACGCGGCGATCGCCGTAGCCCTTGCCGTTGGCCGGGGTCAGCAGGTCATGGGCCTCGATCGGCTGAATGGTGCCGTCGTCCAGATGGTGCAGCAGGATGTCGCCGTCGGGCAGCAACGACCGGAAGGACAGGTAGACCACGTCCTGGAGGTTGAACAAACCGCGATGCTCGGCCGCGCGTGCGGCCTCTTTCAGCAGCGCCTCGGCGTCGGCGTCGAACGCGTCGTCGCCGCTGTCGGGGCGAAAGCCGAATTCAGGCCCGGCCGTGTTGTCGGCCGCCCGGTCGATGATCCCGTGCAGCAGGCTGCTGTTGCGATCGTGGTCGCGGCAGATTTCCCGCAGCGTCCACAGCGTGCCGTCAGGCTGGGCCCGGTCGGCGTCGCCGCCGGCACGGTTGAAGCCGCGCCGCGTGCGGTCGCCCTTGGCGATGTCGTAGCCGCCGCTGAGCAAAGCCGTCTGCATCCGACCCAGCAGGCGCTTCTGCGCCCAGGCGGGGCTGATGGCGCCGGCCAGGCGGTCGATCGCGCCGCCAAGCGGGCCAGGCCGGGCCGCGTCGCTCAGCTGCTTGCCGCGGCCGCGGGCCAGCTCCCGCGCGATGACGTGGTCGAGCTCGGCGGGCATCTAGGTGGCCCTCCGCGAGATGTCGCCCAGCAGCACCCGCCGGCGGTTGACGCCTGCCGTCTCGCGTGACAGCTCGGTCCGCAGGGCCCGCAGCTGGTCCAGGTCGGCGTAGGTGTACTCGGTCCCGTGCAGCTTGTAGCTCGACACGCGGCGCTGGAGCAAAGCCAGGATGGCCTTGTTCACCTCGGTCAGCAGTTCGGCGGCAGTCGGATCGTCGCTGCTCATGCCCACCAGCAGACCACCGGCCGCAACCCCAATCTACCCGGTAGACTCCAGATCTGGAGACAAGTCGTTTTCGCGCAATAAAGACGGGCCTGAAAAAGGCCCGTCCCACGCACGACATGCCGTCTACAACGGATCGCAGGTGTAGTCGATGCCGTGCTCGTCCAGCATCTTGCACACCTTCGCCTGCTCCTTCTCGCTGTCGCACTTCACGATCACCTGCCACAGATTCGGGATCTCAGGCTCGGCCGGCTCGCCGCCTTCGCCGTCGTCGCCGATCAGCTTCGCCAGCTCGTCAGCGCTGTAGCCGGCGGCGTAGACAAGCTCCTGGTCAGCATGCTGCCCGAGCTCGCGCAGC
>JAWLCG010000527.1:0-2616 GCA_041687295.1 Phycisphaerae bacterium | reverse complement strand
CTCGTTGAGCGACAGCTCCGAGAGCACGTCGACCATCGGGCGGTCGACCAGCGCGTCGATCACGCTGAACATGCCCATCAGGAACATCTCGCTGGCCTGCTTCTTGAGATTGATCATGCCCGCGACCTGCTCGGCCACCTTCGCCCGCGTCAGACTGCGGAGCAGAAGCTCGTAGGGCTTGTCCTGCCCGGCGTCCTTGACGGCGATCAGGCTGACCCAGCGGCGGATCTCCTGCGGCCCCAGCAGCACCAGGGCATGCTTGACGCTCTTGACCTCGTACCGCAGGCCGAACCACGCCGAGTTCATGAACCGCAGCAGCTTGTATGTCAGCGGCACGTCCTTTTCGATGGTCGCGGCGATGTCGTCGTAGCTCATTGCGGCCGAGCTGACGTCCTTCATGAGCTTGAAGTAAGCCAGCTTGTTGCTGATGAGCTCCTTGCCCGGGCGGATGACCGGCTTGTTGAGGAAGTCGCCCTGGAAGAAGGCAAAGCCCATTTTGGCGGCCTGCTCGAACTCCTCGACCGTGCCGATGTTGGAGACGACCGCCTTGCACGCCCGGCGGGTGACGGTGTTGATGATGGCCGTCTGCTCGTCGGGGGTGACCTTGGCGGAATTGATGCGGACGAACGTGGCCAGGTCCAGCAGCGGCGTGTCGACGGTCCGGGCCGTCATGTCGTTGAGGCTCAAGACGTAGCCGTCGTTGCACAGGTCGCGGCAGCGGGCGATGAGCTGGCTGTCGGCGGAGGTGTCGGCGGGGATTCCCGCGATCATCGTGTCGCGCGGGAAGAGGCGGGGGAACTCCTGCATCAGCAGGTCGCGCGAGAAGTTGATGAAGCCCTTCTTGCCGTCGGCCAACTCGCCGAAGTTGACGAAGGCCATGAAGTCGACCGTGCCCTTGTCGCTCTTGAGGGCGTCGTAGTAGGTCTCGAACTCCGAGCGGAAGACCAGCTCGTAGCCGAAGACCCGCTTCTGCGGGTCGAAGATGGGATGTCTGGCAACGAAGACTTCCATAGGTTTGATTCCAGTCTTTGGCCCTGGGGGCCGGTCCGAACTTAGGCAGGCCCGGCATCGCTGGCCAGCAGTGATATCGGCAAAAACGGGGGGCTCAATTGGAAAAACAGGGGATTCGCGCCCTCCGCGGCAGCGGCGCCGGGGGGCGGGTTCCCTTGACAAGTCCTCGCCCGGCCGGGATGATGGCGCATTGGCGGCCTGGGCCGCTACACTTAGGATAGACATCAGAAAGGATTGTCCTCGATGCGCAGCATGAAACTTCTTTGCCTTGCGGCTCTTGCGCTGGTGCTGGCTTTCCCGGCGGCCGCGCAGGATCAGCAACCCCCGGCCGATCAACCCCCCGTCAGCCCCGCTCCCGAGATTCAGCCGGCCCCGCCGGTCGGGCAGGACCAGGTTCCCCCGGCCGAGGGTCAGGTCGAACAGCCGGCCGGCGACGGCGCGCAGGGAGAGGGCGACCAGACGCAACAGCAGCCCAAGGGCATTCTCGATAACCCGATGTTCCTCTTCGTCATCCTGGGCCTGTTCGTGCTGATGATGTTCTGGTCCAGCCGGCAACGCCGCAAGCAGGAGAAGGCCCGTCGCGAGATGCTTTCGGGCCTCAAAAAGGGCGACGACGTCACCAGCATCGGCGGCATCGTGGGCAAGGTGATCGAGGTCCGCGAGGACGAGGTCGTCGTCAAGGTCGACGAGACGACCAACACGCGCATGACCTTCGCCCGCTGGGCCATCCGCGGCATCGGCGAGACGGGCAAAACCGAAGAGCAGCAGAAGAAATAGAAACCGCCGCCAAGGCAGTGTCCAGCGCCGCCGTCGGAACCCAACCGACGGCGGCGTTTTTGTTGTCAGCAATCCGTCTTCCCGGGCCTGCGCCAATTCTCTCGGCGTGGCTTGACAGCCTTTGGGGCGGTCGGTAGGATGGTGGAACTATGAGTCGCAGTGCTGCTGCTTCTGATCTTCTGCTTTCGCCGGCCGCCCGGGGTGTGCTGGGGCGGGCGATGCTGCGCCTCGTCGTTGTACGCTAGGCCGCCCGCACCCTTTGGCGTGCGCAGCGGCCACCTTCCTGAACTGCCTCGTCCGGCAGATCTCCCTCACTGGCCCGCCGGAAATTCCCGCTGGCGCTGGAGGCCTCTCCCGGCCGATTCGTATAAAGCTCCGTTCGATCCAACATCCGAGGAATACCTAAATCATGAGTGACAACAGACATAAGTCCCTGGCCGGCATGAAGGGGGCCCAGATCCTCCACGAGATGCTCCTGGCCGAGGGCGTCGAGACGATGTTCGGCTACCCCGGCGGGCAGGTGCTGCCCATCTTCGACGTGCTCTACTCCAGCCCGATCAACTTCGTGCTGACCCGCCACGAGCAGGGCGCCGCCCACATGGCCGACGGCTATGCCCGCTCGACCGGCAAGGTCGGCGTCGTGCTGGCCACCAGCGGGCCCGGGGCGACCAACATCGTCACCGGCGTGGCCACCGCCAATATGGACAGCGTCCCGATGGTCGCCCTCACCGGACAGGTCAAGAGCCACCTGATCGGCAACGACGCCTTCCAGGAGGCCGACGTGACGGGCATCACCCGCCCGATCACCAAGCACAACTTCCTGGTCAA
>JAWLCG010000526.1:0-2618 GCA_041687295.1 Phycisphaerae bacterium | reverse complement strand
TCGCCGCTTTGGCTCGAGGCGGGCTGGGGCCGATGGGCGTTGGGTTGCGATGGGCACAGCCCGCCCCGATGCCCACGCAAGGCATTCCGTGGGCTTGGGTAGGAGATGCGGGGGGAGAACCCGGCGGTGCGACGGGGGGGGGTGGACCGAGCCAAAGTGGCGACTCCGTCGCCGCACTCCACATGGGCCATTCGCCCCAGGCCAAGCCAATTGTATATTGTATATTGTATGCAATCGGAGAATTCAGAGAATTGGCCCCATAGGACGGGGGCGCAGGCCGGGGCGGAGGAGGCGTGGGATTGCGTCAGGCACAGCCCGCCCCGATGCCCACGCAAGGCATTCCGTGGGCTTGGGCCGGAGGGGCGGCGAAGGTCGCAGGGCGCGATCGGGGCGGGGCGCGTCAGCTGTTGGCTTCGAGGGTGCCGACGGCGTCGGCGAGGCGGGCGAGGCCGTGGCGGTCGCACCAGGCCTCGAGCCCTTCGCGGATGCGGGTGATGCAGGTGGGGTCGATGAAGAGGCTGGTGCCGATAGCCAGGCCGGTGGCGCCGGCGAGGATGAACTCCATCGCGTCGCGCCACGTCTGGATGCCGCCCATGCCGATAATGGGGACTCCGGCGGCCCGGGCGACCTGGGTGTAAACGCGGTGGACCATGTAGACGGCGATGGGCCGAATGGCCGGCCCGCTCAGGCCGCCGGTGTTGTTGGCCAGCATGGGGCGGCGCTGCTCGACGTGGACGACCATGGCGGTGAAGGTGTTGATGAGGCTCAGGACGTCGGCCCCGCCGGCGACGGCGGCGCGGGCGGTCTCGGCGATGTCGGTGACATTGGGGGACAGTTTGACGATCAGGGCCTTGTCGCCGCACTTGGCCTTGACGGCCGAGGTGATCGCCTCGACCTGCCGGCAGTCGACGCCGAAGGCGATGCCGCCCTCCTTGACGTTGGGACACGAGATGTTCAGCTCGAGCCCCCGCACGACGTCGACGCCGGAGAGCGCCTCAGCCACGGCGAGGTAGTCCTCGACGGTCGCACCGGCGACGTTGACGAAGACCGGCAGGCCGAGCTGCTCGAGTTCGGAGACCTTCTCGGCGAGGAAGCGCTGGAGGCCCACGTTGGCCAGGCCGATCGCGTTGAGCATGCCCGCGCGGGTCTCGACGACGCGCGGCGGGTTGTTGCCGATCCGCGGCAGGCGGGTGATGCTCTTGGTGACGAAGGCGCCGAGCTGGCGGAGGTCGACGAAGTCCTGGTACTCCAGGGCGTAGCCGCAGGTGCCGCTGGCGGTCATCAGCGGGTTGGCCAGCTCGATGCCGGCGAGGGTCACGCGCAGGTCAGCCATGGCGGTCGCCTTGGGGTTGGGGTGTCTGGTCCTTGCCATGCTCCTCGCGCTGGCCGTGGGGGCCGCCGGGCGAGTCCCAGACGAGGGTGGCGGCGTCGAAGACGGGTCCGTCGGTGCAGACCAGGCGGTACAGGAAGCCGTCCTCGTTGGCGGCGCGGGTCTTGCAGACGCAGCTCTGGCAGGTGCCCATGCCGCAGGCCATCTGTCGTTCGAGGGCGACCTGGCAGGCGAGGTTCCGCCGCTGGCAGCCGGCGGCGACGGCCCGCATCATGGGCTCGGGGCCACAGGTGTAGATCGTCAGGCCGGCGCGGTCGGCCTCGGCCAGGGCGTCGATCCAGGGCCACAGGGCCTCGGTGACGCGTCCGGCGAAGCCGAGCGAGCCGTCGTCGGTGCACACGGTGGCCGGCGCGGAGCGGTCGGCGAACTCGGCCACGCATCGGCGGGGCCGGCCCTGGCGGTCGGGCTCGTCGGTGACCGTCAGCGGCAGCAGGTCGGCGCGGGTGGCGCCGACGAAGGCGGCCGTCGGTCGGCCGGCGGCGGCGAGGGCCTCGGCGAGGTAGAGCATCGGCGGGATGCCCACCCCCCCGCCGACGAGCACGGCCCGGGTGGTGTCGGTCCACGTGAAGGCGTTGCCCAGCGGGCCCAGGACGCTGACGGCGTCGCCGGGCTGCAGCCCCGTCAGCCAGGCCGTGCCGACGCCGACGACGCGGTGGATCAGCTCCAGCACGGCCCGGCCGTCGCGCTGAGCCCGGCCGGCGAGGCTGAACGGGCGGCGCAGCAGGGCTGCATCGTGCACGACCTCGGGCTGGGCAAGGTGCACCGGCTCGCCCTCGGGCCAGTCGTGGGCGAGCGGCTCGTCGGGCACCTCGACCGCTGCGCACTGCACCTGAACGAACTGGCCCGGACGCGTGGGCGGAAAGTCCGTCCCCACGTCCAGGGCCAGCCGGTAGTGCTCAGTGCACAGCAGGTCGTTGGCCACGACGGCGGCGGTGTAGACGCCCCGCCGCGGGCCGGGCGTTGCGGATGCGGGCTGCATGGCGCTCCCCGCGGGCCGACGGCGGGCCGGCCCGGTGCGGTCTACATCAGGAAGACGGCGGCGGCCACGACGGTCGTCCACAACCCGGTCTTATCGCCCTCGGCCGTCTGGACAGTGGCGCGGGTGCGGACGATCTTGCCGGACATCTTGTAGATCTCCTTGCGCTCGTCGTAGGCCGTGTCGGGGTTGAACTCGATGCCCAGCGTGGTCGCCAGCATGGTCGCGGCCATGTCTTCGACGAAGTCGCTC
>JAWLCG010000525.1:0-2618 GCA_041687295.1 Phycisphaerae bacterium | reverse complement strand
CCCGCGGATCGACGCGCCCTGGCGGATGATCGCCCCGGCGCCCAGGAAGCCGATGCCGCCCATCACGCCGCTGATGGCGCGGGCCGGGTCGGTGCTGACCGACCCGCCCCCGACGGTCGCGCCAAACACCTCACCGAAGCGCAGGGCGATCAGCATGATCATGCAGGCCCCGACGCCTACAAGGATTTGCGTCCGAAAGCCCGCCCCGTGCCCGCGATGCTCGCGCTCCATGCCGATGGCCGCCCCCAGCGCCGCCGCCAGCAGCAGCCGCCCGATCGCCCCGGCCGGGCTGGCGTAGGGGTCGCCCATCCACTCGCTCAGGAAGTTCATCGCCAGCATCATCAGGCCATTCTAGGGCCCGGCCTGATGCCACGGTCCCCCGCCGCGGCGAAGAGACAAGAATGTCAGCGGTCAGGGAGGATGTGACAATAGTGCGCCAAGCTGCCCCTCCCAAGCCGCTTGCGCGAACGTCCACCAGCCCGGGGCGTAACAGCAGGGACAGGCGGGCTTGGGCGGTCCCAGCGGAAGAATCGGTCGACTTCGGTGGCGGCCCGGCCGAGGACCCTCGATCAGCCCTGGCGCCGATTGT
Organism: Phycisphaerae bacterium; assembly: GCA_041687295.1. Lineage (GTDB taxonomy): Bacteria > Planctomycetota > Phycisphaerae > SM23-33 > FEN-1343 > JAWLCG01. Next base: position 2,029 of record JAWLCG010000525.1, on the reverse strand, counting down.
GCATCGAGCAGTCCAGCAGGACGCAACCGTCAGCCCCGGCACGAGATGGAGAAGGTGAACATGGTGGTGGCCGTCGATCGCAACGTGGTGGAATTCCGCTTTTACCGCCCGCAGGCCCGCAAGGCCAGCGTGGCGGGAGACTTCAACAACTGGGACACCGAGCAGTCGCCGATGATCCGCGGGGCCGACGGCTACTGGCGAGTGTCGTTGCGGCTGGGGCCGGGGACCTACCGCTTCCGCTACAACGTCGACGGTCAGTGGTTCGCCGACTACGCCGCCTTCGGCGTCGACCATGGCCCCTTCGGGCTGGACAGCATCGTCCGCATCGCCTAAGGCGATTCACTGAGACACAAGCGATGCAGTTGGCCGAGGGTCTGCACACGCAGGGCGCCGAGGGGTGCGCCCGCCTGGGCCGCCCCGGCCCGCCCTATATATGGTGTAACCTGCCTTCCTCCTCCACTTTTTCTTGACACCCAAGGGATTGGGTGGTAGACTCCGGCTCAGTTCAATATCTGGGGCTTTCGGGCCCCCAAGGGCCTGTCTCATGCAATGTCCCTTCTGCGGCCAGGATAACGATAAGGTGGTGGACAGCCGCAGCTCTGAAGGCGGCCGGGTGGTCCGCCGTCGGCGTCAGTGCCTGGCCTGCGACCGCCGGTTTACGACGTACGAGCGGCCGGAGGAGAATGTCCGGCTGACGGTGATCAAGAAGGACGGCTCCCGTGTGCCTTACGACCGCCAGAAGATCATTGCCGGGCTCCAGAAGTCCTGCTACAAGCGGCCGGTGAGCGACGAGCGGATCCGCGAGATCGTCGAGGCGACCGAAGAGGACATTTTCCGCCACTACGACCGCGACGTGCCCTCGAGCTTCATCGGCGACGCCGTCAGCCGGCACCTGCGGGACGTCGACAAGATCGCCTACGTGCGTTTCGCCAGCGTCTACCGCAACTTCACCGACGTCGGGGAGCTGATCGACGAGGCCCAGGAGGCCCGCAACGCCCCCAAAGTGCCGCGGGGGCAGAAGGACCTGTTCGAAGAACCGCTGGAGTAGCGGTCGGCCCGGTCGCCGGCGGACCCGACTGGCCTGACCCGGGTCAGCCGCCGCAAGAAACGCAACACCATGCAGATACGTGCCGCCCGCTCAGCGGCCTTGGGGAAAGGACGGCCCAGGTGAAGACATCACGGATGATCGGCGTGCTCAAGCGCGATGGAAGCCTCGAGCAGTTCGATGCCGGGAAGCTCGCCGGCACGATGTGGCGGGCCATGCAGGCCGAGCCGCACGCCTGCTACCGCCACGCCCGCGACCTGGCGGCCGCCCTGGGGACCTACCTCGCGCGCAAGTACAAAGACTCCGTCTCCAGCCGGGTCGTCTTCGAGGCTACCGTCAAGACCTTCGGCTACGTCGGGCTGACCGCGGCGGAGCAGGCCTTCAAAGATCATCAGGCCTGGCGCTACGACCGGCGCAACCAGCTCCGCGTCCGCCAGGAGGACGGCAAGCTGACCTGGTGGGACAAGAACTGGGTCAAGGACCTGGCCATCCACAGCTGGCACGTCTCGCCGCAGACCGGACGCACCCTGGCCGCCCACGTCGAGAGCGCCCTGCTCGAGGGCCAGCGCGAAACCCTCGAGCGCCACGAGGTGCTCGACCTGCTCAACCAGACCGTCGACGCCTTCGGCCTGGCCGACGCCGTCCCGGTAGGGCAGTAAGCCCCGCCTCGGCTCGTAGGGCGCGCAACTCGTTACTCTCAAGACACGCCCGTCGGCGCACGCCGTGAAAGCCCGCTCCCGGGGGGTTGCCATGCCGAGACGCCGACCGTGGGGCCTGCAAGTTAATGCGCGGGGAGCGCCGCCGGCCGTAGGGCGTGCAACTTGTTGCACGCGGAACTGCCGTCGGCCCGGCTGCGGGTATTTCGCTGCCCATCCACACCGCACAATGCCCCGGGCGTCGTTTCTAGGGCCTGGAGACGTCGACCCAGAGGGGGGCCTCGAAGTCTTCGGCAAGCGTGTCGGCGCGGTACAGGCTGTGCAGCTG
>JAWLCG010000524.1:0-2634 GCA_041687295.1 Phycisphaerae bacterium | reverse complement strand
GACGATCTGACGCCCGAAGACATGGCTACAATCGCCGTGGCCACGGCACCCGCGCGTAGGCCGGGTCGAGCGCAGCGAGGCCCGGCACCGACGGCGCCCCGCGCCGCCTGGGCAATATGGAGTGCGGCGGCAGCGACGCCGCTTTAGCTGGCTCTGGCGCCAGCGATCCAAAGCGGCGTCAAGGCCGCCGCACTCCATACTGCGCCCGCGCCCTGGACCGAGCATCGAGCGGCAGGGCTGACGATCTGACGCCCGAAGACATGGCTACAAACGCCGTGGCCACAGCCTCGACGTTCAGCTTGGCCAGGGGCTCGTGGTGCAGCAGCGTCACCCGCGGGCCGCGGGGGGCGAAGTGGTCCGGGCGGGTCGGGCCGAACAGGGCCAGCGTGGGTGTGCCCAGGGCCGCAGCCAGGTGGCTGGGACCGGTGTCGTGCCCGACGTAGCGGGCCGCCCCGGCCAGCACGCCGGCGAGGGTCGCCAGCGGCGGATCGAGAAGCACGGGCCAGTCCCGCACGAGCCGTGCGATGGCGTCGTCGCCCAGCCGCTCGCGCTCGGCCTCGCCCAGCAGCAACACGGCCGGGCCCAGTCGGCGGGCGAGCTGCAGGTGGCGCTCCACCGGCCAGCACTTCGCCGCCGAGCCCGCCCCCAGGTGCAAGGCGATGTAGGGCTTGTCGGGACTCATCCGTGCGCTCCGCAGCGCCGCCTGCCCGGCCTGGCGCATCGCCGCCGTCGCCGACCAGTCCGGCACCGGCACGCCGTCCAGGCCCAACCGATCGGCCCACAGCTCCACGATGTGCCCCCGGTGCTCGGCCGGTGGCCGAATGGGCAGGAAAACCGCCTCGGCCGGCGCGACCAGGGCCCGCAGGGCCGACTCGACCCGCTCATCGCCATACCCCAGCGCGCTGACCAGCCGATCGCAGGGCCCCAGCCGCTCGGCCAGGCGCTGCACGTCGCCGCCGACGACGACAAAAAGCCCCTCCAGCGGCAGCGCGGCGATGTCGAGGGCCTCATCCACCACGCCCAGCTCGGCCAGCAGCCCAGCCGTCGAACCCCGCGCCGCCAGGGCCACGCGGTCCCCGGGGCCGCGCAGGGCCGAGAGCAGCTGCCCCAGCAGCAGCACGTCGCCCAACGCGCCAGGATGGATGGCCACAACACGTGACATCGGTTCGTCCTCGAAGAGCCCGGGCATGCCCGCGGTTCTTCCTCTTCATATAGCCCCCGGCATGCCGGGGGTCTTGGAGGTCGGGCACGGCCCTACGTGTTCAAACTCCCTCGGCCCCTGACACGCGGGCAGTGCCCGCCCTGCGTCAAAAGCTGTTTCCCCTACACGGAGACCCCGCGAACGCCCGGGGCCATACACGGACCCACGTCGGAGTGAACCGCCATCGACGGCGGGCATTGCCCGCCCTACGGGCCCTCGATCCAGCCGCCGCCGAGGAGGGTGTCGCCGTCGTAGATGACGGCGGCCTGGCCGGGGGTGATGGCGTGGACGGGGCGGTGCAGTTCGGCGCCGAACCGCCCGCCGGGGCCGGGGGTGACGGTGGCGGGCGTGCCGCGGGCGTTGTAGCGGACCTGGACGGTCGCCTCGAAGGGCCCCTCGCCGACCTCGGCGTGCCAATTGGCCCCGGCGGCGGTGAGGCTCGTGCCCTGCACGGCCTGGCGGGGCCCGATGGTGACGGTGGCGGCGGCGGGGTCGATGGCGACGACGTACAGCGGCTCGCCGGCGGCCACCCGCAGGCCACGGCGCTGGCCGACGGTGAAGCCGCCCACGCCCTCGTGCCGGCCCACCTCGCGCCCGGCGAGGTCGACGATGGGCCCGGGGCGGGCCTGGCCCTGCCGCTCGGCGAGCAGCTCGGTGTAGTGGCGGTCGCCGAGGAAGCAGATCTCCTGGCTGTCGGGCTTGTCGGCGACGGGCAGGCCGACCTCGGCCGCCAGGGCCCGCACGGTGGCCTTGTCGGGCAGCTCGCCCATCGGCAGCACCATCCGCTCCACGACCGCCCGGCCCAGGCCGAACAGCACGTAGGACTGGTCCTTGGCCCGATTGGCCGCCCGGGCCAGTCGGCCGTCCTGGACGCGGGCGTAATGGCCCGTGGCGATCCAGCGGGCGCCGCAGCGGTCGGCGTGGGCGGTCAGGGCGGCGAACTTCACCCGCGGGTTGCACATCGCGCAGGGGTTGGGCGTTCGGCCTCGGGCGTACTCGTCGGCGACGTAGGCCTGCACGGCCTCCATCGGCTCGCGGAGGTCCAGCACGTCCAGCTCGATGCCCAGGTGACGGGCCACCCGCCCGGCGTCGCCGGGGTCCGAGCCCTCCCACGTACGCAGAAACAGCCCCCGCACGCGGTAGCCCTGCCGCATCAGCCGATGGGCCGACACGGCCGAGTCCACCCCGCCGCTCAGGGCCATGATGACCGCTCGATCGTCCATGGCCGCCATTGTACGACATCGCCCACCCCCGCGCGTAGGCCGGGTCGAGCACAGCGAGGCCCGGCAGCGAAGGCGCCCAGCGGTTGGCGCGCAGTATGGAGTGCGGCGGCAACGACGCCGCTTTGGCTGGTCTTGCCGCCAGCGATCCAAAGCGGCGTCAAAGCCGCCGCACTCCATAGCGCCCGGGCATCGCCGGACGGGGTCGAAGGT
>JAWLCG010000523.1:0-2640 GCA_041687295.1 Phycisphaerae bacterium | reverse complement strand
CCAGGACGATGAACTCCTCGTCCTCGATGCGCAAGTCTAACGCTTCCACGGCCTTGACGCCACCGGGGTAGACCTTGGCCACGCCTTCCAGGACCACCTCTGCCATGGGCCTCGCCGCCTAAACGCCTCGCTGCCTCGTCACTTAGGGTAATGATTATAGGTCTGCCGGGGGGGGTGTCAAACAAAATCCCCCCCACCGGCCGGCGACGGGTTCCGTAAGGGCTTGTCCGGACGCGACCTGCAAATCAGCCCCCACGGGCGACCCTCAACCCACCCCTGTCTTACGCCCCAGAGCTCCCGCCGGTTCCCCATTCCTTAACCATATAGCCCCGGGCATGCCCGGGGCTATATAAGAGGATAGGAATCGGCGGGCGCGGCGAATTCCTGTTGACGGCCTGGGCGGGAGGCGGTAAGAATAGGGATCATGGCCCTCAAGAACGACTGGTCGGCGTTTGGCTTTACCTTCAGCGGCTTTGGCCGCGGGTGGAGCTATTCGCGCTTTACCTATGCGAGGTCTTGAGGCCGACCGAGAACCCAGAACCGCCGAACCCGGACGAGCCTCAGGACCGATAGAAGGTCTTGGGGCTTTTTTCGTTTCCCCCTGCGGCGCCAGGCCGCCCGGGGCCTTTGCCAGGCCGGGCCGACACGAAGGACAATGGACCATGATTGACGTCAAGGACCTGCGGGCCAATCCCGACACCTACATCCAGGCCGCCCGCGATAAGCGGATCCCCGTCGACATCGCCACGATCGTCGAGCTCGACGCCAAGGTGCTCGACCTCCGCCGCGAGATGCAGGAGATCCGCACCGAGCAGAACGCCGCCGGCAAGCAGATCGCCCAGCTCAAGGGCCCCGACAAGCAGCAGGCGATCGACCGCATGGCCGAGCTGAAGGCCCGCGGCAAGCAGCTCGCCGACGAGCTGGCCGAGCTGGAGCCCCGCCTCGAGACCGAGCTGCTGCTGGTGCCCCAGCCGGCCGACGCCGACGTGCCGCTGGGCCTGGACGACACCGAGAACGTCGAGCTCCGCCGCGTCGGCGAGGTGCCCCGCTTCGACTTCGAGCTGCGCGACCACATCCAGCTCGGCGAGGCCCTGGACATCATCGACGTCGCCCGCGGCGTCAAGCTCGCCGGCTCGCGCAACTACATCCTCAAGGGCGCCGGCGCCCTGCTGCACCAGGCGGTGCTGCGCCTGGCGCTGGACACGATGATCCAGCGGGGCTTCACGCCGCTGACCGTGCCGGTGCTGGTCCGCGAGCAGGTGATGTACGGCACGGGCTACTTCCCCGTCGGGCGCGACCAGGCGTACTTGTGCGAGCGCGACGAGATGAGCCTGGTCGGCACGGCCGAGGTGCCGGTGACGGCCCTGCACAGCGACGAGATCCTCGACGAGGCCGACCTGCCCATCCGGTATGTCGCCCAGAGCACCTGCTTCCGCCGCGAGGCCGGGGCCGCCGGCAAGGACACCTATGGGCTCTACCGCATCCACCTGTTCGACAAGGTCGAGCAGGTGATCCTCTGCCGCAACGACCGCGAGGCCTCCATCGAGCACCACCGGGAGATCCTCGCCAACGCCGAGGCCGTCCTGCAGGCACTGGGCCTGCCCTACCGCGTGGTCAACGTCTGCACCGGCGACCTCGGCCAGGGGCAGGTGCAGAAGTTCGACATCGAGACCTGGATGCCCAGCCGAAACAGCTACGGCGAGACGCACTCGGCCAGCCGATTCTACGAGTTCCAGGCCCGCCGGCTGAACCTGCGCTACCGCGGCGCCGACGGGAACGTCCGCTTCTGCCACACGCTGAACAACACCGTCATCGCCACCCCGCGGATCCTGATCCCGATCCTGGAGCTCTACCAGAACGCCGACGGCAGCGTGACGGTGCCGCCGGCGCTTCGGCCCTACATGAACGGGCTGGAGCGCATCGAACCGAAGTCTTAGACACTCATCAGGGAGCTCTGCCATGCGTGCAAAGAACCGAGGGGGAACCGCGGCGGCGATCTTCGCCGGCGGCGGCCTGCTGGGGCTGCTGATCGTGATCGCCATCATGATGTCGCTCAGCGCCGAGTCGGCCGACACGAGCCTGCGCGCCAAGCAGCAGGCCGACCGGCAGATGGACTACATCCAGGACCGCCTGGACGTGCAGGGCGAGCAGATCGACACCATGACCGAGGAGATGAGCGGCCAGGCCGAGGGCCAGGGCGACTGGGACCTGGTGCTCTACGCCCCCGGCAGCGACGAGCAGGCCGTCGTCGAGATCGTCCAGCGCATCCGCCGAACCAGCGAGGACAAGGCCCGCGCGTTGGTCAAGGACATCCCGGCCAAGGTGCTGGTGGCCGTCCCCAAGGACCGCGCCGACAAGGGCAAGCTGCAACTGATGGCCGCCGGTGCCATCGTCGACGTCGTCAACCGCAACCCGTGAGTCGCCCCCCTCCCTGACGGGTGCCTTGGCTGCGCTGTGTGCGAGCCTATCCGGTAACTCAGGGCCACGGCAAACCGGTGGAGCCGACCGAGCCCGGCCCGGCCGGTTCGGAGCCCCGAGACCCAACGACTCGCGTGAACGGTTCGAAAATGCAGGGCAAGGGAATTGCCGGATAGGCTGGCGCTGTGTGCAGCCGAGGCACCCGACCTGTGACGTACCCCC
>JAWLCG010000522.1:0-2652 GCA_041687295.1 Phycisphaerae bacterium | reverse complement strand
CCATGACCTGGACACCATGGCAATTCCTCGTGGTGGCCCTTGCCGGCTGGATGAACCGGCATCAACAGGAAGTGATCAGCTACCTCAGGGAAGAGAACCGCGTTCTGCGGGAGAAGCTGGGGCCCAAGCGCATCCGTCTAAATGACGCCCAACGTCGGCGCCTGGCTCGGGCGGCCATGCGGGTCCCGCGGCAGTTGCTGGACCAGGCCTCGACGCTGTTCAGCCCCGATACGCTGCTCAAGTGGCACCGGATGCTGATCGCCCGCAAGTACGACGGCACCGGCCGCCGGAACAAGCCGGGCCCGGCCCCGACCAAGCAGCGGATGATCCGCGACCTGGTCCTCCGCATGGCAGAGGAGAACCCCGGCTGGGGATACGGCCGGATGTACGGGGAGCTCAAGAAGCTCGGCTACGACGTGCACTGGCAGACCGTTCGGCGGGTGATGCTCAACTGCGGCCTGCTGGACGATCCCGACCCGGAGCCCAAGACCAGCTGGAAGACCTTCCTCGCCAGCCACTTTGAGAGCATCGCCGCCTGTGACTTCTTCACAGTGGAGGCCTGGACGCCGGCGGGCCTGACGCGATACCTGGTCTACTTCGTGATCGACCTGGCCAGCCGGCGCGTGGAGATCGCCGGGATCCACCACACCCCGACCGAGCCGCTGATGCTCCAGTGGGCCCGCAACCTCACCGACGTCGAGGATGGCTTCCTCAAGGACAAGCGGTACCTGATCCACGACCGCGACCCGCTGTTTACGGCGAAGTTCCGCCAGATGCTGGACGACGCCGGGGTGAAGCCGCTGAAGATGCCTAAGCAGTCGCCGAACCTGAATGCATATTCGGAATCATTCGTAAGAACCATAAAACGGGAGTGCATGGACAAGATGATCCTGTTCGGCGAGCGGCACGTTCGGTTTGTGGTTGGCGAATATCTGGAGCATTACAACAGAGAAAGGCCGCACAAGGGGCTGGGGTACCGCCCGCCTGTGGAGCCCGCGGAGTCGCTGCCGACGGAGGGTACCGTGCGGTGCCGCAAGCGTCTGGGCGGGCTGCTCAGGAGCTACTTCAGGGCCGCGGCGTAGGGGCGGACGGAACCTGAACCCCCTGAGCCAAAGGCTGACTCACAGGCCTTTCCAGGCAGACCATAGGACTCTCTCTTTCCTCTGCACGACAGCACTGTGAACTGCCAGAGCACCAATGCCATCAAGGCTGGCGGTTGCTTCTATGCGCTGTGACAGAGAGAGTCAACCTACCGCCGAAGGCGCTCCTCCGCCAACAGTGCTCAGCACCTTGGGCAGGCGACCGGAAGGTCGGTCTCGCGTGCTGCCTGGTGTACGGTTTCCTGCTAGGCGCGATTCGCACTTGGTTCTACAATTAGGGCATTCGCGTTGTGCCAAGACTTCATGTTGGCTGGCCGGCCGGGACCTTATCGCAAGGGAGAGCTGGCGGCGTGGGTCATCTGCTGAAATGCCTATACCCGAGGGGATCATCATGTCGCGTCGTTCGCCCAGCCGGTCTGCTTTTCTGCCCGAGTTCCTGGAGCCGCGATTGCTGCTGACGGGCTACGTGGTCAACAGCCTCGATGACATCGTCGCCAGCGACGGCGTTGTAACGCTCCGTGAAGCCCTTGAGGCCGCCAACCGAAACAAGGCCGTCACCGCCGACGTGTCCGCCGGCAACCCGTTCGGCTTCGACGAGGTCACCTTCGACCTGCCCGCGCTGCAGGCCCAGGCCGGGCCGGGCAACCCGCTGGTGATCCGACTGACTGGCTCCGAGTTGGAGATCACCAGCGACCTAGTCGTAACAGGCCCCGGTGCTGAGATGTTAACGATAGACGCAGTCGGCCTGAGCCGGGTTCTGACGGTCAGATACACGGGGACTGAGGCTGTCGTTCGCGGACTGGCGATCACCGGGGGCGTGGCCACCAGTGGCGGCGGTGTGTACCACGGCGGCCAGACGCTGACGTTGGAGGATGTGGTGGTCGAGGGCAACCAAGCCTACGGAAGCGGCGGAGGCATTTACAGTGGGCAGTCGGCCACACTGAGGCTGACTGATGTCGTGGTCCGGAACAATAGCGCGGCGCTTGGGGGAGGTGGAGTCTCCATTCGTACCTCCGGAACCTGGACGAACGTCGAGATCCGCGGCAACACCGCCGAGACAGGCGGCGGGGTCTCTGCGAGCGGTTCCCAGCTCTCCCTGGTGAACGTTTTGGTGGCTGACAACACAGCACGGGGCAACGGGGGTGGCCTCTACCTCAGTGGCCAGACCAGACTGACCAACTGTACCGTGGCCGGCAACGAGTCTCTGTCCAGCGCTAACGGTGGCATCTGCTACGGTGGGTATTCTCGCCTAGTGCTTAACAACTGCATTGTAGCCCTAAACCAAGGGGTGGGCTCCGCCCCCGAAGTGAGTCCTCTTGCCGAGTACGGCTACAACCTCATCGGCATCGACCCCGGCTTCCAGGATGCTGCCAACGGCGATTACCGATTGGGCGCATGGAGTCTAGCGATCAACGGCGGCGAGAATGCCTCAGCCATCGATCCCGCGGGCGATCCGCTTTCTACCGATCTGCAGGGCCTACCGCGGGTGATGGACGACAGAGTCGATTTGGGTGCGTACGAGTATTCGGGGGGGGCGGGACCCTCGGGCGAA
>JAWLCG010000521.1:0-2654 GCA_041687295.1 Phycisphaerae bacterium | reverse complement strand
GGGCGGAGGGTGGACTGGACGTAGGTCTCCAGCGGCGGGCCCGGGCAGGTGGTCTTGGGGCCGGGGGCCTGGCTGTGGAGAACGACGCCCTCGGGCGGGATGTTGTACTTCTGGCAGAGGAAGACCACCAGCCGGCTGAGGGCCTGGAGCTGCTGGTCGGTGGGCTGGGCCTTGTTGAAGTCGCCCACCAGGCAGACGCCGATGCCGAAATTGTTGTAGTCGTTGCCCGGCGTGTTGCCGGTATGGGTGCCCCACTTCTGCTTGAGCCACCGCGGGCCGACCTCGATCAGGCCGTCGGCCTGGTCGCTGCCGTTGTTGATCACGAAGTGGTAGCCGTTCTCGCCGGAGCCGCGCTCGCGGTGGTCGCGGTCGAGGCTGGCCGCACAGCCGGAGGCGCTGCCGCTGTGGTGCACGACGACGTAGCGCCAGGGGCGGTTGCCGTTGACGTCCCACGCGCAGAGCTCGCCGGAGCTGGGGTCCGGACAGCGCGGCAGGGCCGGCCGCGCCGCCGCGAGCCGCGGGGCGACCACCGTGGCCGCCGGAACCGGGCGGTACTGGTGAACCGGCAGGGCGCCGTACTGATTGTCGGCCGCGGCACATCCCAGGGGGGCAGACAGCACCAGCAGCGCCATCATGGCGTGAACAACAGGCCTTCCGTGCATGGGCACATCTCCTGAGTTTCAGGTTATTCGGATTCTACTGAATCGCCAGACGGCGGTTCAAGGCTTCCCCGACGCGTCGACCGGGGCCGGCCCCGAGAGAAACCGCTAACCTGCTGATCAGGCTGAAGTAGTGTCACATCCAGACTTTGCGGCCGGGGGGAGAAAGAATTGCCTCCTCGCGCTGCCCCAGCCCTCCGGGCTGAGAGAGCTCAAGCCCGGCGCTGCTCACCGGGCGGCGACGGTGGCGGTTCGGCAGCTACTCCTGGGCCGCTCGCTGACGGAGGTAGCTCAGCAGGGCCTGGAGGTCGTCGTGGCGGGCGAGGCGCCCGGGGTCGACGGCGGGCGGGGTCTCGGGGCCGAGGTAGTGGGCGAAGCTGCGCCGGTCGTCGCGCGAGCCGGCGTCGTCGGCCAGGAGGAATCCGTCGGTGATCACGAACAGCGGCCGGCCCGGCGTGCCCAGCCACCACATCGCCCCCAGCAGCCAGTCGAGGAGCGCCTGGCCGCGTTGAGGGCAGTCCACCAGCACCGGCAGCGCCGGCGCCTGAGCCTGGAAGGTCTCGCGGGCCTGCGCGAGCTGGCGTTCGCCGAAGACCAGCACCCCGACCTCGCCCAGCGGGGCGATCGCGGCCTGAAGCTCGGCCCACTGCGCGGGCTGCTCGGCCGCCAGGCGGAGGGCGAGCGACGCCTCGACCAGGTAGACCCGCCGCCCGGGCGTGTATTCGACCAGCAGGGCCGAGCGCCGCTCGAACGCCAGCAGCCCGTAGGGCGTGCCGGTGACGTTGATGGTCGCCGGCGTCGGCAGGTCGCGCGACACGCCGGCGTAGATGGTCTGCGGGCCGATGTGGCACAGCCGGGAGGGCTGGCCGGGGCTGTGGGTCAGCAGCAGGCCCGGACGCGGGCCCTGACCGGTGAACGGCGGATGCTGTATCGCACCCCGCAGCCCCTGCACGCGAAGGTTCTGCGGCGCCAGCGTGTCGCCCAGGACGACCCTCGGCCGGTGCCACGGCGACCTCATCGCCACACTGCCCCACACGGCCGCCCACAGCAGCGTCACGAGCGTCGCCGCCCCGGCCGCCGTCAGCAGCACGACGCGCAGGCCCGTCGCGAAACGCCGGCGGCGCTGCCGTCCCATTCTGTCGTTGCCCAGGCTCATGTCCACGAGTCTACCACACCGCCCGGCCACCCCGCAGCGCCTGCACTGCCTGATGCGGCCGCGTCCTGGCGCCCCGCGACGCAGCGGCGCCAACCGTCCCCTCAGCGTCCGAGGTAGACGTAGCGCTGGGCGATGGGCATGCGCCGGCCGGTGCCGAAGGCCTTGGCGGTGACTTTGAGGACGGGGGCGGCCTGTTTGCGTTTGTACTCCGCGGCGTCGACCATGCCCAGCACGCGGCCCACCACGGCCGGGTCGTACCCGGCGGCGGCGATCTGCTCGGCGGTCTGGTCCTGCTCGATGTAGTGCTGGAGGATCGCGTCGAGCAGCTCGTAGGGCGGGAGTTTGTCCTGGTCGAACTGGTCGGGCTTGAGCTCGGCGCTGGGGGCCTTCATCAGGATGCTGCGGTTGATCCGCTCGCAGCCGGCCTGGCGGTTGAGCTCGGCGGCCAGGTCGTAGACGACGGTCTTATAGACGTCGCCGATGGGCGCCAGGCCGCCGGCCATGTCGCCGTAAAGCGTGCAGTAGCCGACGCTCAGCTCGCTCTTGTTGCCGGTGGCCAGGGCCAGGTGCCCGAAGGCGTTGCTGACGGCCATGACAATGTTGCCGCGGATGCGGGCCTGGATGTTTTCCTCGGCGATGCCCGCCGCCCCGCCGGCCAGCAGCTCGGCCAGGGCTTTTTCATACGCCCCGTGCATCGTCTCGATAGGCACGATGCGGTAGTGACAGCCGAGCTTTTCGGCCAGGTCGGTCGCGTCGCTGACGCTGTGGTCGCTGCTGTAGCGGCTGGGCATGGCCAGGCAGTGGAGGTTCTTCGGGCCGATCGCGTCGGCGGCCAGCGC
>JAWLCG010000520.1:0-2656 GCA_041687295.1 Phycisphaerae bacterium | reverse complement strand
TGGCCCGCCGCGATGGCGGCCAGCGCCACGGTTGGCCCTGACGCCCTCGCGGCGGGCCGTGCCCGCCCTACCATGGCGTGGCCTACTTCACATCGGCCGGACTGGACTGCTCGCGGGTGTAGTTGAGCAGGCCGCCAGCGAGCAGGATCTTCCGCTGGCGCTCCGACAGCGTCAGCCGACACAGGAAGCTCGTGCCCTGGGTGACATTGAGCACCTCGACCTCGTCGGCCGAGGCGATGGCACCGTTGACGTCGGCGATGCGCAGCGCGTCGCCGGCATCGATCCGGTCGTAGTCGGCCGGGTTGGCCAGCGTCAGCGGCAGGATCGCGAAGTTGATCAGGTTGGCGAAGTGGATTCGCTCGATCGCCTTGGCGATGACCACGCGGACGCCGAGGTACATCGGACACAGGGCGGCGTGCTCACGCGAGCTGCCCTGGCCGTAGCTGTCGCCGCCGAGGATGAAGGCCTGCCCCCCCGCCTGCTGGGCGGCCTGGCAGCGGTCGGCGAAGCTGGGCTGGCCCTCCTCGTTGAAGCAGTCGAAGACGTACTTCGCGTACACCGGCACGTTCGAGCGGTACTTGAGGTACACGCCGGCCGGCATGATGTGGTCGGTGGTGATCTTGTCGCCGACCTTGATCGCGACGGGGCCCTGGAGGTCCTCCGGCAGCGGCTCGCCGGCGGGCGGCTTGACGATGGTCTCGCCACGGACGATCTCGCCGGCGGCCCCCTCGGGCAGCGGGCGGTTGATCAGGTTGTCGTTGACCGGGAAGGCCTGCGGCGCCCCCACCGCCGGCCAGTCCAGGCCCAACTCGGCCGGCAGGTCGCGCGGGTCGATGATCCGCCCAGTCGCCGCGGCCGCCGCCGCCGTCGCCGGGCTCACCAGGAACACGCGGTCGTTCTTCGTGCCACTGCGACCCTTGAAGTTGCGGTTGAACGTTCGCAGGCTCACCCGCCCCTCGCCGGGGCTCTGGCCCTGCCCGATGCACGCCCCGCACGCCGACTCCAGGATGCGGGCGCCACAGGCGATCAGGTCGGCCAGGCCGCCCGAGGCCGCGATCATGTTGAACACCTGCTTGGAGCCCGGCGCGACGCCGAACTCGACCCGCGGCTCGACCGTCCGGCCGCGCAGCACGGCCGCCACGGTCATCAGGTCCTGATAGCTGCTGTTGGTGCACGAGCCGACGAGCACCTGGTCGACCGGCATACCCGCCAACTCGCGGATGGGCACGATGTTGTCCGGGCTGCCCGGCTCGGCGGCCAGCGGCTCCAGCTCGTCCAGGTTGATCACCACCCGCCCGAAACTCACCTCGACCAGGCCGTTGGCGTCCGGGGCGCCGACCTCGACCTCGGTGCAGTACTGGCGGATCTTGGCCAGGACGTGGGCGTCCTTCTCGCCGTGCAGCCGCTTGGTGATGCGGTGGTAGCTCGCGCCGGCGTCCGCGGCCAGGGCCTGCCACTGATCGCCCCGCCCCTGGGCGGCCATGAACTGCCGCGTGATGTCGTCCGACGGGAAGATGCTGGTGGTCACGCCCAGTTCGGCGCCCATGTTCGTGCAGGTGGACCGGGCCGGCACGTCGAGGCTGGCCAGGCCCTCGCCGAAGTACTCGACGATGCAGCCCACGTTGCCCTTGGTCGTCAGGATGCTCAGCAGCCGCAGGATGATGTCCTTGCTGGTCACCCACGGCTGGAGCTTGCCGGTGAGTTCCACGCCGATGACGCGGGGGGCCGTGATGTAGAACGCCCCGCCGCCCATGGCGACGGCCACGTCCAGGCCACCGGCGCCGATGGCCAGCGCCCCGATGCCGCCGGAGGTCGGCGTGTGCGAGTCGCTGCCCAGCAGCGTCCGCCCCGGCCGACCGAAACGCTCGAGGTGCACCTGGTGGCAGATGCCGTTGCCCGGCCGACTGTGGTAGGCGCCCGACGCGGCCGCCACGCTGGACAAGTACATGTGGTCGTTATGGTTCTCAGGCCCGAACTGGGCCATGTTGTGGTCGACGTAGCTGACGGCCAATTCGTTGCGGACCCGCCCGGCCCCCATCGCTTCGAACAGCAGCCAGGCCGTCGTGCCCGTCGCGTCCTGCGTGAGGGTCTGGTCGATGCGGATGCCGATCTCGCTGCCCGGCTCGAGCTGGCCCTCCACGAGGTGCTCGGCCAGGATCTTATAGACAAGGTTCTGTGCCATGAGGAATAGCTCCTTTTCGCGTTGATCAACGAACATTGAAGCTTAGCACAAGAGCCCCCACCGTTCAACGCCCAGGTGTCCCCCGCCCGCCCCATATAGCCCCGGGCATGCCCGGGGTCTTGCGAAGACAGAGATGGGCCACAGAGGCGCAGAGGACACAGAGAAGATCACACACAGGGTTCTCGAGATTCAGAAGAGCAAAGAGCGTCCGGGTGCCGTGGCTGCGGCGTTTGCAGCCACGTCTTTCCTGCAGTCAGCCGTAGGGCGGGCACGGCCCGCCGTCGATGACGGCCAGCGCCACGGCCAGCCCCGGCGCCCCCGCGGCGGCGGCAGCGCGTAGGGCGGGCACGGCCCGCCGTCGATGACGGCCAGCGCCTCGGCCGGCCCCGGCGCCCCCGCGGCGGCGGCAGCGCGTAGGGCGGGCACGGCCCGCCGTCGATGACGGCCAGCGCCTCGGCCGGCCCCGGCGCCCCC
>JAWLCG010000519.1:0-2658 GCA_041687295.1 Phycisphaerae bacterium | reverse complement strand
CGCGGAACTGCCGCAGGATCAGCAGGACCTTGCTGGTTTCTTCCTCAGCCTCCAGGCGGGTGTGGCCGTGCTCGTCCAGGCGGCGGCGGACGTCGTCGCTGCTGAGGCCCTCGGGACGGGCCTCGAGGCGGGCGAGGGCCTCGCGAGCCTCCATCGCGTGCCAGGCCGGGCGTTCGTCAGATTTCGAATTGTCACGGTCGGTCGGGGCCATTGCTCTTTTCTTTCCCGGCCAAAGGCGGCGTCAAGCGACCGCGCAGGCGGCTCATCGGCCGCTCAACCGCTGGCGCCGGCGGGCGTCTGGCTCGGGCCGGCGAGCGGGCAGGCCGACAGCAGCGTGATGTCTTCGCTGGCGTGCCAGATCTCCCGCCAGGCCGTCGCGCGTCGCTCGCCAAGGTACAGGTGGCTGTTGACGGCCGCCCACGCCTGCCCGCCGGGGCCGAAGGCCACGTGGAACGTGTTGATGTTCCTTCGCGTCGCGGCCGGGAAGCCATCGGCCAGGTGCTGCCAGCCCCGCCCGGCGTCGTCGCTGCGGAAGAGCTGGCCGTGGACATTGTCGCCGTAGGGGCCGTCGCTGACGCTGGCAAGCATGAGGTCGGGCTCGTCGCCGCAGAGGGCGACAGCGCGGCCGTAGCGATTGCCCAGGGGTCCGCCCAGTTCGCGCCACGTGCCGCCGCGGTCGTCACTGAGCATCGGGCCGCGGGCGGTGTTGATGACGACGCGTTCGTCGTCGGCCGGCGAGGTCGCCACTTGGTGGATGTCGAAGTCGTCCGCCGGCTTGAGGCTGAGCCACGTCCGGCCGTCGTCGCGCGAGCGCGTCAGCCCGCCGACGTGGATGTCGGCGTAGACCGTGCCGTCGCCAGTTGCAGCCAGGCTGCGGACGGCCGGCGGGCCGCCCCAGGGGGTGTGCCACAGCGAACGGCCCTCAAGGCGGTCGAAGGCGGTGATGGGGCTGATCTGCCCCCCGCGCCAGCGGAAGAGCCGGGCGCCCTCGGCGCCGATGAGCAGTTCCAGCGGCCGCTCGCGCAGGATCAGCACCGCGCTGATCGGCTGGTCGATGCCGCTGTCGCTCGTATGCGGCCCGGCGGCGTCGACGACGCTCAGCCGGCCGTCGGCCAGGGCGATCACCGCCACGGCCTGCCCCTCGGCCAGGGCGGCGACGGCTTCGCTGAAGCGGATCAGCACCACCGGCCCGTCGGCGACCCCCTCCAGGCGGTAGACCGTGTTGTGCGTGGCGATCAGCATGCTTCAGGCGGCCTTCTCCTGCGGGCGATGCTGGTCGCGTTCGGCCTTGGCGACGTGCTCGATGACGTCCAGCACGCTGTCGGGGTTGACGCTGATGGTGTCGATGCCGGCCTTGACGAGGAACTCGGCGAACTCCGGATGGTCGCTGGGCGCCTGCCCGCAGATGCCCACCGGCCGGTGGCGGCGGTGGGCCCGGACGATCAGCTCGCGGATCATCTCCATGACCGCCTCGTCCCGCTCGTCGAAGAGCGGGGCCAGCTCGGCCGAGTCGCGGTCGACGCCCAGCACCAGTTGCGTCAGGTCGTTGGAGCCGATCGAGAAGCCGTCGAATCGCTCGGCGAAGGCCTCGGCCTGCACGACGTTGCTGGGGATCTCGGCCATGACGTAGACCTTGAACGCCCCGACCCCGCGCGCCAGGCCATGCTCGCCCATGATCTTGAGCACGCGGTCGGCCTCGGCGGTGGTGCGGCAGAAGGGCACCATCACGACGACGTTCTGGAGGCCGATCTCGTCGCGGGCCTTGGCGATCGCGCGGCACTCCAGCGCGAAGCCGTCGCGGTAGCGGTCGCTGTAGTACCGGCTGGCGCCGCGGAAGCCGAGCATCGGGTTCTCCTCGTGCGGCTCGAACTGCCTGCCGCCCAGCAGGCCGGCGTACTCGTTGGTCTTGAAGTCGCTCAGTCGGACGATGACCGGCTTGGGCCATTGCGAGGCGGCGATCTTGGCGATGCCGCGGGCCAGGTGCTCGACGAAGTAGTCGTCCTTGTGCTCGTAGAGCTCGGTGAGCTTCTCGATCTGCTTGCGGGCGTCGGGGTCCTTGAGCTGGTCAAAGCGCGTCAGCGCCAGCGGGTGGACCTTGATGACGTTGCCGATGATGAACTCCATCCGCGCCAGGCCAATGCCCCCCACCGGCAGGTGCCACCACCGGAAGGCGGCCTCGGGACTGGCCAGGTTCATCAGCACCTTCGTTCGCGTCTGCGGCAGGTCGCCCCGGGTGACGGTCGTCTCGTCGTACGCCAGCTGGCCCTCGTAGACGCGCCCCGTCTCACCCTCGGCACAGCTGACGGTGACCTCCTGACCGTCGTGCAGCGTGCTGGTGGCCGTCTCGGTGCCGATGACGGCCGGGACGCCCAGCTCGCGGCTGACGATGGCTGCGTGGCTGGTCCGCCCGCCGTGGTCGGTGATGATGGCGGCGGCCTGCTTCATCAGCGGCACCCAGTCGGGGTCGGTCATCGTCGTCACGAGAATGCCGCCGTCCTCGAACTTCTCGTGCTCGTCCATGCTCTTGAGCACGAAGACCTTGCCCGCCGCGATGGCCGAGCCGATGGCCGAGCCTTCCAGCAGCACCGGACTCCGCTCGCGCAGGCTGAAGTAGCTCAGCTTGCCCGCCTTCTTGCGGCTCTCGACGGTCTCGGGCCG
>JAWLCG010000518.1:0-2679 GCA_041687295.1 Phycisphaerae bacterium | reverse complement strand
CAAGATCGTCATCCGCCCGTCTCGCAAGGCTTGGGCCACCGCCCTGATCCTGATGATCCTGGATACCTGGAACTCGATGCCGCACCCCTGACGCCCCCCCCGGCCTCGATTGGGAGCTACTCCCTCACGAGAGCCACCAGACCCACATCAGACTTGCTGCCCGGATAGGGAAAGTCCGATATCTTTTTCCTGCACAGGGTGCCGACTTACTGTCCCAAAGGGCCTTGTGTTGTCGCTGTGACAGGCTGATAATGCCCATCCGGTTCTCAACCGCAGCCGGTTGGGGCCAGTGTGCCCAGCCGCCCTGCGGCGTGGTGTCTGGCAACGCTGCTCTAGCACGAGGAAATGCCGATGTCCTGTCTTCTCGCGGTTCTCTTCTTCGCCTTGCTGGCGCTGCCGCTGATGGCCGCCCCGCCGGATGTCAACCTGCGTGTCCTGCCGGAGAACCCCCGTTACTTCCAGTACAAGGGCCTCCCGGTGGTGCTGTTCTGGGGAACCCATCACTGGGGCTGGAACCGCAACCCCAACCAGGAAGAGCTCGATTACTCGGCGTCGTACGCCAACTTCATCACGATCCAGGCCACCAACTTCCGATCGGGTGAGAAGTCCAACTACCCCAACTACTGGGCACGCATCAGCGACGACGCCTACTGGGAGAAGATCCGTCAGTCGGTCCAGTGGGCCCACGAGCGCGACCTGATCGTCTACGTGTATCACTACGACGGCTACGGCCTGGGCCGCTACCACAAGATGGAGTGGCTCATCCGCAATCCCGACAGCGACCTGATCAGACGCGACCTGGCCGAGTTCGGACTGCCGGGCAAGACCTCGATGGACGTGCACGAAAAGGTGATCCAGCAGACCGTCAAGCACCTTTGGGACTGTCCTAACGTCGTCTACGACATGTGCTTCGAGATCATGGGCAGCATACGCCACGGCCGGGTGGATCACACGCTGACCAGGTGGTGGAACCAGCGGCTCCGCGAGGTCGGCAAGGCGCACAACCCGGCCATTGAGCACCTGGTCACCACCATGTACGGCGGCGACGTCCGCGACGATTACGGGCCGCATTGCCAGACGATGCATCCGTCGGAGTGGAGCGGCGACTTCATCCTCGGCCAGAGCTGCTCCGAAGGCTTCCGCGACGAGCCCGACCTGCTGCCCCAGCAGACGCTCGACTACAACGTCCCGCTGGTGCGCATGGGCCTTCAGCATCTATTCATCGATCACGGCGACTTCATGCACATCACGCTTGATGACTACAACACACACCCCAACTACCAGCGTCTGCGCCGGCAGCTGGTCAAAGGCATTCACAGTGCCGAGCCCTACGGCGGCAAGAGCTGGAAAGACGTCTCCAGCGAGCTGGCGCGGGACTGGTACCTCCGCCTGCGGTTTTACATGGAGAACATCGAGACCTGGCAGGACGAGCCGGGCGACGAGATCAGCCAGGCCAGGCTCCCGCACCCGGTGGCCCCCACAGCCCGGCCGACCGCGGAGAACCCCGCCGGCTACGTCAATGGCCATCGCCTGACGGACGCGGGCCTGTCGTTCGCCTGCATCTACCGCCACCCCGACGGCTTGGCCCCCTCGCGCGTCGAGGTGTGGGTCGACCGAAACGGCGACGGGCGCTACGACCCGGACTACCAGGCCGGCGAACGCATCCGGCTCCAAGCCTCCGGCGACAACTACAGACAGGGTGTGCTCTTTACCGCTGGCGGCATCAGGCCCACATCCAAAGATGCTTCGGTCAGCTACATCTTCCGCGTCGGCGACGCCAACTGGTACCCCGCCAGCCCCGGCGGCGTGATCCCGACCAACAACCCGGGCATCAGCTACAGCTCGTGGAGCGCCCCGCTGGGCCGCTGACACCGCGCGCCGGAGGGGCCGCCCGCACCGGCGCACGGCGGCCGCGGACGGCGCCTACAGGCCCGGCTCGTTCACCACCGGCTCGGGCGTCGGGTGAGGCTCGACCATGCGGATCTGCCGCCACTTGCCGCCGCGGTAGCGCAAGTAGAACAGGACGCTGAAGAGCAGGAACACGCACACCAGGGCCGTCCAGCCCGCCTGCGGGCTCATGCCCAGCACGTGCAGCATGACGAACAGGATCGGCACCAGCAGCCAGTGCAACCCGACCGAGATGCACATTGCCCAGAAGGTGTCGCCCGCGCCCCGCAGGGCGCCGCTGATCGAGACGACCACCGACTCCAGCATCACGTACACCGCCGCCAGGCGCAGCATGTAAATGGCGATCGGCACGGCCTGGGCGAAGCCCTCGTCCGGCCGGGCGGGCTCGAAGACGCTCACCAGCTGCCCGGGCAGGAACACGAACAGCACCAGGATGACGCTGGAGTACACCCAGCCGCACTTCAGGCCCGACATCGTCGCGCGGTGGGCCAGGTCCGGGTTGCCGGCGCCCATGTACCGCCCGACGAGGCTCATCACGCCGATCTGGATGCCGATCAGCGGCACGAATGAGACCATGTCCCAGCTGAACATCACCGTCACTGCCGTGGCCGCCGCGGAGCTGTGCGAGTGGAACAGCGTGATCATCGTCGTGAAGGCCGCGAAGTTCAGGAAGAACTCCAGCCCCGCCGGGTAGCCGAAGCGCAGCAGCTTGCCCATCGTCGCCCGGTCCAGCTTCAGCGAAGCCAGCAGGCCGTACTCGAGCCGGTTCGA
>JAWLCG010000517.1:0-2679 GCA_041687295.1 Phycisphaerae bacterium | reverse complement strand
CAGAGTCGCCGCTTTGGCTGGTAGGTGGGCCAAGCCAAAGCGGCGTCGCTGCCGCCGCACTCCATACTGCGCGTGAAAAGCCCCCGCGCAGGCGAATCGCCTGGCGCGGGGGGAACGCTCGAAAAGACGTGGCTGCGGACGGCGCAGCCACGGCACCCGGACGCTGGTCGTCCATCGGCGGCGGGCCGTGCCCGCCCTACGAGGCCGCACGCTGGTCCTCCATCGGCGGCGGGCCGTGCCCGCCCTACGGGCTACAACACGCGTCAACCCGTGCACGACTTTCTGTACGTTGTTTATCATACTCTTGATTCATATTATGTCAACTTAGAATTGACAGCCCAGCGAGAAAAAAATCGCCAGGCGGTGGGGACGTCATCGTGGCCGGGGCTCGCCTTGCTCGAGCCGGCCTGCGGGCGGTGCCACGCCACCGGGGGTGGCGCGGGGGCGCCAGGCCCATTCCACGGCGGTCAGGGCGGCCAGCAGGGCGAACAGCAGCGGCAGCACGCGGAAGCTGGCCTGCAGGCCCCAGCCGTCGCCGATCCAGCCCATCAGCCAGCTGGTGAAGGCGAAGCCGGGCATGCCGGCACAGCTGAGCAGGATGAACAGCGAGGTGCTCTCGACGGGCAGGCGATCGGCGGCGTAGGCCTGGATGCTGGGCCAGAAGCACGCGACCGTCAAACCGGCCAGGGCGAGCACGCCGTAGAGGGTCGCCAGGGCCCCCACGGCCGGCACCCAGAGGCTCACGGCGATGCCGGCCAGGGCCGAGGCGAGGATGAGCCCGCGGAGGTGGCGCTGGGCGACCCACCAGCCGCTGGCGAGTCGGCCGGCGATCATGCCGGCGGCGAAGCAGGCCGTGCCGATCCCGGCTGCGCGGGGCAGGCCGCCGTGGTGGATCTGGATGTAGCTGGCGCTCCAGAAGGTGAAGCCGCCCTCCACGCCGCCGGCCAGGAACATCATCGGCACGAACAGCCAGAAGCGCCCGCTGCGGAGGATCTGCCACTTATGGCCCAGCACATCGGCGGCGGAGTGGCGACGCGGACCGTCCCGGCCCGCCAGCAGCCAGAAGGCCAGGCCCGTCAGCAGGCTGTAGCCGCCCAGGCCGGCCGCGATGAGCCGCCAGGGCACGTTCTGGGTCAGCAGCTCGCCGGTGACCAGGACCGTCACCAGCACGCCGATCGACCAGAAGGCGTTGATCGTGTTGAGGTATCGGCCCGAGTCGTCGGGGTGCAGGTCCTGCACCAGCGGGTTGATGAGCCCCTCAATGGCCCCGCTGCCCAGGCCCATGGCGCCGGCCGCCAGCAGGACCAGGGCGTAGTTGGGGGCGATGGCGTAGAGGCCCAGCCCGCCGCCCAGCAGCGCCAGGCTCACGCCCAGCACGCGGACCTTGCCCCACCGCCCGGCCGTGAAGCCGCTGGTCAGCAGCACCAGCAGGATCAGCAGGGCCCGGGCGACCTCGATGCCGCCGCCGGCCTGGAGCGAAAAGTCCAGCTCGCGCGACAGCGTGACCAGGCACACCGGCGTAACCATGGTGCTGGCCGAGTACGCCAGAAAGGCCGCCGCCGCCGCCGCGTCGAGTCGACCGAACCGAAGTCTGCCCATACGACCTCCAAAGCCGCCCATCGTAGCGTCCCCGGCCGGCGGGTCAATGCCCCTGTGGCCGATGGGGCGGGCGGGGGCTGTTCACCTGTCCCTCTTGTGGGGTTGCCGGCGGCCGAGTGGAGGCGTAGACTGGAGTATCTCCCGCATTTCTTCGTTGCGTCGGGGGGCAAGACGACAACGGCTGGGGGGCCTGCGCCCGCTCGGACGCAGGGGCCCTGGCGATCACCTGCACAGGGGAATGCACATGATGCGCTCACTGGGATTCTGCGGAGTAGTCGCCCTCGTTCTGCTGTCGAGCTCGGGGGCCTGGGCGGACGACATCTACATCCTGCACGACGGGTACGACGACGCCCTGGCGGCCGGCGAGCTCCTGGAGGACGCCGGGCACAATGTCTGGTACGGCGAGATACCGGTGTTGGACTACTCGGCCTACGACCAGGTGTGGGACCTTCGGCTGACGTCGGCGGTCCCGGCGGCGGACGTGACGGCCTTCCAGAGCTTCCTGGCCGGCGGCGGGCGGATGCTCTTCGCGGGCGAGCACGGGGGGTTCTTCACCCGCAACGGCTCGCTGGAGACGGTGATCGAGGACCTCGGCGGGGGCAGCTTCGCCATCGACGGCGCCGGCTACATCAACACGCAGCCCTTCACGGCCGCCGGCGGAATCGTCAACGCCCCCAACGCACTGGCGGGCATCCGCTACCAGAGCGCCTCGTACATCGAGTCGGCCGAGGCGGGCTTCCTCGTCACCGAGACGGCCGCCGGCTCGGGCCTGGGCAGCCTGTGGGCCTGGGACTTCAACGACATCAGCGGCGCTCCGGACGCCCTGATGCTGGTGTGCCTGGACCTGAGCGTCTTCAGCGAGACCTTCAGCCCCGCCCGCGCCGAGGTGGCCGAGAACTTCGCCGCCTACCTCGGCCGACCCGTGCCCGAGCCGACGAGCCTGGCCCTGCTGGCCGGGGGCGCCCTGCTGCTGCGCCGGCGGCGGTAGTAGACCGTCCCCAAAGAAGAAAAGGCGTCCGGGTGCCGTGGCTACGGCGTTCGTGAGCCTATCCGACCAGTCAGGGCCACGGCAAACAGGTG
>JAWLCG010000516.1:0-2682 GCA_041687295.1 Phycisphaerae bacterium | reverse complement strand
CATCGCCGTAGCGGCCGAGGCGCTGGCCGACGCCGCCCCCGGCCCCGACGCCGAGGAGGCCTGGGACGTGCAGGACGCCTGGATCGACGCCGCCCTGCAGCGCAAGGCCGACGCCGACACCGCCGACGCGCAGGGCGCCCTCAATGCCGTGCTGACCTTCCTGGAGTACCAGGAGCCGCCCGACGCCGCCACGCCGGCCCAGTACCGCACGCAGCTCACCGAGCAGACCCGCGCGTTCGCGGGCCAGATGCAGCAGGCCCTGGCCGACCTGGCCGGGCAGGCCCTCGCCGTCGCCGCCGACGCGCCGGCCGACCAGGAGGCCTTCCTGGACGCCCTGGCCGGGCGGGTCTCGGCCGAGGCGCCGGCCGTCGAGGCCGAGCTGTCGCTGTTCGTCGCTTCGCAGCGCCAGGCGGGCGAGCTGTTCAAGGACCCCGCCGTCCTCCGCTACATGGCCCGCCTCGAGGACGCCCTGCAGAACGCCACCGACCCCCAGGGCCAACCGCTGGTCGGCAAGAGCAACTCGCTGGCGACGATCGTCAAGACCGTCCACCGCGACTTCGTCTCCGGCGAGAGCGACGACTTCCGCATCCCCGACAGCTCCGACGGCGTCGCCCAGATGCTGCTGCAGTTCCAGCAGAGCCACCGCCCCGACGACCTGTGGCACTTCGTGACGCAGGACTACCGCTCGGCGAGCCTGTGGGTGCAGCTGCGCAGCGGCGACAACCAGGACATGAGCCGCGTCGCCGCCGCCCTGGACGCCTTCCTGGCCGAGAACCCCCCGCCGGCGGAGCTGGCCGTCAACTGGTTCGGCCTGACGTGGATCAACGTCATCTGGCAGGACAAGATGGTCATGGGCATGCTCAACGCCTTCGCCGGCAGCTTCCTGATCGTGCTGCTGATGATGGTGGTGCTGTTCCGCTCGGCCCTGTGGGGGCTGCTGAGCATGATCCCGCTGACGGTGACGATCGCGGCCATCTACGGCGCCATCGGCTGGGTGGGCAAAGACTACGACATGCCCACGGCCGTGCTGAGCAGCCTGACGCTGGGCCTGGCGGTGGACTTCTCGATCCACTTCCTCGCCCGCGCGCGGGCCCTCTCGGCCGAGCGGGGCAGCTGGCAGTCGGCCGTGCCGGGCGTCTTCGGCGAGCCGGCGCGGGCGATCGCGCGGAACATCATCGTCATCGCCGTGGGCTTCCTGCCGCTGCTGCTGGCGCCGCTGGTGCCCTACCGCACGGTTGGGACGCTGATGGCGTCGATCCTGCTGGTGTCGGGCCTGACCACGCTGGTGCTGCTGCCCGCCCTGGTGCGGGTGCTGGGGCGGTGGCTCTTCCCGGCCCGGGCGCCCATGGGTAAGACCTGCAACTGCGGCCTGTGCCTGTTCGCCGGGCTGGTCGCGGTGGCCCTGATCGCCCTGACGCTGCACGAGTACGTCGTGCAGAGCCTGGGCGCCCTGGCCCTGCTGGCCGGCGGGGCCGTGGTGGCCCTGCTGGTGACCTGCGGCCTGCTGAGCCGCCGCGAGAAGTGCCGCCTGCTCGAGCGGGCCGGCACGACGGGTGAAAATCGCGACACGAACAAGGAGTCTTCCACCATGAGTACGACCAAGCTTTCCATCCTGCTGGCGCTGGCGGGCCTGCTGCTCGGCCCCGCGCTGGCCGGGGCCCAACCCGTGGCCGGGGCGCTCTCGGCCGACGAGATCGTCCAGCGTGCCAACTGCGTGAGCTACTACCAGGGCGTCGATGGCCGGGCCGAGGTGACCATGACCATCGTCGACGGCCGGGGCCAGACCCGCAACCGCCAGATGACCATCCTCCGCTGGGATCAGCCGCCGGCCGGCCAGGAGCTGCCCCCCGTGGCCGCCGGCGCCAACGCCGCCGCCACCAAAGACCGCGACACCCACTGCGGCGAGCAGCGGTTCTACGTCTACTTCAGCCGGCCCAGCGACGTGAACCGCACGGCCTTTCTCGTCTGGAAGCACCTCGACCGCGACGACGACCGCTGGCTCTACCAGCCCGCGCTGGACCTCGTCCGCCGCATCGCCGCCGGCGACAAGCGGACCAGCTTCGTCGGCTCGCACTACTTCTACGAGGACGTCTCCGGCCGAAACATCAACGCCGACACCCACGAGCTGACCGAGACCAACGACACCTACTACGTCCTCAAGCACACGCCCAAGGACCCGTCCAGCGTCGAGTTCGCCCACTACGTCACCTACATCCACAAGGACACCTTCCTGGTCATCAACACGCAGTACTTCGACGCCCAGGGAAACAAGTTCCGCGAGTACCAGGCCGAGAAGTTCGAGACGGTCCAGGACTACCCCACCATCACCGTCAGCCGCATGACCGACCACCGCACCGGCGGCCACACGCAGCTGCAGTACAACAACGTGCGGTACAACGTGGGCCTCGACGAGAACATCTTCACCGAGCGCTACCTCCGCCGCCCCCCGCGGAAGTACCTCGACTGAAGTAGGGCGGGCAATGCCCGCCGCGATGGCGGATAAGCTGCGATGGCGGATGGCCGTAGGCCGGGTCGAGCGCAGCGAGGCCCGGCACGATGGCGGATAAGTCGTAGGGCGAGCAACTCGTTGCTCGCGCAACGGAGGCCCTCGAGCGATCGTTGCGCGTGCAACAAGTTGCACGCCCTACGGGTAGGCGTCCTGTAGGCCGGACGCAGTCCGGC
>JAWLCG010000515.1:0-2716 GCA_041687295.1 Phycisphaerae bacterium | reverse complement strand
AGGCCGAGGATATCCGCGTCCTCAAGGCCGCCGCTGAGATCAGCGCCAGGAAGTACGCCCACGTCGTGCTGCTGGGCGAGCCGGAGAAGATCGCCGCCGACGCCCGCGCCGCCGGCGTGGAGCTGGCGGGCGTCGAAATCGTCAACCCGCTGACCGATGCCGACCGCGGCAAGTACGTCCAGGCCCTCTACGAGAAGCGCAAGGCCAAGGGCATGACCCTCGACGACGCTGACGCGATTCTGCGCAAGGTCGTCTACTACGGCGGCATGATGGTCGGCTCCGGGCGCGTCGACGGCATGGTCGCCGGCAGCATCTGCCCCACGGCCGACACCGTCAGGGCCGCCCTTTTCGGCGTCGGCACGGCCAAGGGCATCAAAACGGTCAGCGCCTGCTCGATCATGCTCACGCAGGTCGAGGCGGTCGGCGTGGACGGGGCGCTCGTCTTCGCCGACACCGGCGTGGTGCCCGAGCCGACGGTCGAGCAGCTGGCCGACATCGCCATCGCGGCCGCCGAGGCCTGCCGCTCGCTGCTGGGGGTCGACCCGGCCGTGGCGATGCTGAGCTTCTCGACCAAGGGCTCCGCCCACAGCCCGGCCGTGCAGAAGGTCATCGAGGCCACCGCACTGGTGCGGGCGCGTCGCCCGGACCTCAACGTCGACGGCGAGATGCAGCTGGACGCGGCGATCGTGCCCGAGATCGGCTCGCGCAAGGCCAAGGGCTCCAGCGTCGCCGGGCACGCCAACACGCTGATCTTCCCCGACCTGACCAGCGGCAACATCGGCTACAAGCTCACCGAGCGCCTCGGCGGCGCAGCCGCCCTGGGCCCGCTGCTGACGGGCCTGGCCAAGCCGATCAACGACCTCTCCCGCGGCTGCAGCGTCGAGGACATCGTCCTCATCACCGCCATCACCGCCGTCCAGGGCTGATCGGCCAGATGCCAAATGACGAATGACGAATGACGAAGGCAGGACGCTGCCGGACCCGGTCGTTCGTTATTCGTCATTCGTCATTACGATCTTTTCCTTGCCCCGATTTGTTCTCCGCCCGGAAGCATCCTACACTTCATCAGCTCGCCACCGGCGGGCGGGACAACTTGTATTTTTGCTCGTCGAGGGTGCCCTACGCTTCCAGCCCAGGACAGTCTTGGCGAGCCCCTGTACTGCGGGGCGATGGCCCCACCACCGCGGCGGCTCGAGCGAGAGTCGCCGCGTGTTTTTTCTGCCCCGGCCGCGGCCCTTGCGAAGGGGCTCGCCCAGCGGGTATGGTGACGGACGGGCGGCCAGCGCCGCCCCAGGAGCCGCCGATGCCCCACATGCCCCGACAGTGCGAACCGGAGCTGATGGACGACCCGGCCGAGGCCCAGGCCTACGCCCGGGCCGACTTCCACGAGGTCAACCAGGCCTTCGTCGAGCGGCTGCTCCAACTTACGCCAGACCTCCCGGCCGCCCGCGCGATCGACATGGGGACCGGCCCGGCGGATATCCCCATGCGTCTTCTGCGGCATCGGCCGGCGTGGCAGATCGTCGCCGTCGACGCCTCGGCCGCCATGCTCGATCTGGCCCGGCCGGCCCTCGAGCGGGCGGGACTGGCCAACCGCCTCCAGCTTCTAAAGGCTGACGCCAAGGCGACCGGACTGCCCGCAGGCAGCTTCGACGTCGTCTTTTCCAACAGCATCCTGCATCACCTGGCCGACCCGGCGATGCTGTGGGCCGAGATCCGCCGCCTGGGCAGGCCCGGGGCGCTGGTCTTTCTGCGCGACCTGGCCCGGCCGCGGAATGAAAAGCTCGCCCGCGAGCTGGTCCACCATTACGCCATGCACGAGAGCCCGCTGCTTCAGCAGGAGTTCCGCCGCTCGCTGCTGGCCGCCTTCACCCCCGGCGAGGTCCGCCAGCAGCTGGAGCAGGCCGGTCTGGCGCTGAAGGTTGAGATGGTCACCGACCGCCACCTCGATGTCTTCGGCCGGCTGGCAGAGGACTGAGCCACAGGGGACACGGAGATCGCGGAGGGGGTCGAAGGCAGACTGAGATGCTGCCGCGTCAGACTGACGACGGCTTGTCCACGGCCGCCACTAGGCCAGCGCCTTTCGCACCTGGTCGAGCACGTCATCGACGCTGATCAGGTCGATCGGCTGACGCCAGAGCGGCGGTGCAACACGCGGACCCAGCGGTCGGAAGTGCGTTGGGCAGGTCGGGCCGAAGAGGGAGATGGTCGGGCAGCCGACCGCCGCGGCAAGATGCCCGACGCCCGAGTCGTTGCCGACGAAGGCCGACGCGGCGCTCAGCACTCCCGCCAGCGTCTCCAGCGGCGGCTCGTTCAGCACGGCCAGGCCCTCGCGCGCCGGCTGCTCCGCGGCTGCGGAATCCCACTGCTCCAGCTCGACGGGCCCCAGCACCACCACCGGCCGGGCGCGCCCCGCGTCGGCCAGCCGTCGGGCCAAGACGAGGTAGCGCGCCAGCGGCCAGCACTTGTCGGCCGCCCCGGCCCCCGGGTGCAGCACGACGAGGCGATCGGCCGGCCCGACTCCCGCGGCCGCCAGCGCCTGCCGCCCCGCTTGCGGCCACGCCGGCGGCACGGGCCAGGCGGCGTAGCTCTCGGCCGTCGGCGTCTCCAGGCCGAGCATGTCCAGCCAGATGTCCAGCAGGTGTGCCTCGGCATCGGCGGGCGGGCGGATGGGCAGGAACACGGCCGAGGCTGCCTGGCACAGTCCGGCCAGGCG
>JAWLCG010000514.1:0-2720 GCA_041687295.1 Phycisphaerae bacterium | reverse complement strand
GCCCCCTACGCCGGCGCCGGCAGCGAGGGCTGCCCCCCTTTGGAGCGTAAAGGTGGGGCTTCGCTGACGCTGCGCCCCAGCCTACGGCGCGGACCGTCTTCGTAGGCTGGGGCGCAGCGTCAGCGCAGCCCCACCTTTGCCCGGGCGGGGACACCCCAAAAGGGACAGGACCCTTGCCGGGAATCGTTATCGTTCATACACTACCGTGTAAAGGAGACCTTCTCGCCATTGCCACCGGATTGCCGATGCAGGCTCATGCCGAGGGCCCATCGAGCGACGGCTGCGGCGCTGGCCGTCGCTCCGGGGTCGACCCCGGGGGGTCCGGGTCTCCGGCATGGAGGACGCCTTGACAGCAGTAGTGACGACTCCGCAGGGCCTCCGGGACCACCCCCGGCCCGCCAGTCGACTGACCGTGCTGGTGCCCGCCTACAACGAGGCCGCCAGCCTCGCCGACACCGTCCGCAGCCTGCAGGGCCAGACCCTGCCGCCCGAGCAGATCATCGTCATTGACGACTGCTCCACCGACGACACCGCCGCCGTGGCCGCCAGCCTGGGCGTGACCGTGCTGCGCCCGCCGGCCAATACCGGCTCCAAGGCCGGTGCCCAGAACTTCGCCCTGCCCCACGTCCGCACCGAGTTCACCATGGCCGTCGACGCCGACACGACCCTCGCCGACGACGCGATCGAGCGTCTGATGGCCCCGCTGGCCGATCCAGCCGTCGCGGCCGCGTGCGGATTCGTCCTGCCCCGCCACGTCCGCACGCTCTGGGAGCGGGGACGCTACGTCGAGTACCTCTTCGCCTTCAGCTTCTACAAGCCGATCCAGGACTACTACGGCAAGCCGCTGATCGCCTCGGGGTGCTTCTCGACCTACCGCACCGAGCGTCTCAAGGCCCAGGGCGGCTGGGCGACCCGCACGCTGGCCGAGGATATGGACCTGACCTGGAGCTTCTACGAGGCCGGCCACGCCGTCCGCTTCGTGCCCCGGGCCCTGTGCTACCCCATCGAGCCGCACAACTACCGCTTCATGAGCAAACAGCTGCGCCGCTGGTCGCACGGGTTCCTGCAGAACGTGCAGCTGCACTGGCGCGGCGTGCTGGGCCAGTCCTGGCTGTGGCCGATCGTCTCGGTGGCGCTGTGGGACGCGGTGATCGCCTCGCTGGCGTACCTGCTGGTGCTGCCGCTGCTGGCGATCCTGGTCAACCCCGCCTTCCTGCTGGGCTACGTGATCGACCTGCCGGCGGTGGCCGTGCCGGTCCTCGTCGCCGGGGCGCGGCGGGGCGAGTTGGGCCGGGCCCTGGCGAGCCTGCCGGCCTTCCTGGTGTTGCGCTGGGTCAACGCGTGGTTCCTGCTGCAGGCCGTCTGGGGCGAGTGGATCGTCCGCCGACCGCTGCGGGTCTACGAGAAGGGGCACTGACATGGCTGCGGGCATGCCCGGAACGGGTCTGGGGGGCATCTTCTATCTGCTGCTGGTGGCGCTGATGCCGCTGCGCGAGCTGGCCCGGGCGCTCGCCGGCCGCTCGACCCGCGCGGGCTGGCGGGCCGTGGGCATCATGGTCGCCCTGGGCGGCTCGATCCTGCTGGCCCTGGGGGCCGAGGCCTGGCTGATCACACGGGCCCTGACCTGGCTGGCTGGCCGGGTACCGGCCGAGTCGGCCCTGGGACGATCGGCGGCCGCCCTCAACGAGAACCTTGTCCCCGCCGCAGCCGCCGCCCCCTTCCTCGTGCTCGGCGGGGTCCTTCTGGTGGGCCTGATCCTGCGGCTGATCTTCGCCCGCCGGCCCGCCCGCAGGGCAAAGGTGGGGCTTCGCTAGCGCTGCGCCCCAGCCTGCGGCGCGGGCCGCCTTCGTAGGCTGGGGCGCAGCGGAGCGGAGCCCCACCTTCTCGCCCGGCCAACCCGCCCCTACAGGCCGGCGGCGTCGAGGCGGAGCTTGACGACCACTTTGTGGATGGGCCCGGTGCCGGCCTGGGGGGCGTGGGCGTCCTCGGGCAGGCAGACCACCAGCGAGCCGGGCGGCACCGCCAGCCACCGCTCGACGGGGTCGGCGTAGAACTCCACGTCACGCTGGGCGTCGTAGGGCTCGGCCACCGTCGTGCAGCTCGACGTCTGCCGCCAGCCGAGGATCTCCTGACCGCTGACCACGTACTGCACGTCGAGGTAGACCCGGTGGGCCTCGAGCTTGTACGCCGCCTGGCCCAGGCCCTGGCCCCGCACCACGTTGACAAACAGCACGTCCCCGTCGACCGGGTGTCTGCCCGCCGGCAGGGCCAGCACCTCAGGCCGCGACAGCAGCGCCAGCGCCTCGGCCAGCCGGGGATGCCCGCCCAGACGCTGCCGGGCCTCATCGAGCCGTTCCACGATCATCCGCATGTCCTCCACTGAGGCCTGCCTGGCCGGTCAACGTCCGCGCCGAACCCGCCGGCCGAGCGAGTGTACCACATCCACCCCCCGCACGCTCGACCGCACCTGGAGGCGCTGGCCGCGTCTATGCCCCCTCGGTCACGACTACGCCGTGAGCCTATCCGACAATTCCCTGCCTTGCATTCTCGAACCGTTTGCGCAAGTCGTTGGGTCTCGGGGCCCCCGGCTGCTGGGCGTCGGGCGCAGCCCTGAAAGGGCGGCAGTTTTTGGCCGGGGGCGTAAGCCCCCGGACCCGCGTGCCCAAGGCCCCGAGCCCCGAAGGGGCGGCAGTGCGGCACGGTACGGCACTGCCGCCCCT
>JAWLCG010000513.1:0-2724 GCA_041687295.1 Phycisphaerae bacterium | reverse complement strand
GCAGCGGGTGTAGGCCAGGGCTTCTAGCCCTGGCAGCGGGGCCAGCCTGAATCTCTGCCAGCCCGCTTCAGCGGGCTTACCCTCTGACCGCCCAGGAGGTAAGCCCGCTGAAGCGGGCTGGAGAGAACAAGGGAAACTGCGGGGCCGCGACCCAGGCCTAAAAGGCCTGGGCTAGACCGCTTCGCGGCGAAGGCCGGTGAACCGGCCTGAAAGGCATCAACCAGGCCAGCATGGCCTGATGGCAGCCCATCATCCAAGGCTGGCCGGTCCACCACGGGGGGCGCCCATTCTCGGAGCAGGGCCTGCCGGCCTCCCCGCAGATCGGCGGAGAGGCGGCTTTTGTGCCCCGCTGGGCCAGTTCGCGCGGTCGCATCGGGCCGGCGGGGGGTTCCATAAGTATCGGCGGCGTGTGCGGCCGGGGACGCTTGTGGAGACATGCGATGTCGATGCTGATCATGGCGGTTCTCGTGGCGGTGGCCCTGGCGGTGGTGCCGGCCTTCGCCGATGGCGACGGCTGGTACGCCTTCAGCCCCCGCAACGAGGCCGGCGGCGGGGCGATGGACATGTCCGACTGGCTGGACAAGCCCGCCGGCAGCCATGGGTTCATCACCCTGCAGGGCGACGCGCTGGTCTTCGAGGACGGCACGCCGGTCAAGCTCTGGGGCATCAACCACGGCAACTGGGCCTGTGCCCCCGAGGCCGCCGACGCCGACGCCCGTGCCGAGCGCTACCCGCAGTTCGGCATCAACGCGGTGCGGATGCACAAGTTCACCTGGCGCGACGGCGGCCTGGGGCGCGACGACATCTCCACGCAGCTCACCGACGAGGGCTGGGCCCGGCTGGACTACTACGTCGCCCGCCTGGCCGAGAACGGCCTGTACCACGGCTGGTCGCACATCTACGGCCATCGCCCCCGGCCCGGCGACGCCGAGAGGCTTGCCGCCTACGACGAGATCGCCAACCTCCAGCTGCCCTGGGGCCACCTCAGCCGCGCGACCACCGGCCTGGTCAACTTCGCGCCGGACCTGCAGACGCTGAACATCGAGTTGACGGTGAACATGCTCAACCACGTCAACCCGCACACCGGCCGGCGCTACGCCGACGAGCCGGCCCTGGCGTTCATCGAGCTGCAGAACGAGGACGACATCTTCTGGTCGGCCATCGAGCGGAGCCTCGAACAGTGCCCCACCTATCGCACGATGCTCTGCGAGCAGTTCAGCGACTGGCTGGCCGCCAAGTACGGCAGCCACGAGGCCCTGATGGAAGCCTGGGGCGGCGAGGGGCTGCTCAGCGACGACGCCCACCTCTCCAAGCGCAACCTCTACCCCCGGCCCGACCACGGCTGGTTCAGCGCCGAGTCGGAGGCCGCCGTCGCCGAGGGTCGGCCCATTCGGCCGCACTACCTGGACCGGGCGGCGTTCCTGTACGAGCGGCAGGTGGACTTCTACACCCGCTTCGTCCAGGCCATCCGCGAGACCGGCTACCGCGGCGTGATCATCGGCTCGTGCTGGCAGGCCGGCAGCGGGCTGACGCACTTCTACAACCTCGCCGCCGACGCCGAGGCCGGCATGATCGACCGGCACAACTACTTCGGCGGCAGCGGGGGCCACGGCCTGCAACCCGGCCCCGTCCGCCTGAACAGCATGCTCGAACGGCCTGGTAGCGGCATCCTGGGCACGGGCATGCAGCAGGTGCTGGGCCGGCCTTTCGCCATCAGCGAGTGGATGAGCCTGATCCCCAACCCCTGGGTCGCCGAGGGGCCCGCGATCGTCGGCGTCTACGGCATGGGTCTGCAGGGCTGGGACGCCTCGTTCCACTTCGCCATGGGCACGCACACCTACAGCCGAACCATCCAGGGCCACGGCGGGGGCAACATCTACAACGCCACCTCGCCCACCCAGATGGGCCAGTACCCCACCCTCGCCCGCATGATCTACCGCGGCGACGTGGCCGAGGCCCCCGTCGTCGTCCGCCAGGCCGTGCCCATGAGCGACCTGGCCGCCGGCACGCTCCACGTCGACCAGCGCGTCCGCCAGACGGGCGACGAGAAGGACTTCGCCGCCTCGACCGCCCTGGCGGTGGGGCGCGTCGTGGTCGATTTCGCCGACTCGGCCCAGCCCGCCACGCCCACCGTCCCGCTGACGGGCCTGCTCGAAGAGGGCCGGGCCCGCTCGGTCACCGGCCAGCTCGACTGGCGCTTCGGGGCCCGCAAGCAGAGCTACTTCACCGTCGACACCGACGCCACCAAGGCCGTCGTCGGCTTCGCGCCGGCCGAGCCGATCGCCCTGGGCGAGGTCACCGTCACCCCCTCGGGCCGATTCGCCTCGCTGTTCATCACCGCCCGCGGCCCCGGCCAGACCCTCGCCGATGCCGACTCGCTGGTCGTCACCGCCTTCGCGCGGGCCCGCAACACCGGCATGCGCTTCAGCGAGGACTCCAAGCAGCTGCTGGAACTGGGCGACGCCCCCGTCGAGATCGAGCCGGTCCGCGCGACCGTGAAGCTCGCCCGCCCCGGCTTCACGGTGCATGTGCTGGACCACGACGGCCACCGCACCGGCCGAACGCTGAGCGTCACCGACGGCCAGTTCACCCTCGACGGCGCCGCCGACCGCACCCCGTTCTACGAGATCGCCTTCGAGTAGCCGCCATCCCGGGACCGGGCAAAGGTGGGGCTTCGCTGGCGCTGGGGCCCCCCCGACCCAGGCCGCCGGCCCCCGAGGCGGG
>JAWLCG010000512.1:0-2725 GCA_041687295.1 Phycisphaerae bacterium | reverse complement strand
GCGGGGATGGGGTCTTGCCAGATCAGGTCCTCCTCTGGCACCTCCGGGCCGAGATAGCGGCTCTTGGGACCCATGTCGCGGTGGATCAGTTTGAACCAAGCGCGGGCGAAGGCATCCGCAAAGGCTTCGGGGTCTTGATGGAAGCGGCGCGCAATTGGCTCGTAGATGGGATCGAAGCGCAGCGACAGATCAGCGGTGGTCATCATCGGCGGGTGCTTCTCCGAGGGGTCGTGCGCAGCGGGAATCAGGTCTTCCGGCTTGCAGTCCTTGGGCGTCCACTGATGGGCGCCTGCCGGGCTTTTGGTCAGCTCCCACTCGTAGCGGAAGAGCATGTCCAAGTAGCCCATATCCCACTGCGTGGGGTTGGGCTTCCACGCGCCTTCAATGCCGCTGCTGATGGTGTCGTCCCCTTTCCCGGTACCGAGCCGGTTCTTCCAGCCGAGGCCCATCTGTTCGAGGGGGGCTGCTTCGGGTTCAGGGCCGACCAGTTGAGGGTCGCCGGCGCCGTGTGCCTTGCCGAAGGTATGTCCCCCGGCGACTAGCGCGACGGTCTCCTCGTCGTTCATGCCCATGCGGGCAAAGGTTTCACGCACATCGCGGCCCGAAGCCACCGGGTCGGGGTTGCCATTTGGGCCTTCAGGATTGACGTAAATCAAGCCCATCTGCACCGCGGCAAGGGGATTCTCCAGCTTGCGGTCGCCGCTGTAGCGCTGATCGCCCAGCCATTCCTCTTCTGAGCCCCAGTAGATGTCCTCTTCAGGTTGCCAGATGTCCTCGCGTCCACCGCCGAAGCCGAAAGTCTCGAAGCCCATGGTTTCAAGGGCGACGTTACCGGTCAGAATCATCAGATCGGCCCAGGAAATCTTGTTGCCGTATTTCTTCTTGATGGGCCAGAGCAGACGGCGGGCCTTATCCAGGTTGATGTTGTCTGGCCAGCTGTTGAGCGGAGCAAACCGTTGGTTGCCGGTGCTCGCCCCGCCGCGTCCATCTCCCGCGCGGTAGGTGCCGGCGCTGTGCCAGGCCATACGAATCATCAAGCCGCCGTAGTGACCCCAGTCGGCGGGCCACCAGTCTTGCGAATTGGTCATGAGGTCGGCCAGGTCTTTCTTCAGGGCGGCAAAATCGAGTTTCTTGAACTCCTCGGCGTACCTAAAATCGGGTCCCAGCGGGTTAGAGGCCGGGGAGTGCTGATGCAGAATACGCAGGTTCAGTTGGTCGGGCCACCAGTCGGGATTGGAGGTGCCTCGGCTGGCGGTGGTGCTGCCAGCCTCGCCTGTTGCGGGACGCCTGCTTTGTTCATCCATTCTTAGTCTCCTTAGAGTTGTATATTTTCATCGTAAAGCCAACGGCTTGGGTCCTCAGCCGCACCTAACCACAGCAATTATACTCTCCGGCTGGCGAACCTAAAAGCTCCAGCACCCATCGCATCGGGCCACGACAAGGCGCCGAGTAAAACCTATGGGACGGCCCTTTCGCCCGCCCCCCCTCGTACGGGGGCTGGAAGACGAGGTCAGGCGCAGTCCTTGATCTGCCGGGTACCTTGAGACCTGTAACTCCACGTTGGCGCGACCCCACGACAGGATACGGGAGCATCAACTCCCGCCGGGGCGTCGTTGGCGCGACAGGCGTCCTCGCGCCAGGCACGCACGTTCGGCTGGATCCTCTGATGGAGGAAGTTCATCGGAGAATCGTGTTGTAACGGGCTGGCGTAAGCCGGATATGTCGCCCCACGGCGACCCCTCCATCGAGGCCACAGCATCGGATCGTAGGAGGGGTCAGCAACCCCCTGCCCAGGCATTCGCCGTTCACTGGACACTCTGTGTCCTGTTTCTCTGTGCTTCACACCCAGCTCGCTTACAGACCAGGAAGCTCCCTTAGGAAACCCTCCACCGCCTCCAAGAACGCCTCCGGGCACTCCTCGTGAGGCACGTGGCCGCAGTTGGGCAGAATAACCAGCTCGGCGTTGGACAGCTCCTGCGCCAGGCGGACGCTCGAGGCGACGGGTACGATGCGGTCATCGTCGCCGCTGATGACCAAAGAAGGCAGCGTAAGCGCCCCAAGCTCGGGTGCCTCCAGCGAGCGGGAGGCCCTCGTCAGCTCCCACAGCGCCCGGTCCCAGTTCTCCGCCCGCAGCGGTCTGCGGTAGCCGGCACGAACCGCGGGTGTGATCTTGCTCGGGTCGTGCCAGGCGCTCTCCAGGAATGCGTCACCACGCACTGCGATCTGGCGTGCCAGCAGCGGGCCCAGACGGTCGAGCTGCGGCGTCTGCAATAGGGGCCGAATCCACGAGGGAGAACCGCCGCCCTCGTAGATGGCTGCGTCCACCAGCACCAGGGCCTGAACTCGGTTGGGGTGGGTCAGCGCCGTATTGACGGCCACGGTGCCGCCCGCGGAGTTGCCGACCAGGACCGCCTGGTCGATGTCCAGGGCGTCCATCAAGCCCAGCACCAGGGCTACCTGAGCCTCCGGCGTGTACGGGTTGGCGCCCTCATCCCAGGAGAGAGGCCGCTCGGTGAGGCCGAAGGCGGGCCGGTCGAAGGCGATCACCGCGCCGTGTTCAGCTAGCGGCGCCATAACCTCGCGCCACGAGAAGACGCTGGCCCCGAAGCCGTGGAGAAGGACCAGAGCTGGGTCGCCATCACCCGCGGTCTTGTAGTGCACCGTGAGGCCATTGACCTCCACGAAGCGGCTGTCGCCGTCAGCCAGCTGGTCGATCGGGACGGTA
>JAWLCG010000511.1:0-2740 GCA_041687295.1 Phycisphaerae bacterium | reverse complement strand
CCCTACGCTACAGGCTCCAGCGGCCGGCGATGGCCGTGGCGCAGGTCGGGCAGGTGCCGTCGGCGAGGTGGTTCTCAGCCAGGCCCAGGCCCTCGCGCTTCAGGACGACGCTGTCGCACTGCGGGCAGCGGGTGTCGCCGGCGCCGGGGAGGTAGGCGTTGCCGATGTAGAGGTACCGCAGCCCGGCGTCCTGGCCGATCTCGCGGGCCCGCTGCAGCGTCGCGATGGGCGTGGCCGGCGTGTCCGCCATCTGGAAGTCGCCGTGGAAGCGGCTGATGTGCCAGGGCACGTCCGGGCCCAGCTCGCCGGCGATGAAGCGGGCGATGTCGCCCAGCTCGGCCTCGCTGTCGTTCAGGCCCGGCACCACCAGCGTCGTCACCTCCACCCAGACCCCCTCGGCCACCAGCGTCCGCAGGCACTCCAGCACCGGCTCGAGCCGGCCCTTCATGACGCGGCGGTAGGTCTCGTCGCGGAAGGCCTTGAGGTCCACGTTGATCGCGTCGAGGACCGGGGCGATGGCCCGCACCGCCTCGGGCGTCATGAAGCCGTTGGAGACGAAGCAGTTGCCCAGCCCCGCCGCCTTCGCCAGCCCGGCCGTGTCGTAGGCCAGCTCGAAGAAGACCGTCGGCTCGGTGTACGTGTAGCTGATCGACGCGCAGCCGTGGCTGACGGCCTCCTCCACCAGCCGGGCGGGCTCGACGGTCACGCCGGTGTCCACCTTGCCGGTCTGGGGCAGCTGGCTGATCTGCCAGTTCTGGCAGAAGGCGCACTGGAAGTTGCACCCCGCCGCCGCCACGGACAGGCTTCGGCTGCCCGGCAGGAAGTGGTAGAGGGGCTTCTTCTCGATGGGGTCGATGTTCACCGCCACCACCGACTCGTAGTTGAGCGTCTCCAGCCGACCGCCGGTGTTGCGTCGCACCCGGCAGGCGCCCGTCTGGCCCGGCCGAATCGTGCACCGATGGCCGCACAGGTAGCACCGGACGATGTCGTTGGCCTGGCGCTCGTAGAGCATCGCTTCGTGGGTGTTGTGTGTCTTGGACATGACGTCCTATTGTACGACGGAGCGTCGGCGAGGGGGGGGGGGAAAACCGGTGGGGCGTGAAAGTCGTGGCACGCGCAACAGGGGGGGGGCTCGTCCCGTAGGCCGGGTCGAGCGACAGCAAGGCCCGGCGGTTGGGTTCCGCGGGCCGACGCGCCGGACGCCCTCGCCGCCGGCCCTCGCGTGGCTCGACCCGGCCTACGGTCTTGCCCGGCGGGCGGATTGGCGGTACCGACTGAAAAGGTGGAAAAGGTGGAAAGGTGGGGCAGGCACCTGTTTCCCCGTTGGCGAACCCCTGGCGGGGTAGCCAAAATAGATGACTGTCCCGGTTTTTCGGGCCTTCCGCCAGAAACGGAAGGCTTTCTTCTTGCGCTGTAGGGGTATACAATCGCAGGCAGAATGGCTCGGTTTGAACTCGCCGGGAGGGCGACTGGACACGCGAACGAAACCGTCCCAGCCATCGCGTCTGCGGAGCTCGGCCATGCCGCACCGGGAGAAAGGATGAGCAAGGTGGACAGGACCAGAAAGATTCAAATGGCTCTGCAGGTTGTGGAGGATGTGGACGGCTGCGAATGTCCGCTGCAGGCCGCCTGTATTGTGAGTTCTGTGGCCGAGGGCGACTGCACACCCGAGTCAGATGTTGACATCCTGATGGTGGCTTTGGACGGACAAGGGGGGGAGGCCGTGCAGCGCAGGCTAATCGACGGCACAGTGTTTGAATGGCTCGTCGTCGCCAAGAGCGAACTCGCGGATGTCAACGCAGTTCTCCGGGACGCGGGGCTGACTCACGACCTGCGTTCAGCCGTGATTCTGCGTGATACAACAGGCTGGATGGCAGAAGTGCAGAACGAGATCCTGGCGAGATATACGGAACCAGAAAGCAGGCGCGTGCGCGCGGCAGGTCAACTGCACCGTCTGGAGACGGCCGTGGCCAACATGGCGCACCACGTCGATCTTGGCGAGCTACTCCCGGCTCAACGCATGCACGTTTCGGCTCTCAAAGCGGTCTTGGGACTTCCCAGGGCGGTTCTCAATAAGCGATGCACCATGTCCCGTGGGCTGCTCTTCTGTCGGGAGTCGGCTCTCCAACTCGGATGGTCAGCCTATCTCCGGGACGCGGTTCGACTGCTCGGCGCCGGGGATCTGAGCCCATCCGAGGTCCGTAGGCTCGCAGGCTTGGCTCAGAACGTGATCGCCGCTGGGCCGTTCACCGCTGAGGACAAGACAATACGAATCAAGCATCTTGGTCAGGCACAATGGCTGCTGGATCACCACGAGCCCTGTGATGCGGTCTGGCCCCTCCACTTCTGGTCGAGCGCCAACATAATGGATGCAGGCGGCACGGACTGTCCAGTTTCGTGGCGGCACTGGATGGAACTTGCTGGGGTACTTGGTGTGGCAGACCTGGAAGGGCTCACGAAGGCATCGGCCCTGGCGGGTGAAATACTGGTGCATGCCACTGGACTGGTGAACGAGTTCAACAGTTGGGGCTGTCCAGAAACGCCGACACGTACGGATGGAGTATGATCGGCCCAGGTTTGAAGTTCCGCCAGTCGCCCCGTGAAAGGCGGTGAAAGGCGGGAAAGGCGGGGAAAGGCGGGACGGGAAAGGCGGGACAGTCACGAATGGCACTGCCGTCTGTAACCATTGCCCGGCCTTTCCATTATGGGTTTGT
The DNA here is from genome assembly GCA_041687295.1 of Phycisphaerae bacterium. GTDB lineage: Bacteria > Planctomycetota > Phycisphaerae > SM23-33 > FEN-1343 > JAWLCG01. The sequence goes on along the minus strand of JAWLCG010000511.1, from coordinate 26 downwards.
GAGCTCTGCCCGCAATGTGTCACGAG
>JAWLCG010000510.1:0-2740 GCA_041687295.1 Phycisphaerae bacterium | reverse complement strand
GTCGCCTCGTACTCCGTGCGGCCGGGCGTGGCGTTGACGGTGGCCTCGGCTGTGCCCCGGCGGTAGGTGACGGGGCTGGAGCAGTGCGTGGTGCGCATCTGCCCCAGCCACGTCGCGCCCTGTCGCAGCAGGTCCGCCATGGCCTACTGGCTCAGCCTCACCCGCACGATGGCGTCGGCATCGACGGCGGCCCGGACGCACTTGCCGATGAGCTTGTTGCCGGTGGCCGTGGTGGTGGCGACCTTGTTGGTCGCGTCCCAGTAGCAGTTGGCCCCAGCGGTGATCGCCGTGCCGGCACTGGTGGCCTTGGCGACGTCGAAGACGCCGGTGACCGCCAGGCTGCCCAGCGTGTTGGCAGGGATCGCCCGGTGAGCCACGCCCACCAGCTCGCCCTGGACCACCACGTCCCCCACGGCCACGTCGGCCGAGGGAGTGTAGTCGATGCTGCCGCCGTCATGAACGAAGGTCGCCTTCATTACTCGTTCCTTTGCACATTGATCGTGTTGGCTTGACCTGGTAGCCTGGCCAGGCCTTAACGATCAACAAGGGGAAACACCATGGCCTTTGTTTCTGAGTTCGAACGGCACGAGAAGGACAGGCCGAAGATTCACAAGCCGGTCCGTTGCACTTACAGTTCTTTCAGAGCGGGCAACAAGCCCTACATAATCCTCGAAACCTACGGCTCGGCTGACCGGGAGTTCCAAGACAAGGTCAGCCAGTCCATCCAACTCGATGAGCAGGGCGCCGCCAAGCTCATCGAGATCCTCCGGCGGGAGTTCCCGAACCTCCGGTGACTACGCCTCGCCCTTGGCCTTCACGCCGCCCTTGGGATCCTGCAGGCTCACGCCGAAGTCGTGGTAGCCCCGCATCTGCACGCCCAGGACGTTGAAGTCGACCTGGGCCGAGTCGATCGTCGGCGATTCCTGGCCGTGCAGGAACGCCACCTCGATCACCGGCAGGTCGGCCGGGTCGGCCAGCAGGTACCACGCCTTCTCCGAGTTGCCGGTGTAGGTCGAGTTGGACAGATAGCGGCTGACCTCGGCCCGGAACTTGTTCTGGTGCGGGTTGGCCACGGGGTACTTCGTCGAGCTGGTGGTGTCGCGGATCTCCAGGCTCTTGAAGAGCATGGTCGCCATGGCCGACAGGGCCGTGGGCACCAGCATGATCGCCGGCTGCACGCCCAGAGGCTTGCCGTCGGGGTCCACCTGGTCGGCGAAGGCCTTCTCCACCTTGCTGAGCCCGTCGATCGTCAGGGCGGTGTCGGCGCCGGTCAGCAGGTTCTTGTTGCCGGCCGTGAAGAAGCTGGAGTTGGCCAGGAAGACGCTCCAGAAGACGTCGTTGATCTTGAGCCCCGAGCCGCGGCCGAGCTTGCGCGGCACGGCGGTGATGGCGCCCAGGTCGTCGTTGATGATGTCGCGGCGGTCGATGGAGAGCATCAGGCCGTAGGTGTCGGCCTTATTGCTGTAGCTCTCCTCGCCCAGGGTCCCGTGCTTGAGCTCGCCGCCGGGCGCCACGACCTCGTACTGGTCACGGCCGATGAGGCGGTAGCTGGTGACGGTCTTGAAGTCCGACACGTTGCGGACCGCGCAGAGGTTCCGCCAGGTCCGCTCGACGCTGAAGAACCCGTCCAGCAGGAACTTGTTGGCCACGTTGGAGAGGATGCCGCCGATGTCGATGCCGCTCAGGCCGGCCTGGAGGTTCTGGCCGAAGGCGAAGCGGAGCACGCTACGGCTGTCGCGGAAGTTGCGGCCGTCGTAGCCGTTGGCCCAGGCCGCCTCCAGCAGCAGCTCCTGCAGACCGATGCCGCCCCGGAAGCGCCGGTCGGCGGCCTCCACGGCCTGCTCGCCGAAGCTCTCGGCGACGGCATCGCCCCGCACGCCACCGGTGAGCATGCAGGCGGCCTCAAGGACGCTACCGCTCATCGTGGTGTCGGGCACGTGGACGGCCGGGGGCTTGGGCCGGTCGGCGCGGAGGACCTCCAGCTCAGTGCGGGTGACGTCCCAGCCCTCGGCGATGGCCTTGGCGGCGATCTCGCCGTGGCGGTCGCCGCAGACCTTGCGGACGGCCGCGATCCGCTGCTGCTCGGCGGCGGCGCGGGCACGCATGTCGGCGACGGGGTCAGGGACCAAGCCGGTGGTGGGCGGCGTGGTATCCGCGCTGGCCTGCACGCTCGCCGGGGCAGTGTCGGCGGCGGGATCGGTGACGGCAGTATCGGAGGTGGCGGTGACGGGATCCATGGTACTGTTCTCCTGGGTGGCGTTGGCGGCGACCGTGGCCGAGGTAGAGCCGTCGGCGCCGAGGTCGACGAAGCTGATCTCCCCCAGCGTCGCCTTGCGGACGACGTTCAGGGGTCCGGTGAAGTCCCGGCCGTTGACCAGGACGCTCTGGCCTTCCTTGATGAACTCGAACTGCTCCACACCGGCGCCCATGGAGGCCTGCCACGGAAAGCCGTTGCGGGCGCTGACGACGATCTCGCGGGCGGCGGCCGTGTCGCGACTGACCACGCCGGTGGCGATCAGCTGGCCGTCACGGACCTGGATCGAGTCGGTATGCCCCACGCCGCTGCTGGCGTCGTGGCCGAAGCGGATGGGCCGGCTCTGCGAGGGAATCGCCAGCCCCGCCAGGTCCACGACCACGGGGTAGCGCCAGCCGGCGACCCGCATGGTCCCGCCGGTGTAGGCAACCATGCTGAACCGCGGCAGGGCCGGCCTGTCCTCGCCGGCGGCCTCGATGGCAGTGA
>JAWLCG010000509.1:0-2741 GCA_041687295.1 Phycisphaerae bacterium | reverse complement strand
TGCCTCTTGCCTTTTGCCTCTTGCCTCTTGCCTTTTGCCTTTGCCTCTCCCTAAGACCCAAGACCTAGGACCTAAGACCTTCCCCCTTGCCTCTTGCCTTCTGCCTCTTGCCTTTTGCCTCTTGCCTCTCCCTAAGACCTAAGACCTAGGACCTAAGACCTTCCCCCTTGCCTCTTGCCTTTTGCCTCTCCCTAAGACCTAAGACCTAAGACCTAAGACCTATCCTTTTGTCCGCCTTCAGGCGGTTTGGGGCGATTTTCGGCGGTCTCAATAACGCAGGGAGGTGTTAGACTTGGAGAAGCTCTCTCTGGTGCTGCCTGCGCGCGGCAGGACTCTGGCACCGGGGGTACTGGCAGAGGCAGCCCCGCCCGGGGCCTGATGAAGTGGAGGAACGCGATGTACGTCTGGATCCGACCGGCGAGGGGTCTGCGTCAGATGGGGGCGCTGCTTCTGGCGATGGCGCTGGCCTGTGGCGTCTCGGCCGCCACGTACTACGTCGACAGCGCCGCGGGCAATGACTCGGCCTCCGGCACCAGCACCCAGAGCGCCTGGCGGTCGCTGGGCAAGGTCAACGGCTTCTCCTTCGCCCCCGGCGACAGCGTGCTGTTCAAAGCCGGCGGAAGCTGGAAGGGCCAGCTCATCCCCAAGACCAGCGGCCAGGCCGGCAAGTTCATCACCTTTGGCCGCTACGGCTCGACCGAGAGCTACCCGTGCCTCGACGCCAACGGCGCCAGCGAGACGGTGCTGCTCAAGAACGTCGAATACATCGTCATCGAGAACCTCGAAATCACCAATCCCGCCAGCAACCCCGAGCGCCGGGCCCGCGGCGTGATGCTGCACAACGAGCTCAACCGCCCGCTGGGCCAGATCATCATCCGCAACAACTACATCCACGACGTCATCGGGGCCGCGGCCCTGCCGACGCGGGCGTACTGCGGGGCGATCTACATCTACACCAAGTACGACAAGAGCCGCTACGACGACCTGCTGATCGAGGGCAACCTCATCACCCAGTGCAGCATCCGGGGCATCAGCGGCGACCAGGGCGTGACCAACTGGGAGCACCCCGACAACATGCACCGCCGGACGGTCATCCGCGGCAACACCATCCGCGACATCGGCGCCGACGGCATCCGCCTGATCGCCATGAACGGGGCGCTGGTCGAGCATAACGTCGTCGATGGCTGCGGGGCGTTCACCCGGGGGCAGAACCCCGGCTACATCGCCGCCTGCTTCCCCCAGCAGTGCAAGGACACGACCTGGCAGTTCAACGAGGTCGCCCGCACCGCCCACGGCGACGTGCCCAGCGGCGACGAGGACGGGCAGGCGTTCGACATCGACTGGGGCTGCGCCGGCACGCACATCTTCCAGTACAACTACACCCACGACAATCACGGCGGGTTCTTCCTCTTCATGGGCAAGATGGTCGGAGACCACGAGGCCAAGATCGGCCCGTTCACCGCCGCCATCATCCGCTACAACATCAGCCAGAACGACGGCATCCGCGAGGACTTCATCCGGCTGTTCGAGGTGCATGGATTCGGCGGGCGGACCTTCCCGATTCACGTCTATAACAACACGTTCTACAACGACGCCGAAATGGGCATGCACCTCAAGGGCAACGACTTCAAGGGGCTGGCGTTCTACAACAACATCTTCGTCTCGCCCAAGGGCAACTACAACACGCGGGCGGTCTACGACAACAACCTCTACTGGGGCCATTCCGCCCCGGCCGGCGACGCCCGCGCGGTGCTGGCCAACCCCAAGCTGCTGGCCCCCGGCAGCGGCGGGGAGGGGCTCGACAGCGTCAACGGCTACAAGCTCCAGCCGACCTCGCCGGCCCGCAAGGCGGGCAAGGCCATCGACGACAACGGCGGTCGCGACTACTGGGGCAACCCGCTGCCGGCCTCGCAGCCGGACATCGGCGCCCACCAGGTCTCGTCGGCGGCTGTGAGCATCCGCGCGCGGGCGGTGTTCTATAACCGCAGCGCCTTCGATGGCTATGACGCCGGCCCCGGCCTGGCCGACGACGCCGCCGTCGCGCCCGACAAGCAGGCGCTGCTGCCGGGGCAGAAGGCCAGTTTCGCCAACTACACCAGCTACAGCCGGGGCATCAACGGGCTGATGATCGACGTGGCCAACATCGCCGACACGCCGACGGCGGACGATTTCGAGTTTCTCACCGGCAACAGCGGCTCGCTGAGCACCTGGAAGCCGGGCCCGACGCCGCTGAGCATCACGCTGCGGCGCGGGGCGGGGCTGGAGGACAGCGACCGGGTGACGCTGATCTTCGCCGACAACGTCATCTGCAACACCTGGCTGCGGGTCCGGCTCAAGGCCTCGCCGCGGACGGGGCTGGCGGGCGACGACGTCTTCTACTTCGGCAACGCCATCGGCGAGACCGGCAACAGCGATGCCGACGCGATGGTCACCGCCGCCGACGCCGTGGGCATCCGCGGGCACCAGATTGGCCCGCTGCAGCCGCCGGCGACGCTGGAGAACGTGTACGACATCAACCGCGACCGCCTGGTCACCGCCAGCGACGCCGTGCTCGTGCGGACGTACACCACGAACCTCTTCAGCAGCCTCATGCTGATCACCGCCCCGTAGCTCCTGCCCACCAGGGCGCCCTGAGCCCCGAGTGCGTCCCAGCCATCCCCACCAGGCCCAACCTCGGCCATGGTCTGCGAGCGTCGTGTCCCGCCCGGGGCGGACGCTCGCGCGAATCCCGAGCCGGCGGC
>JAWLCG010000508.1:0-2744 GCA_041687295.1 Phycisphaerae bacterium | reverse complement strand
TGGCCAGGTCGCCGCGGGCCCGCAGCTGGCCCGACAACTCGGTCATGGTGGTCGGCGTGGCGGTGGTCATCAGGCCCAGGGGGATCTCGATCCGCCGCAGGTCGCCCCGCAGGACGTTGAAGTCGGAGTCCACGCCGTAGCCCATCACGAACATGCCTTCGGCGCTGGTAAGGTAGTGCTGGCTGGAGAGGCTGAACGCGCCGTTGCGGCTGAAGGTCCGCTGGTTGCCCTCCAGGACGAAGAAGCCCTCGCCCTGGATGGCCACGTCGCTGTTGAGGTTGGTGGGCTGGACGTTGCCGTCCATGAAGTTCCGCTGGATGGTTTCGACGGCCGCCCCGAGGCCCTTCTGGATGGGGTTCGTGCCGCCCATCACCTCGCGCGGCGGCGAGCCGTAGCTGCGCGTCTCGCTGAGCTGGGTCTTGAACATGGCCCGGCTGCCTTTGAAGGCGGTGGTGTTGGCGTTGGCGATGTTGTTGCCGATCACGTCCAGGGCGATCTGGTTGACCACCAGCCCGCTCAGCCCCGTGTAGAGCGTCGTCTGCAGAGCCATGGAATCCTCCTTGTGCTCGCCAGGCCCGGTTGGGCCGTATCCGAACCGCCCGCAGGCAGGCGGAACGTCGTTCGTGTTTGTCGTCAATGCGTCAATGCGTTAATGCGTTAATGCGCACCAGCCACTCCGTCGGGCGCAGGTCCGACCGGAGCAAGGCGCAGCGGGGTGCAACCCATTGACGCGTTGACGCGGTGACGCATTGACGCGTTGACGCGTTGACCCATCATCCTCTCCGTCATCCCGTCAGGGCGTCGGCGCCGACTTTGCCGGCCAGGCTGGTCAGGCTTTCCAGGGCGATCTGCTCGCCGTTGTCCAGCTCCAGGCGGATGCCGTTGGCGGTCCGCTGCACCTCGCTGACGACGCCCTCGACCACCGTGCCGTAGCCGTTACGCCCGGTGACGAGTCGGCCCTGGAGGTCCTCGGCGGCTATCACCACCGCCGCGCCGGCCGCGGTGACCTTGCGCCCGGTGTCCAGATCGAGCGTGATCAGGCCGCTCTCGGCCCGCACGCCGGTCACCTCGCCGCTGAAGGCCATCCCGTCGGCCCCCACGCCCACGACCAGCCGGCCGACGTAGTCCGACGGGCTCAGCATGCGCGACACGCTGTCGACGCCGAGCCGCTGGCCGCCGTCCAGCTGCACCAGCACCTCGCCGCCCGAGACGACCACGCCCACAGCCCGGCCGGCCGCCCGGACGCCGTCGGGGGTCTGGCCCTCGACGAATCGGCCCATCAGGTTGCTGGCGCTGCTGAGGTTGTTCTTGAGCAGCAGCGACTGCATCGTCTCGCCCAGGGCGCTGTTGGTCTCGGCCATCGAGGTGAGCGTCTTGTTGAGCGTGGTGTTCATCTCCAGCTGGCGGATGCTGCCGATCTGGTTGATGAGGTCCTGGTTCTTGACCGGCTCGAAGGGGTCCTGGCTGCTCAGCTGGCTGACCAGGATCTTGATGAAGTCATCCGTGGCCATCTCCTGCAGCCGTTTGGAGTTCTCGCCCGAAAGGGCCGTCGCCACGCTGCTCGTGTTGGCCGAGATGCCCGTCGTGCTCGCCATATCCTGCTCCTTTCGCGGGCCTCGGGGCGGCCCGGCGGACTGTCACTCTCTCGTCAGGCCGTGAGGTTCAGCTCGGCGGCGATGTCCTGCCAGGCCGGCTGGCGGCGCGGCTGGCCGTCGCGGTCCTGCGGGTCGCCCTGGCCCTGGCCGGTGTCCTGGCCGGTGGAGCCCTGGCCGGTGTGGCCCTGATCCTGGCCGGCGGGCGTGTCGGCCTGGGCGGGCGTCTGCACCAGCACCTCCACCCGGGCGCTGGCCAGGCCATGCGACTGGAGGCTCTGCTGGAGCCGTTCGCTGTTGCCCTGCAGCAGCACGCGGACGGCCTCGCTCTCGACAGTCAGCTGCACGTGCACGTTGTTGCCCTCGGTCCGCAGCGTCACCTGCACGCTGCCCAGCTCCGGTGGCTGCAGGCGGATGCGGGCTTCGCCCTGCCCCGGGCTCAGGACACCCAGGCGCTGCCAGCGGATGGTCCTCACGGCCAGGTCGTCGACGTCCGGCGCGGGCAGGCCCGCCACGTCGGCGGGCGGGGCGTCGGCCGGCACCAGGGCCGGGCTGGCCGACGTCGCGGGCGCGTCGACAGCCGGGGCGGCCTGGCCCAGCGTGGGCAGCGGGGCCGGCTCGGCCTGCGCCGCGGGCCGGGCGTCCGCCGTCGGCAAGGCCGGCGCGTCCGGCGACTCGCCGGGCCGGCTGCGCGGGCGGAAGACCTCAACGGGGTCGGCCGACTCGCCCTGGTCCTGCGGGTCCTGCGGCGCCGACTGACCGGTCGACAGGTCGGCAGTCGCCCCGGCCTGTCCCCGATTGGCCTGGCCGACCGACAGGTCGGCCTCGGCCGCGTCGGCCACCACGGGCCCGGCCGCGTTAGCGGAACTCTCGGCCGACTGGGTCCGGGCGTGTACGGGCTCGACGGCCAGCGTGCCGGCTGAGGCAGTGCTGCTGGCGGCCACGGCGCTGTTGGGGGCGGCGTGGGCGACGGCGGCCGGGGCCGGCATGTCGGCGGCGGCCGACTGCGGGTTGCCCGGGCCCTGCCCGGCCGACTCGGCGGCGGCCAGGGCGGCCTGGGCCTGCGGGCTCATGCGGGGCGTCGGTGCGTCGGCGGTCTCCGCTCGGGCGGGCGTCGCGGCAGCGGCCCGCTCGGCCGGCGGCTCGATGGGG
>JAWLCG010000507.1:0-2749 GCA_041687295.1 Phycisphaerae bacterium | reverse complement strand
GACGCCGCTTTGGTTTGACCCGCCCGCGATCCAAAGCGGCGTCAGAGCCGCCGCACTCCATACTACACCGCAGCCGTTGACGACCCCGTTGCGCGGCTTTCCCCCTTTACCCTTTGGCATTCGACGGGTATGATTTCTAGACCATGTGCGACACGCCGACCATCCCGGCCCCCCGGCGGCGGGCGTTCCTGACGGACGCCCGGCCCATGCTGCGCGGGCGGGCCCGGCCCATCCTCTCGACCAACGACGGTAATTGATGCCCACGCGTGGGCACGCGTGGGCGACGCACGACTCCCCGACCGCCGGCATCCGGACTGCCCCTGGGGCCTTGCTTTTACGGCCCGATGCCGTACGCTGTGCGGTCTGTCCCACCGACGAGAGCCCGCCCGGTCCCCCGATCGGCCAGGCCCGTCGCCGGACACCCGATGAGTACCTGACCCGCCTCGAGAACCCCCCGGCCCCGACGGGCCGGCAGTACAGGCAGGATCCGCCATGATCGAACCGATCCAGGACAACCCGCTTCATCGCACCCACACCTGCGGCCAGCTCCGCAGCGAGGACATCGGCCAGACCGTCCAGCTCTGCGGCTGGGTCCGCAGCTACCGCGACCACGGCGGCGTGGTCTTCATCGACCTGCGCGACCGCGAGGGCCTGACCCAGGTCCTGTTCGACCCCACCGACGATGCGGAGATGCACCGCATCGCCCGCGCCCTGCGCAACGAGTGGGTCATCAGCATCACCGGGCGGGTCCGCTCGCGGCCCGACGGCATGCACAACCCCAAGCTGCCCACCGGCGACATCGAGATCGTCGGCCAGCGGCTCAGCGTGCTCAACCGCTCGGACACCGTGCCCTTTGAGCCCGACAGCACCGAGAAGGTCGGCGAGGAGACGCGCCTCAAGTACCGCTACGTCGACCTGCGCCGCCCGGAGATGGCCCAGGCCATGATCTGGCGCCACCGCATCGCCAAGTGCTTCCGCGACTACTACGACCGAGAGGGCTTCATCGAGGTCGAGACGCCCTTTCTGACCAAGAGCACCCCCGAGGGCGCCCGCGACTTCCTCGTGCCCAGCCGGATGCAGCGCGGCACGTTCTACGCCCTGCCGCAGAGCCCCCAGCTATTCAAGCAGCTGCTGATGGTCGGCGGCCTGGATAAGTACTACCAGGTCGTCCGCTGCTTCCGCGACGAGGACCTGCGGGCCGACCGCCAGCCCGAGTTCACCCAGCTCGACGTCGAGATGAGCTTCGTGACGCGCGAGAACGTCATGCGCGTCAACGAGGGCGCCATGCGGGCCGTCGCCAAGCTGTGCAGCGTGCCCTTCCCGGACACCGTGCCGGTGATCAGCTACGCCGACGCGATGCGCGACTACGGCATCGACCGGCCTGACCTGCGCTTCGGCCTGAAGCTACGCGACATCACCGCCCTGGCCGCCACCAGCGAGTTCAAGGTCTTCGCCAGCGTCGCCGCCGGCGGCGGGCTGGTCAAGGGCATCACCGCCCCGGGCGGGGCCGCCTTCACGCGCAAGCAGCTCGACGAGCTGACGGCGATGGCCCAGGAGCTCGGCGCCAAGGGCATGGCCTGGAGCAAGGTGGCCGAGGACGGCACGCTCAACGGGCCTGTCAGCAAGTTCTTCACCGGCCAGGCCGCCGAGGATCTCAAGGCCGCCATGGGCGCCACCAACGGCGACTGCATGATGTTCATCGCCGACAAGCCGGCCATGACCAACAAGGTCCTCGCCGCCATCCGCCTGCGCCTGGGCCGCGAGATGAAGCTCTTCGGCCCCAATGACTGGGCGTGGTGCTGGGTGGTCGACTTCCCGCTGCTGGACTGGGACGAGGAGGAGCAGCGCTGGGTGGCCTGCCATCACCCCTTCACCTCGCCGATGGACGAAGACCTCGCCCTGCTCGACAGCGAGCCGGGCAAGGTGCGGGCCAAGGCCTACGACCTGATCCTCAACGGCAACGAGCTCGGCGGCGGCAGCGTGCGTATCCACGACCCCGAGGTGCAGAAGAAGGTCTTCGCCGCCCTGAACATCGGCGAGGAGGAGGCCCGGGCGAAGTTCGGGTTCCTGCTGGACGCCCTGCGCTTCGGCGCCCCGCCGCACGGCGGCATCGCCTTCGGGCTCGACCGCACGGTCATGCTGATGCTGGGGCGCGACAACCTCCGCGAGGTCATCGCCTTCCCCAAGACCGCCAGCGGCGCCTGCCCGCTGACCGACGCCCCCTCGCCGGTCGACGACCGCCAGCTCCGCGAGCTCGACATCCGCGTGATCGACAAGCCCCCCGGCAAGCCCATGCCCCCCGAGCGCAAGCTCGCCACCGACCCCGAGGACATGGGGTAGCCTGTAGGCCGGGTCGAGCGTAGCGAGGCCCGGCGTCTGCAAAGACGGGAATGGGCCACAGAGGACACAGAGGACACAGAGAAGGAACCACAGAGGTTTGCGGAGATTCAGAGACAGGACGCGTAGGCCGGGTCGAGCGCAGCGAGGCCCGGCGTCGAGGGCGTCCCAGCGTCCGGGTGCCGTGGCTACGGCGTTTGTAGCCACGTCTTGAGGCCCGGATCGGATCGCCGAATCGTGATGAACAAACAAGCGTGGCGGACCCTTACAGAAGAAGGTCCGCCACGCTTTGCTATCGAGTCATGCAGGGCCGGCATTGCCAGCCGTCGATGGCGGCAACCGCCCCCGCCACGTAGGGCAGGTGGGTTCTCGCCGCAGCGCCAGCGGAGGCGGGGTTCCGCGTGCCGCGACG
>JAWLCG010000506.1:0-2757 GCA_041687295.1 Phycisphaerae bacterium | reverse complement strand
GTGAGGTTGGGAACGTTCGCACACCCGAACTGAACTTGCCCAACATCCTGCCCGAGGCTGGCCTTCATTGCTACATGATGACTGAAAGGGCGGCAGTCTTTGGCCGGGGGCGTAAGCCCCCGGTGAAGCGGGTGTTAGGAATTGAGCCCCGAAGGGGCGGCAGTGCGCGACGGTGCGGCACTGCCGCCCCTCCGGGGCTCGGCGCATTGGGGGACGCCTGTTCCGAGGGCTCACGCCCCCGGCGAAGATTGGCGCCCCTCCGGGGCTTGGGGCCCGGCGTGGTCGGCTGGGCGGGAAGGTGGGGCTGCGCTCCGCTGCGCCCCAGCCTACGGGGTCTGTCCCAGCCTACGGATTACCACTGGAGGATGGCGAAGCCTCCGGGGGGGATGTCGATTTCGCACTGCTGTCGGCCTCGGCCGGCGGGGGCGAGCGGGCAGGCGGCGTCGGTGGCCAGGTCGGTGGCCTGGCCGGCCTGGCCGAATCGGCCGGTGACGGTGACGTGGCGTTGCGGGCCGGTGTTGCTGATCCAGAGCAGCTGGCTCTGGCCGGCGGGGCCGGTGCGCCACAGCAGGCCGGCGTTGCCGTCGCCGGCGTCGACGTCGAAGGTGGGCTTCACGCCGGCGTCGTCGAGCAGATGGCGCAGCAGGGCCTCCAGACCCGGGTTGGTGCCGTTGCGGTAGGTGCGCCCCAGGAAGGTGCCGGCCACGTAGGCGGCCCCCTTGCCGACGGCCTGGCGGACCAGCAGCGGCTCGCCGGCGGGCGTGCGGGCGAGCACGTCGGCCTGGCCGGCGGCCAGGGGCGTGGCGAAGGCGTCCAGCGTCAGGTCGGTCCAGGCCTCGCCCAGGCGGGCGTGGACGGTGGCGTTCTCGGCGATCTGCCGTCGGCCCCGATCGTGCACGCCCAGGGCCTGCATCAGGGGCCGATCAGTGGGGTAGCGGTAGAAGGCCTGCTCGTCGAAGCTGTCGGTCTCGGCCTCGCACAGCAGCCGCCCGCCGCGCTTCAGGAAGGCCACGATCGCCTCGCGGGTGATGTCCGGCACGATGAGGCTCCAGGGCATCAGCAGCACGTCGAGGTTCGCAAGCACGTCGAGGTGGCGGGCCTCGACGACCTCGTAGGCCACCCGCATCCGCTCCAGGGCGGTGAGGTAGCCCTCCAGGCCCTCGCTGGCGGCCCAGGCCTTGCCCGATTCGGCGTAGCCCAGCAGGTAGTTGTCCGGCGTGAACAGCACGCCCACGCGGGCCGGCTCGGGCCGATAGGCGTCCAGCAGGTCGTTGTGGCGGTCGAGGATTGTCGCCGTCTGGCGGAAGGCGGCCAGGCGGGCGTCCGCCCCGCCGTCCAGGCCATTCAGGCCAAAGCCGCTGGACTCGCTGCCGAACACCTCGTCGCGCCAGCACCAGGTGATGATGCCCTTGGCCGCCCGCGCGAAGCCGGTGATCATGTACCGCTGCTGCGTGTCGGCCGGCACGGTCTGGTGGGCCATGATGCCGTTGCGGGCGCTGCCGCCGTGAAACTCGCTGATCCAGGTGGGCTTGGGCCCGTTGGCCGAGCGGACGGCCTCGAGGCGCATGCCGTAGGTCTCCAGGGGCATCAGGCCCCAGAAGGGGAAGTGGCTCGAGCCGAAGCCGTCCAGCTGGTCGGCCAGGTCGCTGTCGACGCCGCGGCAGAGGGCCTGCTCATGGCCGCCGCCGGCCGACAGGATCGACGGCGTCGCGCAGTGGGCGCTGATGAAGTGGTTCGGGTCGGCCCCGCGGAGGGCGTCGTAGCGGAACCGGGCGTGCCGGGCCGCCCGCACCGTCAGAAAGCGGGTGAACTCGACCATGTCCGTGTAGGGCCGGCCGGGCAGCTTGCCGGGCATTACGTCGTCCCAGCTGGCGTAGCGGCGGCGCCAGGCGGCGCTCAGACCCTCCAGCCCGCCGTGCCGCTCATCGAGCCAGTCGCGAAAGGCCCGCAGCGTGTGCGGGCAGTAGCACACGTGCCCGTCGGAGTTGACGGCCCAGCGGGTCTCGTTCCAGCTGTCCCAGGCCAGCAGGTGCTCCAGCGAGGCGTAGCGCCCGCCGATGTCGGCCAGCCAGGCGCCCATCCGCTCGGCGACGGCGGGGTTGTCCGTACAGCCGCCCGGCGTCAGGCCCACGTTACACTCGCCCCGCAGGCTGCTGATGACGCGTCGGCCCATGTGGTCGACCATGGGGCTGTCGGGGATCAGCCGATGGATCCAGAAGGGGTGGATCTCGCCGATCGTCGAGAGGATGACCTTGAGGCCCTTGCGGTCGGCCTCGGCGATCAGCTCGTCGTAGTCGTCGTAGCGGTACTCGCCGGGGGTGCTCTCGATCCAGCCCCACAGGCACCACAGCTGCACGGCGTGGATGCCCGTGTCGCGGATGCGGGCGAAGTCCTCCGCCCAGTAGCGCCGCTCGGGGAACGGGGCGCGGTAGTACTGCACGGCCAGGAACATGCTCGGCTCCTTCTGCCAAGAGGCGATCGGGCGGGGCGTCGGCCCCCGCAGGCCGGGACCATTGTAAGGCCGAGCGAAGGGGAGGCGAATAAAAAGGTTCCTACCGATCGGCGGGGAGGCGACCGGCGTTCGCCCGCCTCCGCAGCCGACAGCCCGGGGCTCTGCCCCGGACCCCGGGATTTGTCGCATTGGAGCCCCCCGGCAGGGGACTCGAGGCGTCCATCCCCAGGCCCAGCCGGCCGGGCGGCGGGAGCTCCTTCCATGCTGGTGGCCCCAAAGCGATAAATCCCGGGGGTGTGGGGGCA
>JAWLCG010000505.1:0-2791 GCA_041687295.1 Phycisphaerae bacterium | reverse complement strand
CGAGGCCGCCGGCCGGAGGGGCTGCCCTACACGCCCTGGCGGCTGCTGGAGCACATGCGGATCGCCCAGTGGGACATTGTGGAATTCTGCCACGACGCCCGGCACGTCTCGCCGCCGTACCCCGAGGGCTACTGGCCGACCGAGCTGGCGCCGCCGCACGATCGGGCCTGGCACCAGGGGTTGATGGCGCTGGCCGACGACCTGGAGCGGATGGTCCAGATGGTGCGCGACCCCGGCCGGGACCTCTTCGAGCCGTTCCCCCACGGCCAGGGGCAGAGCCTCCTGCGCGAGGCGCTGCTGGTGGCCGACCACAACGCCTACCACGTCGGCCAGATGGTCGCCCTCCGCCGCCTGCTGGGCCTGCTGCCGACCAACCACCTCCCGCCCGACGACGTGGGATAGTCTGAGTTACGATTTGCGATGTACGATGTACGATGTGAGATGCAGGTGGTCGCCGTGACTCCGCCTTCCACATCGTACATCGTAAATCGTAAATCGTAACTCACCGGACCGCCAGTCGCGTCACCTGGGTTCTGACGGCCGCGATGTGATCGGGACTGGTGCCGCAGCAGCCGCCGATGAAGCTGGCCCCGGCGGCCGCGAGGGGCTCGACGAGCGCGGCGAACTCCTCCGGGCCCATCGGAAAGACGGTCGCGCCGTCGGGGGCGATCTGCGGCAAGCCGGCGTTGGCTTTGATCCAGATCGGCAGCACCGTCGCCTCGCGCAGCATCCGGGCGACCTGGATGTAGCTCTCGGGCCCGACGCCGCAGTTGGCGCCGACCGCGTCGGCCCCGAGTTCCTGGGCCAGGCGGGCCAGGTCGGCCGGGCTGTTGCCCATCATCGAGTGCGTCCTGTCGGGCCCGCTGGAGAAGGTCATCGACGCCACCACCGGCAGCTGCGTGACGCTCTTGACCGCCCGCAGGGCGATCTCCAGTTCGTCCAGCTCGTTGAAGGTCTCCAGCACGATCGCGTCGACCCCGCCGTGGGCCAGGGCGGTGGCTGCCTCGGCGAAGGCCAGCTCCAACTGCTCCTCGGGAACCTCGCCCATCATGACGATCTTGCCCGTCGGGCCCAGCGAGCCGAAGACCTTCACGCCCGTCTGGCCGACCGCCTGCCGGCTGAGGCGGGCCCCGGCCTCGACCAGCTCCGCCACGCGGCTGCCAAGCCCGTGCTTCTCGAGCACGAAGCGGTTGCCGCCGAAGGTGTTGGTCAGGATCACGTCGCTGCCGGCCTGGGCGTAGGCGGCCGCCACCGCTTCGACGGCGGCGGGGTTCTCGACGTTCCACAGTTCGGGGCTGGCGCCGGCGGGCAGGCCGCGGCGGGCCAATTGGGTGCCCCAGGCTCCATCGGTCACGCGGAGCTCGGCGGCGAAGGTGGCGAAATCAGGGTTCATCTCAGCGTTCTCCATCGGCCGCGGGCGCGGCGGGGGCGGTCTCGGGCGTCGGCGGATGCCCGGCCGCCCGATGCATTGTAAGCCACTGCCGCAGCTGCGGCTGGTCGGGGTCGAGTGTAAGACATTTCTCCCAGGCGTCCACCGCGTTGTCGAGAAAATCAGCCCGCCCCGTCGCCCGGTGCAGCTGGAGGAAGACCTCGCCGCGCCGCAGGTAGATCAGCGGCTGGCCGGGCTCGAGCCGCTGGGCCTGCTCCAGGGCGGCCAGCGCCCGTCCCAGGCTGCCGGCCGACCGGGCCGCCTCGGCCAGGTTCAGCCAGGCCACCAGGTCGTCGCCCCGCAGCGTGGCCACCGCGGCAAAGGCCTCCAGCGCCTGCTCGGGCTCGCCCAGGTCCATCAGCACTTCGCCCAGGGCGTGCTGGGCCAGGGCCAGCTCCGGCTGCTGGTCCAGAACCCGCTGCCACTGCTGGCGGGCCTCGGCGAGCTTGCCCTGCGACTGAAGCAGGGCGGCCAGGTTGTAGCGGGCGCGGATGTCGCCCTCGTCCCGGGCCACCAGCTGGCGGAACGTCTGCTCCGCCGCGGCCAGCTCGCCGCGCCGCCACATCCCGACGGCCAGGTTGAACGCCCCGGCCTGCTGGTCGGGGTAGAGCTGGGCCAGCTGGCGGAGGATGGGCGTGGCCTGGTCGAATCGGCCGGTCAGCAGCAGGGCGTCGGCCAGGCCCTCCAGGGCTTGCCGGTGGGAGCTCTCGCGGTCCAGGGCGAGGTAGAACAGCTCGATCGCCGCCTCGACGTTGCCGGCCGAGAGACGCTGCCGGGCGGCCTCTATATAAGGATGGGCTTCGCGCGGCGGACGGGTCAGGGCCTGGCCCAGGGCGTCGGCCAGGACGGGCAGGAGTGCCCGCAGCCGGTGACCGGCCTCGTCGGCGGCCCGGGAGAGGACGAACATCAGCCTGTGATCAAAGGCTGTGACCCCCGCCCGCGTCGGACTGGCCCCACGGGTCGCGTCGCCAGCATCGGCCGCCGGCGCCGGCGCCGTCGGGCCGGCCTGGAACTCCACCTCGACACCCCGCCGGGGGCTTGGCAGGGCAGGCTGACGCTGGTTCAGCGCGTGCAGCACGGCCCCGCCGACAAGCAGCAGAATCAGCGCCAGGCCCAGTAGTCGCAGCATTCGCATGGCCGGGCATTCTACCGCCGCCGAGCGGTCCCCGCAAAGCGCCCGCCGTCGACCTGTTGCCGCGGCGGCCGGGAAGCGATGCCGACGGAGCGCCGGTCGGCGGGCCGGCAGAGCCGGCGCGGGCGTTCCGCGCAAAAACCGACATTATCGGCATTTTGGGTTTGACACTTGAGCGGCGCGTGGCACTATATATTTTGCAAATTGTAAAGTCGCGTCCGGGGCAGGGA
>JAWLCG010000504.1:0-2796 GCA_041687295.1 Phycisphaerae bacterium | reverse complement strand
GGGCCGCCCGCTGTGGAGGGTCGTTTCGGGCGAGAGGTCGCTACTCGGCCGGCACGTGGTTGTGGGTGCAGACCTCGGCCAGCCGGCGGTCGGGGCGCTGCTCCCAGTTGCGCTGGAAGTAGCCGTAGCCGGCCAGCAGCGGCAGCGTGACGGTGGCCTCGCCGAAGACCATCTGCTCCTGGGCGCTGTCGACCTTGCCCCAGCTGTTGGCCTCCTTGAGCGTCGAGCCGCTCAGGGCGCCGTCGCGCTCGTCGGCGACGGTGAGCTGGACGGCGTACTTGTGCATCTCGACGTCATGGCCGAGGCACTCGGCCGCCACCACGATGTCCTGGGCGAAGTTCTTGGGCACGCCGCCGCCGATCATCAGCAGGCCGGTGTGCTTGGTCGCCAGTTTGATCCGCGTCAGCTCCAGGAAGTCGCGGGCGCTGTCGAGGCTGACGTGGCCCTCGGGGCGCTGCTCCTGGTGCATCACCAGCCCGAAGCCGGCCGAGCAGTCGCTGAAGGCCGGCACGAAGATCGGCACGCCCTTCTCGTAGGCCGTCCGCACGATGGAGCCGGCGCCCTTGCCCTGCTCGACGAGCCAGCGGCCCATCTCGGCGATGAACTCGCGCGAGCTGTAGGGGCGGTGCTCCAGGCTGTCGGCGATCTGCTTGATCGTGTCGTCGCAGACCCGCAGGTCGTCCTCGTCGATGTAGGTGTCGTAGATCCGGTCGATGTGCAGCGACTGCAGCTCGCGGTCGTCGACGAAGGGCGTGCCGACGTAGTGGCGGAAGCCCAGGGCCTCGAAGAAGTCCTGGTCGACGATGTTGGCGCCCGTCGAGACGATCGCGTCGACCATGCGGTTCTCCAGCATGTCGACGAAGACCTTCCGCAGGCCCGCCGAGATCAGCGAGCCGGCCAGGCACAGGATGACGGCGCAGTCCTTGTCGGCGAGCATGGCATCGTAGATGCGGGACGCCCGGTTGAGGTTGCGGGCCTGGAAGGCCATGCGCCCCATGGCATCGACGACGGGCCGAACGTCGACGGCCTTGATGTCGATGTGCTCGATGGTCTGCTGGAGGAAGTCTTTCTTGTTCGCCATAGTGGCCACCCTTTTCGATTTCCGCGGCCCCTGCCGTGGTGTGTGGAGTCCCCCGTGCGAGGCCGCCGGCATCGGGGGGCAGGCGTCCTACGGCCCTGGCTCCATGCAGTGCCGCCATCGAGACGCCGGGTGGCTTTGAACGCACAATGTCCGGGAATTATACGAGTACGCGTCGGCGTCGCAATGAGTTCTGCCGGGGAGGGCAGGAAATGATGGCCTGGACAGGAGAAAACAGACACCCTCCGCTTGGCCGCGCCAGGGCGTGTGGCGCCTGCCCGCCGATCGGCCCAGTGTAGCCGCCCTGGGACGGCATGGGCTGCGGCGTCACTGTTTTTGGCCGGGGCCTTTCGTCGAGGGCTCGCGGCGGGTATGATCCGGGGCAACTGCCCCCATGAAACAGGTGTTGCGCAATATGGTCCGACTTGGCCGAAGCCATCCCCGCGTCTCGCTGCTGGTCGCGGCGGCGCTGGCGATGATCGTTGTTACCGGCATGCTAGGCAGTTGCGGCCAGCGGCCCACTCCGCCGACCCGCCCGATCGTGACGCCCCCGCCCCCGAGGGACGGGCGGGTCATCCGCGTGCGTCTGCTGGAGGCCGTCACGTCGGCCCGGCTGCACACGGAGGGCCCCTTCCGCCTGATCGCCGACGGGCAGGTCGTCGCCGACGAGCGTAACGCCCTGCCGCCGACCGATCTGCAGTGGACGGGCGAGCACTGGACGCTCGGGCCCTACCGCATTGAGGCAACCGTGCTGGAACTGGTGCCCCAGCGCGAGCCGGCCGGCCTCAATGGCCGGGGCTACCACGGGCGGATGGTCTTCCGTTCGGCGGGCCCGGCCGTCCTGTCGGCCGACAACCACGTGGCCCTGGAGGATTACCTGCCCGGCGTGCTGGCCCGCGAGCTGTACCCCAACTGGCACACCGAGGCGTACAAGGCCCTGGCCGTCGCCGCCCGGACCTACGCGATCTACGAGATGGACCACGCGGGCCGACGGCGGGCCTACGACGTCTTCGCCGACCAGCGCAGCCAGGTCTACGGCGGCATCGTCGACGAGACGCCCAAGAGCCTCCACGCCGTCGGGGCCACGGCCGGGCAAGTGCTGGTCTGGGGGCCGACCGATCGGCCCCGGGTGCTCAAGGCCTACTACAGCTCCTGCTGCGGGGGCATCACCAACCCGGCCGAGTGGCTCGAGCCCCAGCCCGAGCCAGCCCCCCCGCTGGCCGGCGGGGTGCTCTGCAGCGACTGCCAGAGCTCCAACCGCTACCGCTGGGCGGACGTGGTGATCCCCAAGGCCGACGTGGTGGCCGCCCTGGTCCAGGCCTACAAGTCGGTGGCCCTGATGGGCGAGGTGCGGGCCATCCGCGTGGTGGCCGTCAGCGAGTGGAACCGCCCCGTCCGCCTGCAGATCGACGGGCCCGACGGCCTGGACATGCAGCTGCGGGCCGACGACCTCCGCCTGGCCCTGCTCCGCTCGGGTTTGCCCGAGGCGAAGAAGCTCTACAGCATGAACTGCGCGATCCTCGACGAGGGGGCCAATCTCCGCTTCACCGGCGGGCGGGGCTTCGGCCACTCCGTCGGCCTGTGCCAGTGGGGCGCCCAGGGCAAGGCCAGCCGCGGCCTGGCCTACCACGAGATCCTCTACAGCTACTACCCCTCCGCCCGCATCATGAAGGCCTACCCGTAGGACCTGCCCCGAGGCAAAGCGTCCCCGTAGGGCG
>JAWLCG010000503.1:0-2802 GCA_041687295.1 Phycisphaerae bacterium | reverse complement strand
CCTGTAGTGAGGTTGGGAACGTTCGCACACCCGAACTGAACTTGCCCAACATCCTGCCCGAGGCTGGCCTTCATTGCTACATGATGACTGAAAGGGCGGAAGATCTTAGCCGGGGGCGCAAGCCCCCGGCCAAACTCTTTTGCCCCTTCGGGGCTGGCGCTGCAATGGGCCGGCGATGCGTCTTTAGACCATTTGCCGATTGCGCCTGCGGGCCGCGACGCTCGGCCCACGCCCACGGAATGCCTTCCGTGGGCATCGGGGCGGGCCGTCCCCGGCGGGGCCCAGTGCACCCGCACGTCCGACGGGCAAACGGTCTACCGGTTGGCCGAGCGGTCGTTCTCCAGGACCATCTGGCGGAGGACCTCCAGGGCCCGCTGGCGGTCGCCCTGCTGGAGGTAGATGTCCTTGAGGGTCATGTGGATGACGTTGCGGATCGGCAGGGCGTCGGTCTGCTCGAGCAGGCCTTCGAGGGTGTCGATGGCGGCCTGCGGCTCGGGCGCGACGTCCTTGATCGCCCCGACGGCCACGATGGCCGAGGCGGTCGGGTCGCTGCTGATCCGCCGCATCTGGCCCACGAGCTCGAGCATGGTCTTGAGCTGCTGGGCCCCGGCGTCCTGCCCGGCCATCATCGCCTGGCAACGCGGGCACATGCCACCGCCCATGCCGGCGCCCATGCCCGGGCGCATGCCCATGCCCTGGCCGCCCATCATGCCCTGGCCGGGGCCCTGCATGCCGCCCATCCTCATGCGACACCCCGGGCACATGCCGCCCATGCCCTGCATCATTCCGCCCATGCCGCCGGCGGGCTGCGTGGCCGGCGGCGGGCCCATGCCCATCGGACCCATGCCCGGGCCGCCCGTCGGTCCCATCGGCCCGGCCGGCGGAGCGGGGTGGTGCTGGCTGTGATCCATCTGGGCAATCGTGACGACGGTCAGCAGGCCCACGCCGGCCAGCAGGGCCAGCAGGACGAATGCGGTGCGGCGAGTCATAGTTGTCTCCCTTGCATGCGGACCGCGGGCGGTCCAGGTTCCCGATCGGGCGAGGCCGGCCCACTCCCCGGCCCCGCGACGTGTGTCCTCTACTACTGTAGGCGTCCGGGCCGGCCAAGGCGAGTTTCCCGCCCCGTGCAGGCGGACGGACGCTGGCGTGGCCGACGCCGCGGCCGTATCATCGGGGCCGAAGGGAGGTCGTTATGTCCAAGGGGCAGACCGGGCGGTGGTGGTGGACCAAGCGGCTGTTGATCGTGTGGGTGCTGCTGGTGGTGGCCATCCTGGCGATGCGGGGCGTCTGGCTGTGCGCAGCCCAGCGGCGGTACGAGGCCGCCGTCGCCCCCATCGAGGCCCGCGGCGAGACGGTTTCGTGGGCGGCCCTGAATGCGCCGGCCCCGCCGCCGGACCAGAACCGCGCGCCGCTGTACGAGCGGGCGATGGGGGCCATCGACGAAGGCCCAGGCGGCTGGCGGCGGTGGCACGACCTGCGCGACTCTCCCGCCTTCCGCCGCGAGCACGCCGACGAGGCCGATGCCCTGCTGGCCGCCAACGAGGCGGTCTTCGCCGACGTCCGGGCCGCCCGCAGTCGGCCGGCGATGGACTGGGGCATACTCCACGTCACGCCCGCCAGCGACACGCCGATGCCGCCGCTGAGCCGCACGCGCGAGCTGACGCGTCTGCTGAGCCTCCAGGCCGCCCGCCAGGCCGAGCGGGGCAACCTGCCCGAGGCCCTGGAAACCCTCCGCGACAGTGATGTCCTCGCCCACTCGATGGCCGAGGGCGACACGCTGATCGCCCTGCTGGTCGGCGTGTCGTGCCACGCGCTGAACGCGGGGGCGGTTGCCGAGGTCGCCAGCCATCTGCCCGCCCCGGCCGATCAGCCCGCCGCCCCGGCGGCCGTGCGGACCCTCATCGCCGAACTGCTCGATGATCGAGTGCTGACGGCGGCCCAGCGGGCCTTCCGCGGCGAGCGGAACTGGAGTGACGATACCCGCGGGTACATGATCGAGGCGGGCGACCCCGACCTGGTGTCCTCCTACCTGGTGTACTACACCGGGACCCGATGGGCCGGGCCGGTTGCGCAGGGCTGGATGGTGGTCTGTCGTCCCGCCCTGGTGGTCGATCAGGCGCTCGTGCTGGAGTACCTCGATACGGTCCCGTCGGCCCTGGCCGAGCCGACGCTGGTGCGGGCTCGGGCCCGCGTCGGGCGACAGGTGCCCGACGTCGTGGCCGACCGCTCGGCCCTGAACCAGTGGGCCCACATCGGCATTGGCTGGGGTGACTCCGATCTGCCTCTCTACCCCGTCTACGCGGGCGTGGGCCATCAGCGGATGGCGGCGGTGGCGATGGCCCTGGGGCTCTATGAGATGGAGCAGGGGCAGCCCGCGCCGAACCTGGAGGCCCTGGTGCCCGAGTACCTGCCGGCTGTGCCAATCGACCCGACCGACCCGGGCGAGGGGCCCATCCGGGCCCTGCTGCACGACGTGCACCCGCGGCTGTACATCTGCGGGTACGATGGCGTGGACGGCGGCGGCGACAGGGAGGGCGACGTCGTGCTCTACCTCGACCCGCTGGCTCGGCCGGAGGTGTCGCTGATGAGCGTCGCGCCGACCCCGCTGCCCGGGTTTGGCCCCACGCCCATCGGGTTAGGCCCCACGCCCATCCCCGCCCCCGCAACCGCCCCGGCCCCGTAGGGCACGTCGGTTCGCGAGCGACAGCGAGCGGTTCTGCGTGCCACGCTGGCGCCGGGCCGAGCCTGGGCCGTATGGAGTGCGGCGGCATCGACGCCGCTTTGGCTCGAGGGAGGCAACGC
>JAWLCG010000502.1:0-2806 GCA_041687295.1 Phycisphaerae bacterium | reverse complement strand
GCCGGGCCTCGCTGGCGCTCGACCCGGCCTACGGGGCTGGGGTGAAGTCGAGCTTGACGTTCTGCTGGCCGATCTGGACGTCGGTTCGCTCCACCCGGCCCAGGGCCTCGCCCTCGGCCGTCACGGTGTATCGCCCCGGCGGCAGGGCGAGGCTGTAGCCGCCGCTGGGCCAGGTCCGCGTGTGGAAGCTCTTGGCGTCACCCGCCCGCGTGGCCGTGACGGTGACGCCGCCCAGACCCTCGCCGGGCGTGTAGAACCGGTCCGCGCGGACGCGGTCGCGGTAGGCCACGCCGGTCAGGAAGACCGAACCGCCCGAGACGGCGAAGTCGGTGGTGGCCATCCCCCCCTGCATGCCCTGGAACTGTCCCCAGGCCACACCGGCGCCCAGCTCGCGCAGGCGCGGCTCCAGCAGGGCCTGGCGATGCGTTCGGCCCTCGATGCCCTCGTCGAGGAAGAGGCTCTTGTGGACCTCGCGGATGGCCTCGTCGCGGTCGAGGTGGCCCGTCGTGCCAAACCAGCCGATGTTCTCGGCCTGGAACCACGGCGGCTGCAGGGCGTAACCGGCCTGGCGGATCCGCTGCTCGGGCGTCGAGCCGCCCTGGCCCTCGTGGCTGAAGGTGCCCGCCATCAGCAGCCACTCGCTGTGCCGCCGGGCCGCCTGGGTCAGGCGGGGGTTGACGGCCAACGGCTGGCGAGGCTCGTCCTTGAGCGTATCGGCGGGCAGGCCCTCGTTGAGCTCGATGTCGAACCGCCGGGCTTCCTGAGCCGGCGCGGCCCGGGCGCGGTTGATCAACTCCACCAGGTACTGCTCGTGCGGCGTCGGCGGGGTCGGCTCGGCCGCCCAGGTCCAGGCCGACGTCGCCAGCAGAACCACCCCGGCCAGTCCACGTGTCCATGCCCCTCGCTTCATCGGTGCACCTCCACCCAAGTATACGCCCCGCAGAGGGCCAGGGCGGAGTTGAGCCATCCCCCACGCGCCCCCCAAGACCCCCACAGATTGCATCCGTGGGCTTGGAGAAGGCCCACGGCGCCATGCACGCACGTGCTGACGCCGCGAGGCGGCGACGCAGTGGCGGTCCCCACACGGCCTGCCGTCCATAAGCTTTACTAATAGGCTGGCCCAGGATGGCTTCTGGTGCTATACTGAGACAATCCCCGGTAGTGCGCCCGGTCCCCCTGAGCGGGCCGTGCCGGGTGCGCCGGCACAGCGTCGGCCCAGTCACACGGTACCTAAGAGGAGGCCCCCCCATGCACGATAGGCACAAGGACACCCCGGAGATCACGAAGCTCATCCTTCAGGCCGCCGCCAAGGCCCGCCAGGAGGTCCAGAACGAGCCGGAGCCGGGGCTGACCCAGCCGGTGAAATGGCCGGTGACCTGCACCGTCGGGCCCGGCCTGGAGGGCGCGATCGCCTGCGAGACGAAGATCGGCTACGTCAACGGCTCCAAGGGCTGGCTGATCTACCGCGGCTACGACATCTTCGACCTGTGCGCCTACTCGACCTTCGAGGAGGTCAGTTACCTGCTGATCTACGGCGAGTTGCCCACATCCGCCCAGTTGGAGGCCTTCAAGGCCAAGCTCCGCCGCTACGGGCACCTGCCCAAGACCAAGCGGGTGATGATGGGCTTCCCCGTCGAGGAGATGAACACGATGGCCGCCCTGCGGCTGGGCACCAACATGATGCGCCAGGAGTTCACCTACACCGACCGCGAGGCCGCCCGCCCGGCCATCAACGGGGCGATCGGCTCGGACGAGGACTCCATCCCCATGGAGACCCCGCCCCGCGGCGAGGACAAGGCCATCTACGAGTTCCAGCGCCCCGTCCAGCCCCGCCGGCCCGAGGCGCTCGACCCGAGCCTCGACCACGCCGCCAGCCTCGAGAGCGCCCTGCACCTGGTCGCCGGCGTGAGCACACTGGCCGCCGCCGTCAGCCGCGTCCGCAATAACCACATGCCCCTCGAGCCCGATCCCGAGCTCAGCCACGCCGGAAACCTCATCTACATGATGACCGGCCGACGGCCCACGCCGCTGGAAGAGCGGATCATGGACGTCACCCTGATCCTCCACGCCGACCACGGCATGAACGCCAGCACCTTCGCCGCCATGGTCGTCGCATCCACGCTCTCGGACATCTACTTCGCCGTCGGCTCGGGCATCGCCGCCCTCAACGGGCCGCTGCACGGCGGGGCCAACGAGCAGGTGCTGCACACCCTCCGCGAGATCGGCGAGCCGGGCAACGTCAAGGACTGGTACGCCCAGGCCCTCGCCGCCAAACGCAAGATCATGGGCTTCGGCCATCGCGTCTACAAGGCCTACGACCCCCGCGCCCGCGTGCTGGGCCCGCTGGCCGAGCACCTCGTCGCCAGCCACCCCGAGAGCCAGGCCATGCTCGCCACCGCCCAGGCCCTCGAGCAGGAGGTCGTCAGCACCCTGGGCAAGGACAAGGGCATCTTCCCCAACGTCGACTTCTACAGCGGCATCGTCTACACCTGCCTGGGCATCGAGCCGGAGATGTTCACCCCCATCTTCGCCGTCAGCCGGGTCTCCGGCTGGACCGCGCGGGTGCTGGAGTACCTCCAGAACAACCGCATCTTCCGGCCCCGGGGCGTGTACGTCGGCGAGTTCGACAAGCCCTTCGTCCCGCTGGACGAGCGGGCCGGCTCGGCCGACACCCCCGACGTCGCCACCGTCCCCAGCGCCGATTAGCCCCGTAGGCCGGGTCGAGCACAGCGAGGCCCGGCAGGTTGGCGCCAGAGCGACCCTGGGCCATATGGAGTGCGGCGGCAACGACCCCGCTTTTGGGTTA
>JAWLCG010000501.1:0-2807 GCA_041687295.1 Phycisphaerae bacterium | reverse complement strand
ACGCTGCTGAAGATCATGGCCGGCCTGGACCGCGACATCCACGGCGAGGCCCGGCTCGGCAAGAACATGCGCGTCGGCTACGTCGCCCAGGAGCCCCAGCTCGAGCTGGACAAGACCGTCCGCGAGAACCTGCAGGCCGCGATGGCCCCGGTGCAGGGGCTGGTGGACCAGTTCAACGCCATCGCCGACCGCCTGGCCGAGCCGGGGCCCGACGATGACTCCGACAAGCTGCTCGAGCAGATGGGCACCCTCCAGGAGAAGATCGACGCCTGCGATGGCTGGGAGATCGATCGGCTGATGGACATCGCCTCGGACGCCCTGGTCCTGCCGCCCGACGACATGCCCGTTCAGCTGCTCTCGGGCGGCGAGCGGCGGCGCGTCGCCCTGTGCAAGGTCTTGCTGGAGAAGCCCGACCTGCTACTGCTGGACGAGCCGACCAACCACCTCGACGCCGAGACCGTCGCCTGGCTCGAAAGCGCCCTGCGGGAGTACGCCGGCACGGTCATCATCGTCACGCACGACCGCTACTTCCTGGACAACATCACCCGCTGGATCCTCGAGCTGGAGAACGGTCGCGGCCTGCCCTTCGAGGGCAACTACTCCAGCTGGCTGGCCCAGAAGAGCGAGTGGCTCCGCGTCAGCGAGAAGCGCCAGAGCCAGCGCCAGCAGACCCTCAAGCGCGAGCTGGAGTGGATCCAGACCTCCGCCAAGGGCCGACTGAAGAAGAGCCAGGCCCGCATCACCGCCTACGAGCAGCTCGCCAGCCAGCAGGTGCTCGACCGCAACAGCGACGCGATCATCCAGATCGCCCCGGGCCCGCGCCTCGGCGACCGCGTGCTCGACGTCGCCGGCGTCTGCAAGGGCTACAACGGCCAGCCGCTGCTGAAGGACGTGAGCTTCTCGCTGCCCCGCGGCGGCATTGTGGGCGTCATCGGGCCCAACGGCACGGGCAAGACGACCCTGTTCCGCATGGTCACCGGCCAGGAGACGCCCGACGGCGGCACGATCGAGGTCGGCCCGTCGGTCGTGCTCAGCTACGTCGACCAGCACCGCGACGAGCTGGACGGCTCCAAGACGATCTTCGAGGAGATCACCGGCGGCAAGGACAAGGTCGACCTCGGCACCGTCGAGATGAACAGCCGGGCGTATGTCGCGCGCTTCAACTTCCGCGGGGCCCAACAGCAGAAGCGGGTGGCCGACCTCTCCGGCGGCGAGCGCAACCGCGTGCACCTGGCCAAGCTGCTCCGCCGCGGCGGCAACCTGCTGCTGCTGGACGAGCCGACCAACGACCTCGACGTCAACACGATGCGCGTCCTGGAGCAGGCCCTGCTGGACTTCCCGGGCTGCGCGATGGTCATCAGCCACGACCGCTTCTTCCTCGACCGTATCTGCACGCACCTGCTGGTCTTCGAGGGCGACGGGCAGGTCCGCTGGTTCGAGGGCAACTTCCAGGCCTACGAAGAGCAGGTCCTCGCCCAGGACCCCGAGCATCTCGCCCACCGCCGCGGCAAGTACAAGCGCCTGTCGCTGCGGTAGGGGGCGGAGGCTGGTTGATGGGTTAATTGGTTAATTGGTTAATTGGTTAATTGGTTAATTGGTGCCAGTAGGTCCTGCCTCTTGCCTGCCAACCAGTTAACCGATTAACCCGTCAACCAGTCAACCCGTCATCCCTGTAGGCCGGACGCAGTCCGGCTGGGTGAAGGCTGATCCTTCAGCCCCAAAGGGCCGTGGCTTGGATCCTCGGCGGGGCCTGGATCGGAGCCCCCGAAGGGGCGCCAGACCGCGCGGGCGGACGCGGCTGCGATGGACTCGCCCCTTCAGCCTGACCCTTCAGGGGCCGCGGGTTCAATGGGCAGACTGACTGGTTAGCTGGTAAGACCCAACGGGGGGGCTGCCGCCTCTATCCAATCAACCAATTAACGAATTAACCAATTAACCCTTTACCGCGCCCCGTCACTTCCGCTTGTCCCTGAGGCAGTACTGGCAGTTCTCGTAGCCGGCCTCGTGGGCCTGGCTGAGGGTGTCGTAGGGGACGGCGTTCTCGGCGGTGAGGATGGCGTCGATGTGGCACTGGACGGTCTCGTTGTCCAGGTCGTGCACTTCGTGTTTGGATCGGTTGGCGCAGAAGCGGGCGTTCTGGAGCGGCAGGTCCGGGCGGCGTGACACGGCGGGTTCCCCCTTTCGTCAGTGATCCAATTCCCTGGACCATTATAGGCCGTAGGCCGGGGCGAGCGCAGCGAGGCCCGGCAGCAAGGGCGCCAGGGCTCCCCGCCCGGCCTTGCTGCGCTTCGACCCGGCCTACGCATTGGCCCGGCCCAAGCCGGCTGGCCGGGTGAACCGCCGGGGGCGACGGCGGGTAGTACGGATATGGTTATCGCATGGAGAGTTCTCGTGCCGATCGGGGCGGTCGTGACGGCTGCCCTGGTGGCGGGACTGACAGGCTGGCCCAGCCGGCCAGGAGGCGACCCCATGAGCGAGCAGCGCCCGACCGCTCCGCACGCATCCACGATCGACCAGCCCAGCCCCTCGGGCCAGACCGCCCGGGCCACCTTCGCCGCCGGCTGTTTCTGGGGCGTCGAGTCGGCCTTCCGGCAGATCGAGGGGGTCCTGGGCACCCGCGTGGGCTACATCGGCGGCCAAACCGCCAATCCCACCTACCAGCAGGTCTGCAGCGACCGCACTGGCCACGCCGAGGCCGTCGAGGTGACCTACGACCCCCAGCAGGTTCCCTACGATCGGCTGCTGGAGGTCTTCTGGGCCAACCACGACCCCACGCAGCGCAACCGCCAGGGGCCCGACGTCGGCAG
>JAWLCG010000500.1:0-2819 GCA_041687295.1 Phycisphaerae bacterium | reverse complement strand
GGGGGCGACCGCCCCCGGCTAAAAACTGGCGCCCCTTCGGGGCTCCGAACCGGCCGGGCCGGGCTCGGTCGGCTCGGCCGGTTTGCCGTGGCCCTGAATTATCGGATAGGCTCACAAACGTCGCAGCCGTGGCACCGGTGCCGTGGCGTCTACGGCGACGGCTCTCTGAACCTGCCTGCGCAAAAAAGCCACTGCGACCGCAGGGGCCGCAGTGGCTCAGGGATGTTCGCGTGGCACGTCAGGGACGTTCTCAGGCGCCGGCGGTCTCGCTGGGGGCCGCCTGGGCCTCATCGGCTGAGGCACCCTCGGCCGAGACCTCGCCGTTCTCGCCGGCCGGGCCTGGCCGGCTGGACGAACGCCGCCCGTTCTTGGGGGGCCGACCCCGGCCCCGCGAGAGGTTCATGCCCACCCGCCGCTCGACCGAACGGACGAAGCGGGGGTCGCCGGCGGGCTTGCCGGTCCGCATCCGCATCTCGAGGTAGGCGATCCGCTCGGCGTCCAGGGGGCGCGCGTCGACCTGCTGGCTGTCGGCGGCCTTGCGCAGGGCGGCCGGCAGCGGGCTGAGCAGCCCCTGGCCGTCCTCGCCGTTGCGGACCGCGGCGCTGGTCAGCGGGTCGCCTTCGTCACCGGTCGGCTGGCCCGTCAGCACGGGCAGGCTCTCGACGTAGCGAATCGCGTCGAGGGCGGCCTCGCTGTCCAGCGGGCAGCTGGCGAAGCGCCGCGGCGTGACCGAGCCCTCGTAGTCCGGGTGGACCAGCCGGGCGTAGCGGGCATGCACCACGCGCATGAAGCCCGACAGAGCCTGCGCGCTGGGCGGGATGACCACCAGGGCCACCTGCCCGGGCAAGATGCTCCAGGCGAGCACCTTGACGCGGTAGGTGTTGGCCGTCTCGGCCATCAGCTCGAGGTAGGCCTGACGCCGCTTGGCCGTGTTCAGGATGCGCCGGCTGCCCCGCTGGCAAACCAGGTGGGGCCGGCCCGAGAGTACGATGCGTGCGATGCGTGCCATAGTGGCGTGAGACTACCGGCCCGCGGCGCCCGCGTCAAGAGTCCACACGGTAGGGAAATAGGGTCAGTCAGACAAAATTTCACAGGCCCGTTCCCCACCGCCTCGCTGGGGGCAAGGCCTGAAGGTCCGATAAGACTAAACGGCGGGCCTGCCGCCCCGGGCCGACCGGGGCCGTCACCCCTCCGCCCAGGCCCCAACAAGGCTCCCACGCGGGCCCAGGAAAGGCCGTTTTCTGGCCATGGACCGTTCGCCCATCGGACGTGCGGGTGAGTTGGGCCGCAGAATGGAACGCCCGACCCGATGCCCACGCAAGGCATTCCGTGGGCTTGGGCCGAGCCCAGCTTGCGCGGACCGGCAGGCACAACCGGCAAACCGTCTACCAGTCGAATTCCTCCGGCTCGGCGCGACTGACGCTCATGACCCGGGGCTGACGGTTGGGGATCCGCTCGTCGCGCGGACGCGAGCTCTTGAACTTCACCACAGCCCCCTCCGGGCTGTGGGCCTCGACCTCCGTCGTCCGCTGCTCGGTGCCCTGCTGATAGCGTATGCGGTATCGCATGGGATGCCCTCCCGTTGCGGATATTCCGTTCGCTGCGCATCCTACGATTCGCCGCGGACCGGGCCAAACCGGGGGCACACCTTTTCTGCGGAATATTCTGCCGCTTGAGGTCGGGCCCGCCCCGCGCAATAATAGGGGTTCCGCCCACATCAGGAGGCCCCCATGAAACAGGCGACCATGACCGCCCCCGGCCAGATCAGCGTAGCCGACGCCGCCCCGCCGCCTTGCGGGCCCGGCGAGGTCCGCGTCCGCATCCGCCGCATCGGCGTCTGCGGTAGCGACATCCACGTGTACCATGGCCTGCACCCCTACACCAAATATCCGGTGGTGCAGGGCCATGAGTTCAGCGGGACGATTGAGACAGTCGGCCCCGGCGTCGAGGGCCTCCGCGAGGGGCAGAAGGTGACGGCCCTGCCGCAGATCGTCTGCGGCCAGTGCGGCCCGTGCCGGCGAGGCGACTGGCACATCTGCGACAGCCTGCGGGTCCGCGGCTTCCAGGCGCCCGGCGTGGCGCAGGAGCTCTACACCCTGCCGGCCGAGCGGGTGGTGGCCCTGCCGGAGAGCTTCACCTTCGAGATGGGCGCCCTGGTCGAGCCGCTGGCGGTGGCCGTGCACGCGGTGAGCCGGGCCGGCGAGTTGGCCGGTCGCCGGGTGGCCGTGCTGGGGGCCGGGCCGATCGGCAACCTCGTGGCCCAGTCCGCCCGCGCCCGCGGGGCCGAGGTGCTGATCACCGACCTGAGCGACTTCCGCCTGGACGTCGCCCGCCGCTGCGGCCTGGACCACGCCGTCCGCGCCGACCGCGTGGACCTCTCCGACGCGGCGGCCCGGGCCTTCGGGCCCGAAGGATTCGACACCGCCTTCGAGTGCGTGGGCGTCGAGGCCACCATCACCCAGGCCATCGGATCGATCGCCAAGGGCGGCACGATCGTGGTCGTCGGCGTCTTCGCCCAGCCGCCCCGCGTCGACCTGGGCCTGGTCCAGGACCGCGAGCTGACCCTCCGCGGCACGCTGATGTACCAGCGGGCCGACTACGAGCAGGCCATCGCCTGGCTGGCCGACGGCAGCATCGCCCACGAGCCGCTGCTGGGCCGACACTTCCCCCTCGACCGCTACGCCGACGCCTACGCGCACATCGAGCAGGCCGGCGACCAGAGCATGAAGGTGTTCATCGACCTCTAGACCCGCAAAACGATGGGCCCTGCCGTAGGGCGGGCACGGCCCGCCGTCGATGGCGCCAGGCGCCTCCGCGGC
>JAWLCG010000499.1:0-2860 GCA_041687295.1 Phycisphaerae bacterium | reverse complement strand
CGCCCTACTAGTCGATGGCGTCAGGCGCCAGCGCGGCGGGCCGTGCCCGCCCTACTCGCAGCGACTGACGGTAAAGGCGATGCCGTGCCAGCCGAAGCTGAACAGCTCGCGCAGTTCGATCTGGGGGTTGGCGTCGAGCCACTCGCGGCAGGCCCGCTGCTCGCCGTAGTCGGGCAGGTTGCGGTAGCAGCGCCAGTCGTCGAAGGCGATGACGGTTCCCACGCTGATGCGGGGGGTGAGGAAGTTTAGCACGGGCACGCACGACTCGTAGTAGTCGCTGTCGATCCAGGCGGCGGCGACCCGTTCGATGCCCAGCGTGGCCGCTTTGTCCGGCGCGAGCGACTCGTTGAACCAGCCCTTGACGGTGTGCAGGCGGTCCATCGGGCAGCCGTCCTTGCGCATGCGTTTGAGGAAGTCCTCCTCGGTGCAGGCGAACTGTCCCTTGTAGAAGTTGCTGGCGTAGCCGTCGCGGGCGTCCAGGCCGGTGGGCTCTGGCAGGCCCTCGAAGCTGTCGAAGGCGTAGAAGTGCATCTGCGGGAAGTGGATGGCCATCTCGCGGGCGGCGTAAGAGAAGGTCGTCCCCTGGAAGACGCCGAACTCGAGGTAGTGGCCGGGCACTTCGGCGCCGACGAGGTAGCCGCCGATCTCCTCGATGGCGACGTAGCGGCGGTTGCGGGTGTGGCCCTCTTCCTGGTAGACGCGTTCGAGGACCTGCATCATCTTGCGCAGGTTCTTGAGGCGCTCGACCGTGCGGCGAGGCAGCACGCGGCGCAGGCCGGCGCGGACGCGGGGAGATTCGAAAAAGCCTTTCATCGTGCCTTCCAAAAAGAGTCGGCCCGCCGCGGTCGGCGGGCGGATGAGCGGGCATTGTATGGATCGAGCCGCCCTACTGCAAGTCCTGCTCGCCGCGCCGGCCGGACGGGTGGGTGCTCCTTGCTGCTCGGGCGACTCGCCGGCGGAGGGATTCTGAGAGTGGAAAGTAGAGAGGAGACCGCGGGAGGCCTGCCTCCCACTGCAATGCGTCGACCGGGCGAGCGTGGCTTCGCGCATGCTCTACTCTCGACTCTCCACTGTCTCCCGCTCTGTCCGGCTGCGGCCGGACGGATGCAAACCGAGGGCTGCCACCAGCACCAGGCTCGTCAGCAGGGCCAGCGCCCAGCCGGCGCCGTAGGCGATGGCCAGGCCCGCCGCCCCGTAGCGCGGGCAGAGCTGCCAGGCCAGGACCACGCGGACCGCGTCGCGGGGCAGGACCATCACGGCCAGGTAGAGCCAGATCCGCCCCTGGACCAGCGGGCCCAGGGAGAAGGCGATGCCCATGGCCTCGGGCAGCGTCGCCAGCAGCAGCAGGGCCAGTATGGCCTGGCCGCCGGCGAACTCGCGCCCGAACAGCCGAAGCAGCCACGGGCCCAACAGCCAGATCGTCAGAGCGCCCACCACCACGAGCCCGCCGTTGAGGGCCGTGTTGAACCAAAAAACTTTGCGGAAGCGGCGGGCGTCGTTGAGGCCCTTCTGCTGGTTGAGGATCGACCAGTGGAAATTGGTGACGACGAACGGCAGGAACACGACGAACATGCGGAAGTTGTCGGCGGCGGCGTAGAGGCCCAGCTCGGCCAGGCCGTCCTCGGTGCGGGCCAGGAAGGTCTGACCCAGCCACTGGGCGGGCCAGAGCGTCAGGTTGGCCAGGGCGAACGGCAGGGCGAGCTTCGCCACCTGCCCGACGGCCCCCCAGTCGCCGCGGTGCACGTGCAGGCCCCGCGCGCGGACCTGGCGGGCGACCATCCACCGCAGCAGCACCGCCTGCACCGCCGAATAGCCCAGCAGCGCCCCGACCGAGCCGTGCAGGCCCGCCCAGGCCGCCATCGGCCCGCACAGGGCCAGGTAGAGCGCCCCGCTGAGCAGGTTCGCCGTCGCCAGCGCGCGGAACCGCTCCAGGCCCGCCAGCGCGCCGGTCAGGTAGCTGTTGAAGGCCCCCAGCATCACCGCCCAGGCCACCATCACCAGCGGCCCGGCCAGCTGCGGGGCCTGCAGGACCTCGCGGGCGACGGGCCCAGCCCCCAGCGTCAGGGCCACCGCGGCCAGCAGGCCCATCGCCAGAGCGAACAGCTCGCAGGCCCCGAGGATCCGCCCGGCCCGGCCCGGGTCGGTGAGGGCGGACTCGGCCACGTACTTCGTCGTCACCGTGCCCATGGCGAAGGCCGCCAGCAGCGTCCCGGCCACGTAGGTCGTCTGCAGCAGGCGGAACTCGCCGAAGACCTCCCGCCCCAGCACGTTGGCCACCACCAGGTTCACCCCGAAGGTGACCCCCTGGCTGGCCACGGCGCCGACGAGGTTCCAGCCGATGCCCGCCCGCAGCCGATGGCGCAGCGAGGGCCCCGCCGGCAAGGCCGGCCCGGCGGGCGTCGCGGGTGTCGTCGGTTGGGTCACGGGGGGTGGAGGAGGAAGAGGGTTAATGCGTTAATGGGTCAATGCGTCGAACATTGTAGTGCCTTGGGACCCCACCCGGTGGCGTCTTGGGGTGCTGGGGCGCTGTCCTTCCACGCCCACGCAATGCTTTGCGTGGGCTTCTCGTCCGGGGGCACCGCCGGGGGGCTCGACGCCCCCTCGACATATCCCGGTGCCCCAGCAGTAGGTCGGGCATACCTGCCCGACATCGATGTCGGGAGAGTATCCCCCGACCTACGGGCTCTGAGTCTCTCGAATCATTGTGCTTGTCTCTCTATACCACTAATGTCCAGAACCACGATCTTCTGCAACGATTTCTCCAGCCCCACCACCGGAGAAACTCCCCTGGGGCTCTGCCCCAGAGCCCGGGATTTTGCGCATTGGGGCCACCGGCAGAGGCTCCAAGCCGCCCGTCCTC
>JAWLCG010000498.1:0-2866 GCA_041687295.1 Phycisphaerae bacterium | reverse complement strand
AAGTATCCCCGACCTACTGGGTCGTCGAGGCGCGGGAGTAGGTCGGGGATACCTCCCCGACACGCTGGCCCATCCCTCCGCCGTTGTCGGGGAGGGATCGCAGACCCACGGGCTTGGCGCGGGGCGGGTGGCGGGGTAGGTTGGGTTCGGAGATTTCCCGCGCTGACACAGGAGTGGCCATGGACATCGTCAACCCGTACGCCGACGGCCAGGGGGGGTGGCTCAAGGGGGCCCTGCACGTTCACAGCACCAATTCCGACGGCTCGGACCCGCCCCAGGAGGTCATCGCCGACCACCGGCGGCGGGGGTTCGACTTCGTCGCCCTGACCGACCACCGCGTCGTGCCCAGTTCGGCTGACGTGGCGGAGCAGGAAGGTATCGTCGTGCTGCCAGGCTGCGAGTATCGCGGCCAGGCCGACAGCGAGTTGGGCGTGGTGGGCCTGGTGCCCGACCGGCCGCTGCCGCCGGGCCTGAGTCCGCGTGAGCTGGTGGAGTCGGCCGTCGCGACCGGCGCCTTCGTCATCTACAACCACCCCAATTGGCACATCCACCACTGGCCGATCTTCCGGATGCTCAAGATCGGCCAGGCCCACGCCCTGGAGGTCTACAACGCGGTTGTCGAAGGCATGCCCGGGCCGGCGGAGGCCTCGGACAAGTGGGACCGCCTGCTCACGGCCGGTGTGCGGATCTGGGGCGTGGCCACCGACGATGCCCACACGCCCGTCCACCGCGACAAGGCGTGGGTCATGGTCAACGCGCCCAAGGAAGCCGGCGCCATCCTGGCCGCCCTGAAGGCGGGCCGCTTCTACGCCACCAACGGGCCGACCGTCGCGTCGATCCGCCTGGAGGGCACCACGCTGCAGATCGAGTCGCCCGACGCCCAGGCGATCCGCTTCTTCGCCGACCGCGGCACGATGCGCCGGCAGGTGATCGGCGGTTCGGCCAGCTACGAGATCCGCCCCGAGGACATCTATGTCCGGGCCGAGCTCTACGGCCAGGGCCCCCTGAAGGCCTGGACCCAGCCGCTCTGGGTCGATACCCCCCGCAGTCGCCAGCTCAGCCAGGAGTTCCACGACTGGTATCTCGCCCAGCAGCCGCGCATCGCCGAGTGGTGAGCCCGGCCGTTGGCCGGTACGCACGGACAGGACTGTCCCTGAAGGTGAGAGGACCGATGATGATCAACGTCAACTGGAGCAACCCCTACGAGGACCGCCGCGGCCAGTGGTACAGGGGCAACCTCCACACGCATACCTCGCCGGCCAGCGGTTGCGGCCGAGTCGAGCTGCCCCGCGTTCTGGAGCTCTACGGCCGGGCGGGCTATGACTTCCTGGCCGTGTCGGACCACATGAAGCTGACCCGGCCGAGCCAGTCGGACCTGTCGCTGATCGGCGGGGTCGAGTGGAACGCGCCCGGCGGGGAGCACGCGGGCGTCTACAGTCTGGACCACGACCTGCTGACTGAGACGACGGGCTTTGACGACCAGCAGGCGTTGCTGGATCGCCTGGCCGGGCAGGAGGCCCTGGTGGTGCTGAACCACCCCAACTGGCAGGACCGCCCGCACTACCGCCGGGAGGAGCTGGCGGCCCGGCAGGGGTACGACGCCATCGAGATCTACAACGGCGTGATCGAGCGGCTGCGCGGGGCGGCCATCGCCACCGACAAGTGGGACTACCTGCTGGCCTCCGGGCGGCGGGTGCTGGGCGTGGCTAGCGACGACTCGCACGTCGAGGAGGACATCGGCCTGGCCGCCGTCATGGTTCGCTCGCCCTGCCCGCGGGCCGACAGCATCCTGCAGGCCCTGCGCCGGGGCAACTTCTACTGCACCAGCGGCCTGGGCATCCACGACATCCGCCGCCAGGGCCAGACGGTCACCGTCGAGACCGATGGCGCTCAGGAGATCCAGGCGATCGGCGCCGGCGGAGTGCGGCTGGCGCGGGTCGCGGGGCCCTCGATGGCCTTCCCGGTGCCCGACTCGGCCGGCGGCTACCTTCGCTTCGTCGCCTACGGCCAAGGCTCGGCCATGGCCTGGACCCAGCCGTTCTTCAGGGATTGACAGCCATGGCGATGCCCGAACCCAAGCTGCTGATGTTCGACTACGACGGCGTGATTGCCGACAGCCTGGAGGTGTTCCACCCGTGTCTGGCCGCCGTCTGCCGGCGGCGGGGCGTCACCGCAGTCGACGCCCGCGAGGCCTTCCTGAGCCTGTTCGACGGCAACATGTTCGACGGCCTGCTCGCCGCGGGCTGTGCCGCCGAGGATCTGCCGGCCCTGACGGCCGAGCTGCGCCAGGCCCTGGCCGCGGAGGCGGGGCGGGTGCGGCTGTTCGCGGGCATGGGCGCGGCGCTGGGCGACCTGGCCCGGGTGCATCGCGTGGTGGTGATCACATCCAGTCCCGCCGAGCCGGTCCGGCGGAAGCTCGCCGTCGAGGGCGTCGCTCCGCTGCCCGTGCTCGGGGCCGAGCAGGGCCTGGGCAAGGTGGACAAGATCCGCCGCACGCTGGCTGAGCCCCCCGGTCTACCCGCCTGGTACATCGGTGACACCACCGGGGACATCGTCGAAGGCCGCTGTGCCGGCGCCCACACCATCGGCGTGGCCTGGGGCTGGCACGGCCGGGCTCGCCTGACCGCCGCCGCCCCCGACAGGATCGTCGA
This sequence comes from Phycisphaerae bacterium, assembly GCA_041687295.1. Classification (GTDB taxonomy): domain Bacteria; phylum Planctomycetota; class Phycisphaerae; order SM23-33; family FEN-1343; genus JAWLCG01. The sequence goes on along the minus strand of JAWLCG010000498.1, from coordinate 215 downwards.
CACGCCCATGGAACTGCTCCGGTGGGCGATGGACTCCCCAAGCCCTGCCACCCCTGCCGCCGAGAGATGACACTCCGGGGCCCGCACCAGCCTGCATGTCGCGCAGCCCGCAGCCCGTAGTAGACCGGCCAGCCTAGATTGTTGGGTAAAGGTGGTGCAGCTTGTTTCGCGCGTCCTCCGTCCGGAATCGCCAGTAGACCCGGCTGCCGGTCTGG
>JAWLCG010000497.1:0-2870 GCA_041687295.1 Phycisphaerae bacterium | reverse complement strand
GCACGGGATTCCGCGGACGACTGAATAGCAGGTTGCGTGATCGACGCCCCACAATCTGCCCAGGCTGGCTTGACAAACGGCTACATAGCAGGGCTCCGATCCACGGCCCTTTCAGGGCTCCGATCCACGAGCCTGCGGGGGGGGAGACCGTCTGCCGCTTGCGCCTGCGGGTCCCTGGGCTCGGCCCAAGCCCACGGAATGCCTTCCGTGGGCATCGGGGCGGGCCGTCCCCAGTGCGGCCCAACGCACCCATACGTAAACGGTCGGTAGCGTCTCGCGTATCCGGGAGGTATCCGCGTAGGCCGGACGCAGTCCGGCGGGGTGAGGCTGTCCGATGAGTCGCTTTTTCTCAGCCGGGCTGCGTCCGGCCTACGGGATGGGCCGTTCACGGAATCTCGGGGTCAACTTGGGCGGGGCCTCCTGCTACAATGGTTCGTATTCTCGGACCCGGTGAGGGAGGCCCACCATGCGGATCACGCTGCTGGCGGCGGGGGCGGCCGGCATGTACTGCGGCAGCTGCATGCGAGACCAGGCGCTCGCGGCCGAGTTGCTGCGCGCGGGCCATGACGTCACGCTCGTGCCGCTCTACAGCCCCCTGCGGACCGACGCGCACCCGGTCGAGCCGACGGGGATCTTCTACGGGGGGCTCAACGTCTTTCTGCAGCAGGCCAGCGGCCTGTTCCGCCATACGCCGCGGGCGCTGGACCGCTGGCTGGACCGCCCGGGCCTGCTGAACGTGCTGAGCCGCCTGGCCGGCAGCACCGACCCGGCCCGGCTGGGCGGGCTGACCGTCAGCGTGCTCTCGGGCCGGCACGGGCGGCAGGTCAAGGAGCTGAATCGGTTGCTGGCCTGGCTGGCCGAGCAGGGCCGACCCGACGTGATCAGCCTGCCCAACGCGATGTTTGTCGGCCTGGCCGAGCCGTTGCGGCGGACCCTCGGGGCGCCGATCCTGTGCGAGCTGACCGGCGAGGACGTCTTCCTGGAGGGCCTGCCCGAGCCGCACCGGGGCCGGGCGCTGGAGCGGGTGCGGGCCGGGGCGCGGCAGGTGGACCTGTTCCTGGCGACCAGTGCCGAGTACGCCGCCCGCATGGCCGAGTGGCTCGACCTGCCCGCCGGCCGGGTGGCGGTGGCCTGGCCGGGGGTCTTCTGCGACGACCTGGCCCCGCTGGCGGCCGCTCCGCAGGTGGCGCCGACGGTGGGCTTCCTGGCCCGCATCTGTCCCGAAAAAGGCCTGCCCGTCCTGCTGGAGGCGATGGAGAGCGTCCGCCGCCGGCCGGGCCTGCAGGACGCCCGCTGCCTGGCCGGCGGGTACCTCGGCCCGGGCGACCGGCGGTGGTTCGCCCGGCTGGGCGGGGCGGATCGGCCCGGGTTCACCTACGTCGGCGAGCTCGACCGCCAGGGCAAGCGGCAGCTGCTGGGGTCGGTGGACCTGCTGTGCGTGCCGACGCCGAGGCCCGAGCCCAAGGGGCTCTACGTGCTGGAGGCCCTGGCGGCGGGTCGGCCCTTCGTGGGCTTCGACCACGGCGGCCCGCACGAGTGGAGCCGCTCGACCGGCGGCTGTCGGCTGGTTCGGCCCGGCGACGTGGAGGCCCTGGCCGATGCCCTGGCTGCTCTGCTGTCGGCCCCGGCCGAGCGGGTTGCTCTGGGCGAGGCGGGGCGGGTGGCGGTCGTTCGGGACTTCTCGGCCGAGGCGATGGCCCGGCGGTTCGAGGCCATCGCCGCCCGCGCCCTGGCCGCCGCGGACTCCACTGGCCGGAGGTTCGCATGAGCGACGCGCTGCGCGTGAGCGACCTGCACCGCCGCTACGAAACGCCGCGCGGCCCGCTGGCGGTGCTGGCGGGCCTGTCGCTGCAGGGCGAGCCGGGCGAGGCCGTCGCCATCCTCGGCAAGAGCGGCTCGGGCAAGAGCACGCTGGTCAACATCCTGGCGACGCTGGATCGGCCCAGCTCCGGCCAGGTGCACCTGGGCGGGGTCGACCCGTTCGCCCTCTCATCGGCCGAGCTGGCCCGGTTCCGCCGCCGGCGGGTGGGGGTGGTCTTTCAGGACCACCACCTGCTCGATAGCTGCACCGCCCGCGAGAACGTCCTGCTGGCCCCGCTGGCCGGTGGGCGGGTGTCGCGTGAGGATTGCCGCCGGGCCGATGCACTGCTCGAGCGGGCGGGCCTGGCCGACCGGGCCGACCATCTGCCGGCCGAGCTGTCGGGCGGCGAGCGCCAGCGGGTGGCCCTGGCGCGGGCCCTGATGAACCGCCCAGCCCTGCTGCTGGCCGACGAGCCGACGGGCAACCTCGACGAATCCAGCGCCGCCGCCGTCGCCGAGCTGCTGCTGGAGCTGGCCCGCCAGGACAACGCCCTGCTGCTGGCCGTCACCCACGCCCCCGACCTCGCCGCCCGCATGGACCGCCGCCTCCGCCTGGTCGAGGGAAGACTGGAGGACGCGGAGTAAACGGGGACGAAATCCCCGGGGGCGCGTGTGTGATGGAGCCTTGTGCCTGGGATGCACGCTGAGCCCGAGACCCCCGCGGATTCCATCCGCGGGCTTGGAGAAAGACCCCCCGTTCCCTCCGAACGCGACAATCCGTGACCCAGTGACGCAGTGACGCAGTGACGAGTCGCCCCAATTAACCAATTAAGGATCTCATCCCAAGGAGTTGAAGAAAAGGAATGGGGGCCTGCCCCCAAACCCCCGGGATTTATCGCTTTAGGCCCCCCGGCAGAGGTGATACACTCCAGAGACCTTGGCCCAGGACAGGGCAACGCTGGCGCTGAAAAGCGACCCGAGCGCCGCCAAGGCGCCCTTACGGCACGGGCGGCTCCTCCTGGCCGAGTCGCCTGTTATGTCTTGCCGGGGGGCCCCATGCGATAAATCCC
>JAWLCG010000496.1:0-2875 GCA_041687295.1 Phycisphaerae bacterium | reverse complement strand
GGAACAGGAAGAACGCCCCGGCCACCAGCAGGGCGAAGCCGATGGCGTAGTTCCAGCGGAACGGCTCCTTGAGGTAGGTCACCGAGAACAGGGCGAAGACGCTCAGGCTGATGACCTCCTGGATGGTCTTGAGCTGGGCGGCTGAGAACTGCCCGTGCCCGATCCGGTTGGCCGGCACCTGGAAGCAGTACTCCGCGAAGGCGATGCCCCAACTGATCAGCACCACCCCCCACAGGGGCCAGGTCTTGAACGCCTTGAGGTGGCCATACCAGGCGAAGGTCATGAACAGGTTGGACACCACCAGCAGCAGGACGGTCTTCATGGGGGTGGACGGCTCCGGGGCCCGGCCCGGGCGGTTCCCACGCCCGATGCCCAGCCCAAGGGGCCCATTATCCCATCCGCCGCCCGTCCCGTCGAGAGGGACCCGAGATGGCAGCCAACCGCAGACTCTCGAAGAGGGGGTGCCCCGGGCAAGCGAAGGTGCGTAGCACCGTAGCTCGCCCGGCCCACGCGGAGTAGCCAAGCTTGCCCTCAACGCGGCAGATCGCCTGAAAGCGCGTCGTTGAGCGAGTCCAGGTCAACCGGGATAGGACCATTTCGGCCCAGTTCCAGGGCGCTGTAGCTCGACCAGACCCACTCCTCCGGCCTGTCGGCCAGTCTTCGCTTTTCGGGGTTGTTGTGGATGTACTCCAGGCTGGCACGGAGAGCCTGAACGGTCCTGATGTTCCGGTCGTATCCGCTGCCATCTTGCCAGAAGCGGTAAGGTGAGCTGGGCTGGCCGGTAGCCAACTGGCGAAGACCGGGGGGATTCTCTTTCCGCAGCCAACCCAGAGCCTTCCGAGAGACGGATACTTTGATCGACATCAGGATCTGGCTTGTGGAGTACTCCTGCTGACGCGGGTGGACGATCATGTGAACGTGCTCGGGCATCACGATGTAGGCCCACAGGTCAAAGGCCCACTTCGCCCTCGCCCCCGCAACAGCTTCGGCAAAGTACTCCCGGGTTCGATCGCGGGCGAGAAACGGCCGACGGCGGAAGCAAGAGAAGGTCAACTCGTGGGCATGCCACGGTTCATCGAAGTGCATGTATGGCCTTCTGTAGTTTGCCATTCCGAGGGTATGAGTACAGGGCATGACGGTCAAAGGCAACAGAACAGGACGGATGCTTATCATACTTCGGCCGGGCGAGCTTCGCTGACGCTTCGCTTGCCCGGGGCACCCAGCGGGTTCCCGGGGCACCCAGCGGCTTCGCCGCCGCTGCGCGTCGGCGAGAACCCACGTCCCCTACGGGCTGGGCGCGACGGGGCGGATTGGCTATAGTGGGCGGCTTATGCAACGGGTACGGATCAAGATTTGCGGACTGCGGGAGCCGGACAAGGCCCAGGCCATCGCCAAGTGCGGGGCCGACGCCATCGGGCTGGTCTTCGTCAAGGAATCGCCGCGGTGGGTCAGTCCGGAGTTGGCTGCCGAGGTGGCCGCTGCGCTGCCGCCGCTGGTCTCGACGGTGGGGGTGTTCGTCAACGCCCCGGCCGAGACGATGAACCGCGTGGCCGAGCGGGCGAAGCTGCACTACCTCCAGTTGCACGGCGAGGAGCCGCCGGAGATGGTGGCCGACCTGGCCCGGCCCGTGATCAAGGCCTTTCGCGTCCGCGACGAGCGGTGGCTGGAGGAGGTGGGCCGCTGGCTCAGCGGCCTGGCCGACCCGGCCGCGGTGGGGGCGATCCTGCTGGACGCCTACCGCCCCGACGCCCACGGCGGCACGGGCCAGCGGTTCAACTGGCAGTGGGTGGCCGCCGCCCGCGAGGCCGGCGCCCTCAAGCAGCTGCCCCCGATGATCCTCTCGGGCGGCCTGGACGTGACGAACGTGGTGACGGCCATCGAGGCCGTCCAGCCCTGGGCCGTCGACGTCTCCAGCGGCGTCGAGAGCGCCCCCGGCGTCAAAGACGTCAAGAAGGCATCGAGCCTCATCGCCGCCGTCACCGACGACGTGCCCCGCCTCAGGGGCGACTTCTGGCGGTAGGGGCCGTACAATACCGGACAGAATGACCAATCAAGCAGTTAACCAATTGACCAGTTAACGATCTCGGGAGACGCTGATGACGCAGGCAAAGACCGGCACGGCAGCCGGCGAGTACAAGGTTCGGGACATCGCCCAGGCCGACTGGGGCCGCAAGGAAATCACCGTCGCCGAGCACGAGATGCCCGGCCTGATGGCCACGCGCGAAAAGTACGCCCAGGACCAGCCCCTGGCGGGCGCCCGCATCATGGGCAGCCTGCACATGACGATCCAGACGGCCGTGCTGATCGAGACGCTCGCCGCCCTGGGCGCCGACGTCCGCTGGGCGTCGTGCAACATCTTCAGCACGCAGGACCACGCCGCCGCCGCCATTGCCGCCGCCGGCGTGCCGGTGTTCGCCTGGAAGGGCGAGACGCTCGAGGAGTACTGGTGGTGCACAATGCAGGCGCTGCAGTACCCCCAGGGCCAGGGCCCGAACCTCATCGTCGATGACGGCGGCGACGCGACGCTGCTGGTCCACCGCGGCTACCAGGCCGAGGACGACCCGTCGATCCTGGATGAGCCCACTGACAACAAGGAACTGCGGATCATCAACGCCGTCCTCAAGGACCAGCTCAAGCAGGACGCGCGGTTCTGGCACCGCATGGTCGAGGGCTGGAAGGGCGTCAGCGAGGAGACGACCACCGGCGTGCACCGCCTCTACGTAATGCAGGAGCGGGGCGAGTTGCTCGTGCCGGCCATCAACGTCAACGACTCGGTGACCAAGAGCAAGTTCGACAACATCTACGGCTGCCGCGAGTCGCTGATCGACGGCATCCGCCGCGCGACCGACGTGATGGTGGCCGGCAAGACAGCCGT
>JAWLCG010000495.1:0-2887 GCA_041687295.1 Phycisphaerae bacterium | reverse complement strand
CCTTGGCCCGTCCGATCCAAAGCGGCGACGTTGTCGCCGCACTCCATACGGCCCAGGCGCGCTTGTCCTGGATCGTCTGCCAAGCCTCGCTGACGCTCGAAGAGAGCCTACGGTCAGGTGTTGGACAAGGCGACGAGGCGCTCGAGGGCGGCCCCGGCGGCGCCGGAGTCGATGCTGTTGGCGGCCAGGTGCAGGCCGGCTGACAGGTCCTCGGCCAGGTCGGCCACTACCAGGGCGGCGGCGGCGTTGAGCAGGACGATGTCGCGACAGGGCCCGTCGCGCCCAGCCAGCACGGCCCGGGCCCGCTCGGCCGAGGCCTCGGGGCTGTCGACCAGCAGATCCTCCAGCCGGGCCCGCTTCAGGCCCAACTCGGTCGCGTCGAGCGTGAAGGTGCGGACCTGCCCGTCGACCAGCTCGGCGACGGTCGTCGGGGCCGTCGTGGTCAGCTCGTCCAGGCCGCCGCCGTGGACGACCATCGCCCGCCGGGCCCCCAGCGAGGCCAGCACCCGGGCCATCGTCTCGGTGAGCTCGGCGTTGGGCACGCCCAGCAACTGTCGGCGGGCACCGGCCGGGTTGGTCAGCGGACCCAGGACGTTGAACAACGTCCGCACGCCCAGCTGTTTGCGGACGGGGGCGGCGAAGCGCATCGCCGGGTGGTGGGCGATGGCGAAGCAGAAGCAGATCCGGGCCTCGCGGAGGCATCGGCCCTCGACGGCGGGGCCACAATCGAGCTTGACCCCCAACGCCCCCAGCACGTTGGCTGAGCCGCTGGCGCGGGTGTTCGTGCGGTTGCCGTGCTTGGCGACGGTCGCGCCGGCCCCGGCAGCGACCAGGGCGGCCGTCGTGGAGATGTTGAAGGTGCTGATGCCCGTGCCGCCGGTGCCGCAGGTGTCCAGCACGTCGGCCGATCCGCCGTCAACGGGCACCACGTGGGCCCGCATGGCCTGGGCGGCCCCGGTGATCTCCTCGACGCTCTCGCCCTTGGCGGCCAGGGCGATCAGCAGGCCGGCGATCTGCGCCTCGCCCCAGAGCCCCTGCATGATCTGGTCGAACGCCCAGCGGCTCTGCTCGACCGAGAGGTCCTCGCGGGCGATCAGATGGGCCAGCAGCTGGCTGTGGGTGTACTCGGCCATGGCGCTCTCCTGGAAGGGTTGGCGACGCCGGCCATTATAGCCGGCCGCCCCGGCGGCGCGGACCCCAAACCCGGCCAAACGAACCGGCGGGATGGGCGGGCGCATGAAAAAGGCCGCTCTCGCGGCCCGGTTTCCGACGTGACAATAGTACTAGTATGCCACAGATCGCGAAATCTGTCAAGGGGTTTTGTGGGCGGGACGCGTATTGATCGTAAGGGACTACATCCGTGCTGGTTACACGTTATCGCGGAACGAGTCCAGTCCTTTCTGGGCGGAGAAATTGCAGATCGTCGGCCGAGGGAGACTGGGCGGCTGGGGATGAGCCTGGACGAGACCCCCACGGATTGCATCCGTGGGCTTGGAGAAAGGGAGAGGCCCCAATGGGGGCGGGGTTCGGGGGGCGCACGAAAAAGGCCGCTTTCGCGGCCTGCACGGAACTGTATGATCCTTATACTTTACCACAAATCGCGGAATCTGTCAATGGGTCTGCTCGCGTTTTTTGTTCGGATGTGTAAACTATTTATTTGGCGAGTGTTACGATTCAGCAGCCTGCTATCCCCGGCTGCCGGGCCTCGCTGGGGCTCGAAGAGAGCCTACGGGGGGGACATGACGCGTGGGCCGCGCCGGGCCTGCCTATAATGCCCTGGGGATGGTCCCGCGGATTGAAGGAGGTCGGCGATGGCCAAGGGGGACAAGGCGGCGATTGGCCTGGGGCTGATTGGCTGTGGCAGTTTCGGGGAGTTCTGTCTGGAGACCTATCGCGACGTGGAGGGCGTTCGCCTGGTGGCCGCGGCCGACAGTCGACCCGAGGCCGCCCGCCACGTGGCCCAGCGGTTCGGCCTGGCCTTCGCCGAGACGCCCGAGGCCCTGATCGCCCGCGACGACGTCGTCCTGGTCCACATCGCCTCGCCGCCGAGCACCCACTACAGCCTGGCCCTGGAGGCCCTGCGGGCGGGCAAGCACGTTCTGTGCGAGAAGCCCCTGGCCACCCGCCCCGAGCACGCCGCGGCCATGCTCGAGGTCGCACGCGAGCACCATCGCATCCTGCCGGTCAACTTCGTCCTGCAGTACAACGAGGTGACCGAGCGGGTGCGGGCCGTCATCGACTCGGGGCTGCTGGGCACCGCCCTGCACGCCTCGTTCGAGAACTTCGCCAAGGACGAGCAGCTCGGCGAGGCCCACTGGTTCTGGAAGGCCGCTGTCAGCGGGGGCATCTTCATCGAGCACGGGGTGCACTTTTTCAACCTCTACACCCATTGGTTCGGACCGGCCCGCGTGGTGGCGGCCCACACGCAGACCCGCCCCGGCGCCGAGAGCGAAGACCGCGCCCTGTGCGTCCTGCAGCACGACCGCGGCACGATCGCGACGCACTACCACGGCTTCGACCAGCCCGAGCGGCTCGACCGCCAGCTCCACCGCATCGAGATGGAGATCGGCGAGATCCAGGTCCACGGCTGGGTGCCCGAGCGAATCGAGGTGATGGGCCTGGTCGACGAGGTGAGCTTGGCCGGCCTGCGTAAACTGCTGCCGGGGGCCGAGGTCGAGACCCTCGAAATCTACCCGCCCGACCGCCAGCAGTACCGCTCGCGCTGGCAGAGCCGCCGGGCCACCCAGCGCGTCCGCCTCCGCTGGCAGCCCGACGCCGACAAGCCGACCCTCTACCGCCAGGGGCTCCGCGACCTGCTGGCCGACCAGATCGCCTACCTCCGCGACCCCAACCACACCCGCAAGGTCGCCGAGCAGAACGGCTACGA
>JAWLCG010000494.1:0-2914 GCA_041687295.1 Phycisphaerae bacterium | reverse complement strand
CCCAAGCGTAACCTCATCGGGGTCCTCATCATTGTCGCCCTGGCCGTTGCGCTGGTCGTCTCGGCCAATCGGCGGTCGGTGGTGACCATCCGCGAGGAGTCGCTGCCGCTGCTCCAGCAGGTGCATCGGCTGGCACTGGAGCACTACTACCAGCCCTTCGACGCCGACGCCGCCCAGGTGGCCGCCCTGCGGGGCTACCTCCAGGGGCTCGACCCCTACAGCGGCTACGTCGAGCCCGACCAGGTCGCCCGGCTGGACCGGCGGGTCTTCGGCCAGCGGCGGGGCCTGGGGCTGCTCGTCGAGGCCCGCGCGGGCCAGGCCGTCGTCGTCGGCGCCCTGCCCGACTCGCCCGCCCTGCAGGCCGGCCTGCGGGCCGGCGACGTCCTGACCGCCCTGGACGGCCAGCCGCTGACGGACCTGTCCGGCGAATCGCTCGCCTCCGCCCTGGACGCCCTGGACGCCCCGGGCCTCCGCGAGCCGGTTCGGCTGTTGGTCCTGCGACCGGGCGAGCCGGAAAGGCCACTCACCCTCACCCCGGCCGTCTTCGCCATCGAGACCGTCACCGGCCTGTGCCGCGGGCCCGACGGGCTCTGGCAGCACTGGCTCAGCGACGAGCCCCGCATCGGCTACATCCGCATCCGCGAGTTCTGCACCCGCACGCCCCAGGAGTTCGACGCCGCCCTCGAGCCGCTCGTGCAGGCCGGGCTGGCCGGGCTGGTCATCGACCTGCGCGACAACCCCGGCGGGCCCCTGGAGGCCGCCATCGAGCTGGCCGACCGCTTCCTCGAGGACGGCCTGATCGTCTGCACCACCGGGCGCGACCGCCCCGCCCAGCGCTACCAGGCCGACCGGGCGGGCACCTTCCCCAACGTGCCGCTGGTCCTGCTGGTCAACGCCCGCACCGCCAGCGCCCCCGAGCTGGTCGCCGGCGCCCTGCAGCGGCGCCGCCGGGCCGTGCTGATCGGCGAGCGGACCTACGGCAAGGACTTGATCCAGAAGGCCTTCCGCCTCTCCGACGGCGGAGAGCTCACGCTGACCACCGGACGGTTCGGCTTCGACGAGCCGCCCGCCGGGCCTGCCCTGGCCGCCGCTGCGCCGCCCGGCATCGGCCCGGACCTGGCCGTCACGCTGGACGCCTCGGCCGCCGGCGTGCTCCGCCGCCTCGCCCGCCACGCCGAGGCCCTGGCCGGCCCGGCCCCCGAGCCCGCGACCCAGCCCGCCCTCAGCCGACCCGCCGACGCCGGCCGCCTCGAGCGGCTCAACCTCGACCGCCAGCTCCGCAAGGCCCTGCACCTGCTGCGCGAACCCCAGGCCGTCCACGCCATACTACAGGAATGAACACCCACGCCATGCCACCGACCGACGAAACCCTCATCCTGGCCCTGGAAAGCTCCTGCGACGAGACCAGCTGCGCCCTGGTCGCCGATGGCCGGCACGTCCTGGCCAACGTCGTCGCCAGCCAGGTCGACCTGCACCGCCGCTGGGGCGGCGTCGTGCCCGAGGTCGCCAGCCGGGCCCACATCGAGGCCGTCAACCCCGTCATCGCCGAGGCCCTCGCCCGCGCCGCCGTCACGCCCGACCGCATCACCGCCGTCGCCGCCACCTGCGAGCCGGGCCTCATCGGCAGCCTGCTGGTGGGCCTGATGGCCGCCAAGGCCCTCGCCTGGGCGTGGGACAAACCGCTCATCGGCGTCAACCACGTCCACGCCCACGCCTACTCGCCCGCCCTGGACGACGAGCCGATCGCCTACCCCGCCGTCGCCCTGGTCGCCAGCGGCGGACACACCGCCCTGTACCGCTGCGACGGGCCCCTGCAGGTCAGCCTGCTGGGCAGCACCATCGACGACGCCGCCGGCGAGGCCTTCGACAAGGTCGCCAACATCCTCCAACTGGGCTACCCCGGCGGGCCCATCGTCGACCGCCTCGCCCAGACCGGCAACGGCCAGGCCGTCAGCCTGCCCCGCTCCCTGCTCGGCGGCGACTCGCTGGACTTCTCCTTCAGCGGCCTCAAGACGGCCGTGCTCTACCACGTCAACGGCGTGCCCGGCACCACGCCCGACCCCGCCGTCGCCGCCGCCAAGGGCCCCGGCTACGCCAAGGGCGCCGCCAACCTCACCGACACCGAGAAGGCCGACATCGCCGCCAGCTTCCAGGCCGCCGTCGCCCACGTCCTGGGCGTCAAACTCCGCCGGGCCGTCCAACGCGTCGGCGCCCGCAGCCTCATCCTCGGCGGCGGCGTGGCCGCCAACTCCGCCGTCCGCGCCCGCGCCGCCGACGAGGCCGACCGCCTCGGCTGCGCCCTCCGCCTGCCCCCCATGAAATACTGCACCGACAACGCCGCCATGATCGCCGGCCTGGCCCACCACAAACTCCACGCCCGCCAAACCGACGGCTACGACCTCCCCGCCCAGGCCACCGTCCGCAAATAACCCCGTAGGCTCTCTTCGAGCGCAGCGAGGCCCGGCAACGAAAAAGAAAGACTGGCCACAGAGGCACAGAGGACACAGAGATAAAGCACAGAGGCTTACAAAGTTACAGAGAAAGAAAGAGCGTCCGGGCCCGCCCCGTCAGCCTCCGCGCGCACGCCGGCGGCCAAGGCCGCCTGGGCAATATTGAGTGCGGCGGCCTTGACGCCGCTTTGGATCGCACAGGACCGAGCCAGCCAAAGCGGCGTCGTTGCCGCCGCACTCCATACTGCGCCCGCGCCCTGGGCCGAGCTTGTGGGGCCTGACTGACGATCGGGCGCTGAAGGGGGTGGCTGCGGGGGCCGTAGCGGCACCCGGGTCCTGAAGCCAGCGACAGAGTCGCCCAGACCCTTTGCCGATCGACCGTGGGGGGGGTGCCCCGGGCAAGCGGGGCGTCAGCACCGCTCGCCCGGCCGAGGGCGGAGGCGGTCGATTCAGGTGGCCCGCCC
>JAWLCG010000493.1:0-2916 GCA_041687295.1 Phycisphaerae bacterium | reverse complement strand
GAACGACTCGACCACCGGCAGGTCCCACCACAGCTGCGTCCGCTGGCCGAAGACCACGCCGATCTGCCCGACCGTCTCGACCCGCTGGCGCCAGGGCACCCGGCCCAGCACTTCAACCGTGCCGCCGTCGGGCACCAGGATGCCCGAGAGCAGCTTGACGGTGGTGCTCTTGCCCGCGCCGTTGGGCCCGATGTAGCCCAGCAGCTCGCCGGCCTCCAGCGAGAAGCTCACGCCGTCCAGGGCCCGCACCTCGCGATAGCGCCGGTGGACCAGCCCCGCCACCGCCCCGCGCAGCCCCGGCCGGCGCTCGGCGATGCGGAAGGTCTTGACCAGTCCCTCGACGCGGATCTGCGGCATGGGGGGCTCCTGTGGGGTTGGGCGTAGCTCGGCGATGATACGCGGGGCGGGGCGGGCGTGCAAGAGCAGGCTGGATACCTTAGATTAGCCTAGGAACATCGCTGAGGACAGGGCCGGCCTGAATCCGGTCGGGCTGGCCCATCTGGGGGGGTTGACGGTTTTGGGATTCAGTGCTACGATCAACGTATGCCACCCACCCCCAAAGGGTAAGGTCGGGGGCACTGTGTGGGGATATCCCTGTCGAATCAGGGGCCCTTTTAGCGGAATGAGGTTCGAAAAGGAGGCATTCGCCATGAAGACCATTCTTGCGTTAGCAATTGTAGCTGTACTGGCCAGTCCGGTGTTAGCCGTATCAGTGGCCCTGGAGCTGGAGCTGCTGGCGGACGTGTCGGGCAGCGTGAGCACCAGTGAGTTCACCCTGCAGCGGACCGGCTACGCTAATGCCTTCCGCAGCGCGACGGTGCACAGTGCCATCGCCAGCCAGGGACCGATCGCCGTCCGGCTGACCTACTGGGGCACGAATCAGCATGTGGCGGTAAACTGGACGCTAATCAGCGACGCGACCAGCGCCAACGCTTTCGCCGACGCCATCGATGCTGCCGGCCGGCCCGAGAGTGGCTCGACCTACATGGCCAACGCGATCAACTTCGCCGTCGCCGGGTTCGCCACCAACAATTTCCAGGGCCAGCGGCAGGTCATCGACATCAGCGGTGACGGCACCGATAACGCGCCCGGCGGCGGGCCCAGCTCAGTCCTGGCCGCCCGGGACAACGCGTTCACGGCCGGCATTGACACCATCAATGCCCTGTGGATCGGTAGCAGCAGTCTGCTCACTTACGGGCAGAATTACGTCATCGGTGGGCCCGGCGCCTTCCAGGACGTGGTGAGCAACTTCGCTGATTTCAGCGCGGCCATCGAGCAGAAGATCGGGCGCGAGATCACCAATCCCCCCATCCCCGAGCCGGTGACCCTCATCAGCGTCCTGGCCGGCAGTTCGGCCCTTATGGGCTACGTCCGCCGGCGCCACCGCGCCGCTGCCTGAGTCTGCACGTGCTGCCGATTCGTCCTCCCGCACCGCCGGGGTGCGGGAGGACGATCGGCCGCTCTCCCGTCTCGCCGCTTTCGGGCATCTCCCGCACAGTTGGAACCAGGGAAGCGGTCTGCGCCCAGGCGGCCCTTTCTGTTGCCCCGCTGATCCGTGCTTGGCCGTCCGGGCTGGACAGGGCTGGGCCGGGCGGGCAGAATCGGGGCGACCCTTTCGAAGGAGATCGACCATGGCGGTGAATGTGGGAGTGCTGGGCTTCGCGCACGGGCACGTGGGGACGTACTGCCGGCGGTGGACGGACGAGGCGGAGCTGGGCGTCCGCGTGGTGGCCGGGTGGGACCGCGACGCCGAGCGGCTGGCTGGGGCGGCCAAGGAGTATGGGTGCGAGGCGGCGGCGTCGGCTGAGGCGCTGTGTGGGCGGGCGGACGTGTCGGCCGTCGTGATCGGGGCCGAGACGCTGTATCACGCCGAGCTGGTCGAGATGGCGGCCGCCGCCGGCAAGGCCATCGTCCTGCAGAAGCCCCTCGCCCTGACGCTCGAGCAGGGCGACCGCATCGTGGCCGCGGTGGAAAAGGCCGGCGTGCCCTTCACCCTGGCCTGGCAGATGCGCGTCGATCCGCAGAACCTCGCCCTCCGCCAGCGCGTGGCCGAGGGCGGCGTGGGGCGGGTCTTCATGGTCCGCCGTCGGCACGGCCTGAGCACGCACGTGTGGGGCCACTTCGAGACAACCTGGCACAATGACCCCAAGCTCAACCGCGACATCTTCGCCGACGACGCCAGCCACGCCATCGACTTTCTGTACTGGATGCTCGGCAAGCCCGTCAGCGTGATGGCCGAGCTGGCCACGCTGCACAGCCCGCGGGTGCCCAACGACAATGGCCTGGCGATCTTCCGCTACGCCGACGGCACGCTGGCCGAGCTGAGCTGCTCGTTCGTCTGCCTGGCCGGCGAGAACACCACCGAGGTCGTCGGCTCCGAGGGCGTGATCATCCAGAACTACGGCGACGCCCCCAGCGCCAACGCCCCCCGGCCCGAGGGCGGCATCGGCCTGAAGTGGTACCGCCACGGCGATAAGAGCTGGACCGTCAGCGACATTGCCAGCCCGGCCAACCACGGCTGGCGGATCGCCAACGTCGCCGGCCCGCTGGCCGAGTTCCTCCAGGGCCGCCGCGGCCCCATCGCCACCGCCCGCCAGGGCCGGGACGTGCTGGCCATCACGCTGGCGTGCTACGAGTCCAGCGAGACAGGCTGCCGGGTGAGCCTGGGGTAGACCGTCCCGCGATTGCGCCTGTGGGTTGGCCGAAGGGCCTGACCAAGCCCACGGACTGCAATCCTATGGTATCTGCACATCTCTTATAGCCCCGTCATGGGCGGCCGAGTCCATCGCCCTGCCGACCCTGGCCGGGCCGCCCCGGGGGGTGTTCCTGCGCGATCGGCGGACCGCCCTTTTGGAGTGCGGCGAGCCATCGCCGCTTTGGCTCGATGGCGACCCAAGCCAAAGCGGCGATTGCATC
>JAWLCG010000492.1:0-2968 GCA_041687295.1 Phycisphaerae bacterium | reverse complement strand
GCGGGTGCGGACGATCTTGCCGGACATCTTGTAGATCTCCTTGCGCTCGTCGTAGGCGGTCTCGGGGTCGAACTCGATGCCCAGCGTGGTCGCCAGCATGGTCGCGGCCATGTCTTCGACGAAGTCGCTCAGCGTCCGCTCGCGCATGCCGTAGCCGTGGTGCTCGCTGATGTAGCCGTACTGGGCCTCCTCGGCGGGCACGGCCAGGCCGATGCCCGAGCCGATCAGGCGGTTGGGCTCGTTGGTGGCGGCCTCGGCCAGGACGACGAAGGTCACCTGCCCGGGCTGCATCTTCTTGACGCCGCGTGGCTTGGGGATGATCTTGCAGCCCGGCGGGAAGATGCTGCTGACGCGGACCAGGTTCGCCTTCTCGATGCCTGCATGGCGCAGCGCCAGCTCGAAACTCTGCAGCTTGTTGCGGTGCGAGCCGACGCCCTTCGTGAAGAAGACCTCACGCGGCACCAGGTTCGTCTCTCCCATGTCGCCTCCTCGCGGGCCCGGGCCGGCGAGCCGACCGGGTCAGGTTAGGTACTTCCGTTCAAGACAAGCCCGTCATTATAGATTCACGATTTTCCCCCTCAAGACAAATCGCCGGGAATCGCCGCCGACCCCTTTCGGGATCGGTTGGCTGGGCAGAAAACGCTTTTCACTCTGCGGGATGGTGGTAGAATCATACAGGGCCCGCTGAGGGTCCACCGTGGCCAAAAGGATCCCGAGTCGCCTGGAAGAGATGATGTTCCCATGACCAGTAACCTCACCGCGCTGCACCCCGTCGTCGAGCAGGCCGTCGCCTTCACCGAGGCCTTCAAGCGTCACCGCAACGACCCGCCCGCCCTGCGCGAGGCCGCCTGCATCCGTACCCAGTTCCCGTTCCTGCTGGGCCCGATCGAGCCGGACGACACCGTCGCCGGCGGCTGGGCTCGCGACGGGCGGATGGTCAACGTCGGCTCGATGTGGTGGGCGATGATGGCCAGCGAGCGGGGCCCCAGCAAGCAGGGCGGCTATCAGTTCGACTTCGCGGCCGAGAAGAAATGGGCCGCCACCGACGCCGACCGCGACGCCATCGCCGAGCTCAAGGCCTTCTGGCGCGACGAGTACACCTGCGCCAAGGGCCAGGCCCTGCTCTCGGCCGAGCACCGCACCTACGCCTGCAACCGCGGGCAGATCGCCGGCGGCGAGGCGTGCGGCTTCTGCGTGGCGATCGACGTCGACAAGCTGGTGCGCCTGGGCGTGCCGGGCCTGCGCCAGGCCGTCGCCGACAGCCGGCGCCGCGCCGAGGCCGACGGCGCCGACACCAGCCTGCACGAGGGCTTCGACATCATCCTGGACGTCTTCGTCGAGGTGTGCGGCCATTACGAGCAGCAGGCCCGCGCACTGCTGAACGACGCCACCGACGAGGCCGACCGCCAGCGGCTCGTGCGGATCGCCGAGAGCCTCTCGGCCATCGTCGAGCGGGCGCCCGTTACGCTGCACGAGTCCATGCAGCTGTTGTGGCTGTACAACCTGCTCGCCAGCGGCAAGCACATCGAGTGCTTCCGCATCGACGTGGCCCTGGGCGACGCGCTGGCCGGTGACGTCGACGCGGGCCGGCTCACCGAGGAGCAGGCCACCGAGATGGTGCTGGGCCTGTGGCACGCGTGGAACCGCCACGGCGACCCGGCCGTCTGCCGCGTGGTCATCGGCGGCCGAGGCCGACGTAACCCCGCCAACGCCGACCGCTTCTGCCTGGCGGCCATGGAGGCCAGCCGTCGCAGCCACGGGCGCCTGCCCCAGCTGACGCTGCGCTTCGACAAGGACCAGGACCCGGCCCTGATGCGCAAGGCCTTCGACGTCATCGGCGAGGGCTGCGTCTTCCCGATGCTCTACAACGACGACGTGAACGTCCCGGGCACCGTGAAGGCCCTGAACGTCCCCGAGGCCGACGCCGAGTTCTACCACCCCCTCGGCTGCGGCGAGTACATGCTGGCGACGATGAGCCCGAGCCTGCTGAACTTCGGCTGGTCGGTGCCCAAGAGTCTCGAGGCGGCCCTGCGGGGCGGCGTCGACGCCCAGGGCCAGCCGCTGGGCCCGAGCTGCCCGGCCATCAATGACGACAGCACGATCGAGCAGCTCGAGGCGAACCTCCGCAAGCAGGTGGCCTTCTCGGCCGAGCTGGCCGCCCGCGCCCACGCCGACAACAGCCGCGTGCTCGGCCAGGAGGCCGCCTTCCTGTGGGCGAGCCTGCTGACCGACGACTGCCTCGCGCGGGGCCGATCCATGATGGACGGCGGCGCCCGCTACCCCGGCGCCTGCGTGATGGGCCATGGCTTCACCAATGCCGGCGACGCCCTGCACGCGATCCGCACGCTGGTGTTCGAGCGGCGCGAGGTGAAGATGTCCGAGCTGATGGCCGCGCTGGACGCCGACTTCGAGGGCTACGAGGATCTGCACCGCCGGCTGGTGGCGGTGCCCAAGTTCGGCAACGACGACGAGGCCGCCGACCGCGAGGTGGTGGACCTCTGGCGGATGATGAGCGAGCTGTGCGACGCAGCCGGCAAGCGTCACGGCCTGCCGTTCCTCACGCTCAGCAGCGTCAACCCGGGCGGCTACCACATGGGCACCCAGTGCGGCGCGACGGCCGACGGGCGCCGCGCGGGCACGCCCTTCGCCATCGGCAACGCCCCGACGGCCGGCAACGACACCCGCGGCCTGACCGCCCTGCTGAACTCGCTGAGCAAGGTCGACGCGGCCAACGGCGGCTCGGCCAGCAACGTCAAGCTCGCCAAGGGCCTCTTCCAGGCCAACCGGCCCAAGCTTGACGCGCTGTTCGGGGTCTACTGGCAGCGGGGCGGCATGCAGGCGTCGGTCAGCGTGGTCGACCAGGCCGAGCTCGTCGACGCCATGGAGCACCCCGAGCGCTACCCGCACCTGCTGGTCCGCCTGGGAGGCTGGACCGCCAGGTTCGTCCAGCTCGAACGCGTCCAGCAGG
>JAWLCG010000491.1:0-2971 GCA_041687295.1 Phycisphaerae bacterium | reverse complement strand
ACCGCCTGCAGGAGCGCCTGGCCCAGTGGATCAATGACACCGGCGACGAGTTCCAGCTGCCCGAACTGCCCCCCCGGCGATAAGGAGATCATCCCGTGCGCAACATCGCGATTGTCGTGGCCCATCCGGACGACGTGGCCTTCTGCATGGGCGGCACGGCCTGGCTGCTGAAGGACCGCTACAAGCTGCACGTGTTCTGCATGACTCAGGGTCAGCGCGGCCTGAAGGACCGCTCCATGGACGAGACGGCCGCCATCCGCAAGCTCGAGGAGCAGGCGGCCTGCGACCTGCTGGGCGCCGAGTTGCACTGGGGCGGGCTGATCGACGGCGAGGTCTTCGCCGGGCGCGAAACCTGCGAGTGGCTCGCCGGCGAGCTCAAGGCCCTCGACCCGGTGGCCGTGTTCACGATGTTCCCCATCGACGTGGCCGACCACGCGACGGTCTACATCCTGGCCACCAAGGCCATGCATCTGGCGGGGATCTTCCACGAGGTCGAACTGTACCTCATGGAGGCCGGCGCCGGCGGGCAGACCAACCAGTTCGACCCCGACCTCTACGTGGACGTCACGCCGGTGGTCGAGGACAAGAAGCGGCTGATGCGCTGCCACATCTGCCAAATCCGCGACGAGGCCGGCGTGGAGCGCTGGCTCACCCGCGAGCGGTTCCGTGGCCGGCTGGCCCGCTGCGAGTACGCTGAGGGGTTCAAGCTGTACTACCCGATCGTCAATCAGCGCTGGGGCCGAAAGCCCGGCTACCTGCTGCTAGACTTATAGTCGAAGGCAGCGGCCGACACCGACACCGCAGGAGACGGCGATGACCGAGGAGGGATTCTCCCTATCCCGTCTGGGCGAGCAGCCCCTGGAGAAAGTGGCGGCCATGCTGCGTGCGCTGGAGGAGCGGCGCGAGGCGGTCGAGTCGATCCTCAACAGCCTCTCGACCCACGTGGCCGTGCTGGACGAGCAGGGCCAGATCGTGGAGGTCAACGACGCCTGGACCCGCTTCGCGCGGGACAACGGCGATCCGGGCCCGCTGCGGGTGGGTGTCGGGGTGAACTACCTCGACGTCTGCCGCCGGGCCAGCGAGCCCCACGCCGGCGAGGCGGTGGCGGCCCTGCACGGCATCGAGGACGTGCTGGCGGGCCGACGGGACTTCTTCGAGCTGGAGTACCCCTGCCACAGCCCCACCCAGCGGCGGTGGTACCTCATGCGGGTCGAACCGCGGAGGGGCGAGCACGCCGGGGCCATCGTCCTGCACACCGACATCACCGCCCGGCGGCAGGCCCAGCTGGACCTGGTGCAGGCCGAGCGACAGGCGGCCATGGGTCGCCTGGCCGCCCAGATCGCCCACGAGATCAACAACCCCCTGGCCGGCCTGCGGTCCGCCTTCGAGCTGATCGCCCAGGCCGTCCCCCCCGACCACCCCGACGCCGGGTTCGTCGCCCTGGCCCGCGAGGAGCTCGAGCGGCTCAGCCACATCGTCGGCCAGACCTATGCGGCCTATCGGCCCCTGCGCCAGGTGGCCGACCGCTTCGCCCTGGCGCCCGCCCTGCGCGAGGCCGTCGAGCCCCTGCAGGCGAAGGCCCATGCGCGGGGCCTGTCCATTCGGCTGGAGTTGCCCGACGATGCCGTGCCTGCTACACTGCCTCGTGAGGCCTTCGTGCAGGTCGTGGCGAACCTGGTGGGCGCTGCCGTCAACGTCGCCCCTCCCGGCTCGGCCGTCCGCCTGCGGGCCCGGCGAACCGCCGAGCGGCTGATCGTCAGCGTCGGCGATGCCGGCCCGGACATCCCGCTGGAGGCTCAGGAGCGGATCTTCGAGTCCCTCGTCAGCCGCCGGCCGAGCCTGGATCCGCAGGACCCCGGCCTGGGACTGGGCTTGAGCATCGCCAAGAGTCTCGCCGGCGGCATGGGCGGGCAGATTCGTTTTCGGACGCGCCCCGGCCGGGGCACTGTCTTCCGCCTGCGCATCGGCCTGCCGCCCGATTCGCCATAGCCGTAACCCTTCTTGTCGGAACCCTCCATGAGCAGTAACGGACGTATCCTCCTGGCCGACGACGATAGGACTTTCCGCCTGGCTACCGCCGAACTCTTTCGCCGCGCGGGCTACCACTGCGATGCCGTGCCCGACGCGCCCAGCGCCTTGGCGCGGCTGCGGGCCGACCACTACGACGTCCTGGTCGCCGACATCCGCATGCCCGGCAACGAGGATCTCGAGCTGGTCCGGCAGGTGGCCGCTCGGGTCCCCCCGACGCCGGTGGTGCTGGTGACGGCCTACCCCTCGATCGAGACGGCCATCCACTCGGTGCACCTGCCGGTGGCGGCCTACGTTATCAAGCCGGCGCCCTTCGATCGGCTGCTGGAGTGGGTCGGCCTGGCCACGCGCTGGTCGCGGGCCGCCCGCGCCCTGCACGCCCTCGACCGGACCGCCTCGGGCATGCCCGACGAACTCACCGGCCTGCTGGACGACCTCCGCGATGCCCTGCGCATCGTCACCCGCCGCCGGCCTGACGGCTCGGCCGGCCCCGGGCCCGGCATCGACGTCGAGACGCTGCTGTCGGCCCTGGAGCAGACCACCGCCACGCTGCACAAGACCAAGGACGCCTTCCGCTCGCGCGACCTGGGCCAGCTCCGCCAGCGTCTCGAGCGCCTGCTCGACCAGGCCCGCAACGGCGGGGCCGCCTGATCAGACCGTTTGCCTTCCCGACGTGCGGATGCGGTGGGCCGCCCCGGCCACGGCCCGACCGAGAGGCCCACGGAAGGCATTCCTGTCATATCTGCACAAGTCCAAGGGGCGGCCGGGTGCCGTGGTTACGGCGTTCGTAGCCACGTCTTCCGGCGCCTACTCGCCAGTCGCACCAACCGATGGAGGCGCAGGCCGCGAGCGCAGTATGGAGTGCGGCGATGCAATCGCCGCTTTGGCTTGGGTCGCCATCGAGCCAAAGCGGCGATGGCTCGCCGCACTCCAAAGGCGCGGT
>JAWLCG010000490.1:0-2983 GCA_041687295.1 Phycisphaerae bacterium | reverse complement strand
GTCGTCGAAAAATGTGCCGACCCGGCGGGTTGTCTTGTCGATCACCTGGTCGGGGATCACCAGGTGCCGCGGGGCGATCTGCTCGCGCAGCGAGCCGACGGCGGCCGAGGCGATCACGTGCGTGCAGCCGAGGGCCTTGAGGGCATAGATGTTGGCGCGATAATTGACCATTGACGGCGGGATGAGGTGCCCGGGGCCGTGACGGTTGAGAAGGGCGATCGGCGTGCCGCCCCACTGGGTCTCGATCAGGGCGTCGGAGGGCGCGCCGAAGGGGGTGTTGATGCTGACGTGTGTGCCGGGGCCCTGGCCGCAGAGCACCTCACCCAGCCCGCTGCCGCCGATGATGCCGATTTTCATCCGCTTGCTCCTTCAGGATGGCGTCGGGCCGCACGATCGCGGCCGCCTTCTGCTTACTCTATCGGCAAAGGGTCCACCACGCCACCAGCGCCGCCCAGGGGGCAGGCGGATCGTCGGGGCGAACGACCACAGGCTGCATCCGACCAGCCGGCGACACCTCGGGGCCAGACCCGCCCCTTGGGCCTGACGAATGTACGCCGACGAGCGACGCCGTGCTGATCGCGTCTGGCCCGAAGGGTGGGGGAATGGTTGTGCTGATCTGGAAGCGCAAACACCGAAAAAAGATGAATTTATGATCAGAGTTGTCGCTTCTGATGCTTCGTGCTCAGCTTCTGGCACGCCTTGCGGGGCCGCGTCGGGGCGTCGCGGCCGGCAATCCCGGGTTCGGCCGTCCGGCAGGCCACCGGCTCCTGGCGATCGGCCAGCGCCCTTAAGGGGAAAGGCCCCCGGGGAAGCCCCGATGCCGACGCCGGGTCGGGCTCCCTTAGAGCCCTTAAGGGATCCCCCCAAACTGGCTCAAGGGCCGGTTCAGGCGGCGTGAAAGCCTGTTTTTGCCCTTGCTCAGAATGGGCAGGCGGGTGCAGAATAGCTTTTGTCATATCGCAAGGAGATCTCGGGCAGGGATGTCCGCTTCGAGGTCCACCAAGTAGGGAAGGGGAGAAGGCATGTTTAATGGAGGCCGAAGCGTGCGCGCGTACCGGCCTAGCGCCGCCTCGCGGTACGAGGCTGATCCGCTCGAGGACGACTCGATCGAACGCGATCGGCAGGAGAAGATCCTCCGCTACATCCGCCGCGCGGAGATGGGCCTGCCGCTGTTCGGCGAGGACGAGCAGCCGGTCGTGGTCGCCCCCCGCGGGCGCCGGGTATCGGTGGGCTCCTGAGGTCTCCTCAGGCCCCAGCAACGCTCCAGTGCTATCTCGCGTCGACGCGTCGTTGGAGACTGGCCCGGCCCTGGCCAAAGCCGACGGCGCCGATGTGGCAGAGCCTCGGCGACATGGCCGCGACAAGCCGTGGCCCGGCCGGGACTTGACCGACGCCGGCGAGGCAGGCTAGAATGGGCCCGTCTGGTCAGGGACGCGGGGATCATCTAATGTGCCGCGCGGGCCCGTCTCGCGACGGCTGCTTGGAGAAGGGACGAACTGAGCATGTACGACAAAGGACGCACCAAAGGGACCATCCGATTCGCACTCCAGGCCGACGGCGCCAAAAAGGTCGAAGTCGCCGGCGACTTCACCGACTGGCACCCGCAGGCACTCAAGAAGCAGAAGGGCGGCTCATTCTCCGCCTCACTTTCGGTCAAGCCCGGCACGCACGAGTACAAGTTCGTCGTCGACGGCGACTGGATCGTCGACCCCGACAACAACGCCTGGGCGATGAACCCCTTCGGCACCATGAACTCGGTGCTGACGGTCGAATAACGCCCGCGACGCGTTCAACGACGAACGCCGGCCGCGGGGCGTCCGGATTCCGCCAGGCGCGCCCGCTGCGCGGGGAAGCGGCGATCCGAAGCGTCCAAGCCACCCAAGAAGGCCCAAGGGTCAAGACCCGAAGCAACAGCCTCGGGACACCGTCGGCGCCGAAGACGCATGCACTGCGCACCGCGCACTGTGCGCGCCAGAACCCCACCCGGCCTGCCCGGGCCGCCTCGGCTACGACCTTCGACCTTCGACCCGCGACCTACGACCGTCGACCTTCGACCGTCGACCTACGACCTGCGATCTACGACCTGCCGTTCTACGTCAGCGGGTCGGAGCTGGTAAGAATCAGGCCCAGAAGCTCGGCCATGGTCAGCAGGTCCAGCAGGTTGTGGTGGAGGATGTCGCGCATCTGCCGGGCGTCGGCGGTGCGGACGAAGTGGTGGTAGGCGTCGGGGATGGCGGCCCCGGGGATGTCGCCGACGCGGCGGCGGTTGAACAGATAGGCCTCGAGCGTCTGGAGCTTGCAGTTGGGCAGGCGCCGGGCGGCGGTGGGGCGGGCTGAGCGTCCCCAGCGGCGGCGGGCCTCGTGCAGCAGGTCCAGGTGCGGCGGCAGGCGGTCGCCGAGGTCGACGCCATGGAACGCCGCCCGCTCGCGGATGAGGTTCATGTCGAAGCCCTTGCCGTTGAACGTCACCAGCACGCCGCTGCCGGCCAGGCGGTCGGCGAAGGCCTGGAGGATCGCCGGCTCTTCGCCATAGTGCCGCGCCAGCAGCTGCTCGAACACCAGCCGGCCGCCGCTGAAGGCCATCACGCCGATCAGAAAGATCGGGTTGCTCGTCAGGCCGCAGGTCTCGGTGTCCATGAACAGCAGCCCCTCCGGCCGCTCGTTGCTGACGTGGCAGAGCTCCGCCGAGGCCTCCAATTCGTCGAACTGCTGGCGGGCGCCGCGCATCACGGCCGCGTATCGCGAGGCGATGTAGACGCAGTCCGGCGCGACCTCCTCGAGCGGGCGGCGGATGAGCCAGAAGCTCCCGCCGGTGACATCGCAGAGTTGCTCCCGGCCGGGGCAGAGCTCGAGCAGGCTGCCTGCCGCGGGGGCCGGCCGGGCGGTCGAGGGGGCGGCGTGCATCAGGCAGGGCGCTGGCGCGTCGTCGGCCGGGGCAGGCCGGGCGTCGGCTGGGGCCACGTCGCCCGGGGTCCCGAGGCCC
>JAWLCG010000489.1:0-2989 GCA_041687295.1 Phycisphaerae bacterium | reverse complement strand
TGTGTGCCACTGTCGCTGGGCTCCTGTGTGTGCCTGTATCTGCAGTGTCCGTGTATTTCTCTGGTGCGAACCACGAATTATAGCCTACCCACAGCCCGACGCAAGCCTTTTTCCGCCCGAACTCTCGTAGGCCGGGTCGAGCGCCAGCGAGGCCCGGCAACGAAGGCGAGCCGGCCCGCCTTCGCTGCAGACGCGGCGGGTGTGCAAGGCCGGGACGTCCCGGCATCGCATTGCCTTCAGACATCCCCGCCGCCCCGGCCGCCCAGGACGTCCCGGCGCCGCGGCCGACCGTCCGGACGCCCCGCGCGGAGCCCCGGAGGGGCGGAAGAACGTAGCCGGGGGCGCAAGCCCCCGGAACAGCGTGCCTTGGGAGCGAAAAGCCCTGAAAGGGCGAAAGAATCCTCTGGCGCCTCCGATGGGATTCTTTCGCCCTTTCAGGGCTACCCGAGAGAGGGCCGACGGGTCCGGGGGCTGGCGCCCCCGGCAAAATTCTTTCGCCCTTCCAGGGCTCCGGTCCGACGCGGCCGATCGGTGGGGCCGTTCGCCGTAGCGCGGACCGCGTCCGCACGCGGGGGGGCGGGGCATCCAACATTCCAGCCTGGACGGCCTACTACGCGCCGCCGGGCCTCGCTGGCGCTCGACCCGGCCTACGCAGTCAGGCACCGCGCGTCCTACGGCTCGGGCTGGCCGTCGAGCAGCCAGGGCAGGTTGAAGCGGGCCAGGACGATCTGTCCGTCGTGGTTGAGCCGGCCCTCGACGGGGCTGACGGTCTCGTAGGCGCACAGGATTCCGCCGTCGGCCGTGACGGCCAGCGAGGAGTAGGCGGCCCCGCCCTCGCACACCGTCCGGGCGACGGGCCAGGTGCGGCACTCGTCGGTGCTGAGGCGGACCGTCAGGTTTCGCCGGCCGTGGATGTCGAAATGCGTGGTCGTGTCGCTGTGCACGGCCGGGTTGCAGAACAGCACCCGCGAGCGGTCCGGCGGGCCGCTGAGGCGGACCATCGACGCCTGGCAGTGCGGCTCGGGCAGGCCGGGGTCGTAGCCCGAGGCGATGAAGCTCTCGCCGCCGTCGTCGCTGCGGTCCCACGCGCGGTAGCCGCGGAAGCGGAGGCTCTCGTTTCGGCTGTTGACGTAGAGCGTGCCGTCGGCCTGCTCGACTAGGCACGCCTCGCCGGTGCCGGTCTGCGTCAGGCCGCCGGGCTGCCACGTCTGGCCGTGATCGTCGCTGTAGATGACGCAGTTGTGCGAGAAGCCGAACAGGGCGAAGGGCGCCCCCTGGCTGAGCCCCCGCCCCGGCAGCACCAGCCGACCCTTGTGCGGCCCGTAGCGCAGCTGCGTGCCCACCCATTGCGGCCCGAAGGGCCTCCGCTCGCCCGTGACGGGGTTGGCGATGCGCAGGGCGTCGCCGACGGGGACCGGCTCGGCCCAGGTGGCGCCCTCGTCGTCGGTCCAGGTGAGGTATCGGCCCCTCTGGACGTGCGGGGCGAGCCGCTGGGCCAGCTCGGCCGCCTCCTCGGGGTGCTCGGCCTTCCACTTCTCCGGCCAAACCCCGCCGATGTCCTCGGGCAGAATCGTCACGCCGGTGCCGAAGAACACCAGCACGCGCCCCGTCTCGAGGTCGGCCACGCCCGACGAGTAGCCGTAGCTGACGCGGGGGTCCTCGTCCTGCCGCAGCGGCTCGATGGCCGTCCAGGTCCGCCCGCCGTCGTGGCTGCGGCGGACGATGAAATTGCCCTTGGCCTCGTCGCTGATGCGGCCCACCTTCTCGCTGGCGAAGGCGAACACCGTGCCCGCCCGCGAGACGATCAGGTTGGGGATGCGGTACTGGCAGTCGAACGGCCCCCGCTGGCCGGGGGTGAACAGCGGCTGGGTCTCAAAGTATGCTTCACGCGAGGCGGTCATGGCGACTCCTTTTCCCTCAATCGGTCGGCCCTTCCACGGCGGACGCCGGGCCTCGCTGCTAGAGCAGCAGATCAGGAGACCGCAGGTGAGCGGGGCCCGGATTCAGTGGCGTTGTGCCACGTTCCGGGCTTGTTCTGCTCTCCTGTTCTCCTGCTCCACTGTTCACCTGCTCTGGCAGCCCGTTTTTCAACGGGCTGCTACGGGAGGGTACACGCGGGCCGAGCGGTGTACAATGGTCAAGCCCTGCCAACCCAAAGGAGACAGCCATGCGATTCGGAGCCCCGGTGTTCGGCCAGTGGGATGAACCGCAGACGTGGATCGACGCGCTGCGGGCCAAGGGATACTCGGCCGCCTATTGGCCGCTGGGCCTGGAGGCGGAGGAGACGAAGGTGGCCGCCTTCGTGCAGGCGGCCGGCGAGGCGGACATCGTCATCGCCGAGGTGGGCGCCTGGAGCAACCCGCTGGCGCCCGACCGCAAGGAGCGCGACGCCGCCGTCGAGCGATGCCGCCGCTCGCTGGCCCTGGCCGACCGCGTGGGGGCGCGATGCTGCGTCAACATCGCCGGCTCGTGCGGCGAGCGGTGGGACGGGCCGCACGCGGACAACCTCACGCCGGCGAGCTTCGATCGCATCGTCCGTTTCGTGCAGGACCTCATCGACGAGGTGAAGCCCGCGCGGACGTTCTACACCCTCGAGGGCATGCCCTGGATGTACCCCGACTCGCCCGAGAGCTACCTCGAGCTGGCCAGGGCGATCGATCGGCCCACCTTCGCGGTGCACCTGGACCCGGTGAACTGGATCTGCTCGCCGCAGCGCTACTTCGGCAACGCCGAGCTGACCCGCCACACCGTCAAGCTGCTCGGCGAGCACGTGCGGAGCTGCCACGCCAAGGACATCGCCCTGAGCAGCCAGCTGACCACACACCTCGACGAGGTCCGCCCGGGCCTGGGCGGCCTGGATTACCCGGTGTTGCTGACCGAGCTGAGCCGCCTGGACCCCGACACGCCGGTTATGCTCGAGCACCTGCCCAGCGAGGCCGAGTACGACCTCGCCGCCCAGTACGTCCGCCAGCAGGCCAAGACCGTGGGG
>JAWLCG010000488.1:0-2998 GCA_041687295.1 Phycisphaerae bacterium | reverse complement strand
CCCCAGCCTACGAAGACGGCCCGCGCCGTAGGCTGGGGCGCAGCGCAGCGGAGCCCCACCTTCTCGCCCGGCAGGCGGTTCAGTCCAGCGGCGTGACCTGCTGGGCGCGGATCAGCGGGACCTGCTGGCGGGGCAGGACCTCGTGCTGGCCGGCGACGCGGACTCTCTGGCCCTCGTGGACGCGGAGGGTCACGCCGGGCGTCGGCTCGACGTAGGCGATCGTCCGCTCGGTGGCCTGGTCGCGGAGGACCCACCGCTTGGGGATCGCCCCGGTGCCGGGGTAGAGCACGCTGGGCATCAGGACGCCCTGGGCACTGTAGAGGGCGGGCTGGCGGAGCTCGGCGGCCTGCTGGGCGAGGCGCTGCTGCTCGGCGAGGTAGCGCTGCTGCTCGCTCTGGGCCTGCTGGAGGATCTGTCCGACCTGCCGGGCCGTCTGGGCCCGCTCCTGGGCGATCTGGACGATCTGGCGGTAGTAGGTAACGTAGGGCTGGTACGGGCTGTCGGCCGGGATGTCCAGGGCCTCGACCGCGGCGAGCAGCTCGTCGTAGTCGCGCTGCTCGGGGGGCAGGGCGAAGGCGGCCTGGATCCGGCTTCGCAGCTGCTCGAGGGCCTGCTGCTGGCGGGCGAGGCGCTCGGCCTCGCTGACGACCGGCTGGGTCGCCGGGGCGGTGGCGGCCTGGGGGGTCGCCGGCATCGTCGCCGGGGCGGTGGCCGGGGCCGTCGTCACGGGCTGAGTGGTCGGCTCGGCCGGTTGGGCGGCGGGGGTTTCGACGGTCTGGGCCGGGGCCGGCTGAGGGGCCGGGGCCTCGCCCGTCCGCGTGACGTACTGGGCGTAGACCCACGTGGCCACGCCCGCCGGCGGGGCGACCTTGTAGTACTCCTCGGTCTCGCCGGTGATCTGCACCGTCGTGCCGCGGTCGAGGCTGGTCTGCACCTCGGTGAAGGCGATGGGCTGAATATCGCTGCCGGCCCGCACCGAGACGTTGTCGCCGGTGACCGTGCCGACGTCGCCCTGGCGGTCGACGTAGCGCTTGGAGATCAGGCTGTAGACGCCCGGCGGCGGGGCGATCTGCACCCACTCGCCCTGCTCCTGCAGCACCGTGACGGCTGTGCCCTGCTCCAGGCGGGCCAGCACGTAGGTGTTGACCGTGGAGGGCCCGGTGCGGACGTTGACCTTGTCGGCGTTGATCTGCCCGGCGTACAGGCCGACCTGGCCCACCACCGGGGCTGCCAGGGCCGCCATCACCACCGCCACCATCGTCAGTCGCAGCATCGGATCGCTCCTTTACTCTGAGCCTCCCGGAACGGGGGCCTCTGCACAGGGGACAGTAGCACCTGCGGCAACGACTGTCAACGGTGCGCGCGGGCGACGCGGGCGGTGGCTGCTCGACTTTCCACTCTCCACTTTCGCCTCTCTCGCCCAGCGCCTATGCTGGGGGCGTGTCGTGACAACCTACCCGTTTGTACGAGGTGCCCCGTGACCCAAGTGAACCCCCTGCCCCGCTGGCGGGGCTTCAACCTGATGGAGAAGTTCAGCGAGAAGGCCGGCAACCGCCCCTTCCTCGAGAGCGACTTCGCCTGGATGGCCGAGCTGGGCTTCGACTGGGTCCGCCTGCCGATGAACTACCGCCTCTGGAGCGAGCCCGACGACGCCTACGCCCTCCGCGAGCCGGTGCTGGCCGAGATCGACCAGGCCCTCGAGTGGGGCCGACAGTACGGCCTGCACGTCAACGTCAACTTCCACCGCGCCCCCGGCTTCAGCGTCAACCAGGAGCGGGCCGAGCCCTACAACCTCTGGACCGACGGCGAGGCCCTGGACTGCTGCAGCTTCCACTGGCGCCACTTCGCCCAGCGGTACAAGGGCGTCAGCGGCGAGCGGCTGAGCTTCAACCTCTTCAACGAGCCGCCCACCGTCGGCGCCAGGGGCCTGCCCAGCGCCGCCGCCCACGACCGCGTCGCCCGCCACGTGCTGGCGGCCATCCGCGAGATCGACCCCGACCGGCCCGTCATTCTCGACGGGTTGGGCTACGGCAACATCCCGCTGGAGGGCCTGGTCGGCGAGCCGGCCCACCAGAGCTGCCGCGGCTACTACCCCTTCGAGCTGACCCACTACCGCGCCCACTGGACCCAGGGCGCCGAGCTGTTCCCCGAGCCCACCTGGCCCATGCGCGGCGGCGAGCACAGCCCCGAACTGTCGGCCTACTACCGCAGCCAGGACATGGTGATCATGGCCTTCGGCAGCTCGGGCCGGGCGCACCTGGAGCGATTCTACGCCCCCTGGGGCGCGCTGATCGAACGCGGCGTCGGCGTGCACTGCGGCGAGATGGGCGCCCTCAGCACCGTCCCCCACGGCGTGGCCCTGGCATGGATGGCCGACGTGCTGGCCACGCTGACCGGCCTGGGCATCGGCTGGGCCCTGTGGAACTTTCGCGGCAGCTTCGGCCCGCTCGACAGCCGACGCAAGGACGTCCAGTACGAGGACTTCCACGGCCACGCCCTCGACCGGGCCATGATGGAACTGCTCCAGCGATACTAGACCGTTTGCCCCTCGGACGTGCGGGCTGGGGGGCATCCGGGAAGGTGGGGCTTCGCTTCGCTGCGCCCCAGCCTACGGCGCGGGACGTCTTCGTAGGCTGGGGCGTAGCGTTAGCGCAGCCCCACCTTTGCCCGGGCCAGGGATGGCAGATTCGGTAGGCAAACGGCGGTAACCAAAGCGGCGACTCGGCGCCCCCCGCCGTCATCCCGCCCCGCAATTGGGTTCGTTTCCCGGGGATATTTGCGCCGTAAGCATATTTTGGAGTACAACCTTACACGAATCCAAATTGGGTTCGTTTCGTCAGACCCCACCGTCGTGTCAGCCTCCAGAAGCCCGTGAATAGTTACCATTCTCGCATCATAGGCCGGACGCAGTCCGGCTGGGGCGAAGCGTCGCATCAGCCCCCCCACCCCGCCGGACTGCGTCCGGACTACGGCTCGCCCCGGCCTGCGGCGTTGACGG
>JAWLCG010000487.1:0-3007 GCA_041687295.1 Phycisphaerae bacterium | reverse complement strand
CCGCCGTCGATGGCGCCTGACGCCCCCGAGGCGGGCCATGCCCGCCCTACGGAAGAGCCCGCCTTCAGGGCCTGCAGCCCCGTAAGCCGGGTCGAGCAAAGCGAGGCCCGGCGGGATGGGGTCCAGAGCTGCCGGGCCAGTGGCGCCGGACGCCATCGACGGCGGGCCATGCCCGCCCTACGGGAGAGCCCGCTTGCGGCATTGCCCGCCCTACGGCTTGAGCTGGCGTTCCTCGGGCGTCTCCTCGGGCGGGTACCAGCGGCAGGGCTGGCCGTTCCATCGCCACAGGCCGCCGGTGTCGGCGATCGTGAGGCGGTCGGCGACGGCGAGCATGCCCCCGACCGACTCGGCCGGGCTGAGCTGGTAGCGGTTGCCCGTGTCAGGCATGCGGGTCATGTCGGTCTCGACCCAGCCGGGGTCGATGCCCACGACCACGATGTTGTCGCCCTTCAGGTCGCCGGCCAGCAGCGGGATCGCCCGGTGCAGGGCGGCCTTGGTGAGCGCGTAGCTGTAGCCGCCGCCGGGGCCCGCCGCGCCGGGGCGCAGCACGCCGATCCGCGAGGTCAGGCTCATGCACACGGGCCGACCCGCGCGGCGCAGCATCGGCCAGCAGGCCCGCGTCATCGCCAGCGTGCCGACCACGTTGACGCGGAAGACGTCGAGCATCGCCTCGGCGTTCAGGCTCGCCAGGCCCCGCTCGGACGCCAGCGTGCCGGCGTTGTTGATCAGCAGGTCGAGGCACTCGACGCGCTTGGCGACGGCCCCGGCGGCGGCGGCGATGGAATCGGCCGACGCCAGGTCCAGCGGCACCACCTCGCACCGCCCGTCGGCACCGCGGGCCAACTCCCCCAACTCGGTGGCGGCTTCGGGCCGGCGGCAGGCGACGAAGACGCGGTCGCCCCGCCCCACGCACTGGCGGGCGAACTCCAGGCCAATGCCGCGATTGGCCCCGGTGATCAGGACAGTTCTCATATCCACAGCTCCTGCAGGAACGGATCGCCCATCTCGTCCAGCCACGCCGCCAACTGGGCGTGGAGCGAATCCATGACGGTATCGTACCGGGCGTCCTGGCCGGGGTAGATCGGGTTGACCTGCCAGGGGTCCACCGCGTTGTCAATGAGCACCTGCTTGACGCCCTCGGGCACCGGCTTGCCGAAACGGCGCGGGTCGCCGTACTGCTCGCGCGAGACGGCGGCGTAGGTGTAGCGCTCGGTCCGCAGGCCGCGCCAGTCGCGGTTGCCCTCGTCGGGGAAGACATCCCACTTGACGCGGTGCCGCGGCGGCGCCCCGGCCGCGAAGTAGAGCGGCACCGACGACTGCTCGCCCGTCTCGGTGCCGCGGAACAGGTTGGCGCGGTTTCGCCCCTGCATGGCGGCGGGCACCTCGGCGCCCAGCAGGCCCAGCAGGCTCGGGGCGTAGTCGACGACCGAGACCATCCGCCCCTCGCGCCGACCGGCCGGCACGGTGCCCGGCAGCCGGGCGACCAGGGGAATGCCGATCGACTCCTCGTACCAGCGGTCCTTGGTGTACATGCCCTGGGCGCCGAGCATCTCGCCGTGGTCGGCCGAGACGACCACCAGGGTGTTTTCGGCCAGGTGCAGCTCGTCGAGCGTGTCCAGCAGGCGCCCGAAGGCGGCATCGATGGCCGAGACGGCCCCGAAGTAGCCTACCGCGGCCCGCTCGTAGAGGTCGCGGCGGGTGTGCGGCGGGACGGGCAGGTCCCGGCCGCGATAGAGGGCCTCGTACTCGTCGGGCGCGGCGAACTGGAAGCCCTTGACGCTCGGGTCGAACTTGTAGCCGCCGTGGTGCGTGTGCGGCGGGGCGTACGAGACGAACAGACAGAAGGGCCGATCCGTGTCGCGCTGGCCGGCGGTGTTGCGGAGGTAGTCGACGGCCACGTCGGTCTCGTGGTCGACCTGCCAGCCTTCGCCCTGAACGCGGGCCCCGTCGGTGGTGATGTAGTCCAGGTTGAAGTGCCCGTGGACGCAGCCGTTGGCGTACCAGAAGTCAAAACCCATCCGCCGATCGCCCGGCGGGGTCAGCGGGTTCCAGGCGTTGCCGTGGGCCGGGTCGCCGTCCCACTCGTCGAGGTGCCACTTGCCGATGTAGCCGGTGTCGTAGCCGGCGGCCCGCAGACTTTTGGCGATCGAGGGCGACTCCGGCGGCAGCTCGAGCCAGTTGTGCATCATGCCCAGCGGAAAGGCGTGCACGCCGGTGATCAGCGAGGCCCGGCTGGGCGTGCAGAGCGGGCTGTTGCAGTAGGCGCGCTCGAAGAGCGTGCCCTGGCCGGCGAAGGCGTCGATCCGCGGCGTGAGGACCGGGTCGGCCCCCATGCAGCCGACGGCCTGGCGCCGCCACTGGTCTGCGAAGACGAACAGCAGGTTGGGCTGCCTGGGGGCCGATGCCACGGGTGATTCCTTTCATGCAACGGGCGTACGATCTAGAAGATCCCGCCGCGCTCCTCGTAGCGGGTGGGCTTGTCGTACATGGGCATGTCGCGCTGGATCCAGTCGGCGTTCCAGCGGAGCATCGTCTCGAGGTCGACGATGGGCTCGCCGAACAGCTCCATGGCCTCGCCCGTGTCGTTGTGCCACGCGGCGGGCTGCTCGACGCCGACGAAGATAGGCCGTTTGTCGAACGCCTCGCCGAACCAGCTGGCCACCCCGCGGACATCGGCCGGGGCGGGCATGCCGATGTTCAGCGGCCGGCTGGGCGTCTCGCAGTGCAGCAGCGACCGCAGGATGTGCGCCACCGCGTCGCCCTGCCAGATGACGTTGGCCACGGGCGTCGAGATGTCGATCGGCTGGCCGCGGAGGACCTTCAGGGCGATGTCCTGCAGCACGCCGTAGCGCAGGTCGATGGCGTAGTTGAGCCGGATCAGTCGGCCGGGGCAGTTGTTCCGCTCGCTGTAGTACTGGAAGACGCGCTCGCGGCCCACGCAGGAGTTGGGGTACTCGCCGAAGCACATCGGCGGGCTGTCCTCGTCGGTGCCGGGCCCGTTGACGTC
>JAWLCG010000486.1:0-3009 GCA_041687295.1 Phycisphaerae bacterium | reverse complement strand
GGGTCTCTGCCCCGGAGGCCGGGATTTTGCGCATTGGGGCCCACCGGTAGAGGCTCCAAGCCGCCCGCCGTTGGGCCCGGCCGGCCGGCAGGGGCGTGAGCCCATCCCATGCCGGTGGCCCAAAGCGATAAATCCCGGGGGTGTGGGGGCAGAGCCCCCACGCTGTTTCCTCTGGACCACCGGGCCGCGGTACGGATTCCGGTTCGGTTGCGGGCGAAGCCCGCGCTGGGGCCTCTGTGTCCTGCTCCGGAAGTGGCAGGGCGGCCTGGGGTAGGGCACGTGGGTTCTCGCCGTAGCGCCAGCGGAGGCGAGGTTCCGCGTGCCGCGATTACGGATCCCCCGTCGAATCGCCGGGCGCCCTCGCGGCACGCAGAACCGCTCCGCTACGCTCCGCGAACCTACGTGCCCTACGTGCTACGTGCCCTACGCGTCGGGCCCATTTTCGTCGTCTGCGTGTGCGGCCAATGGCCACATGCTGAGCTCTGTGGCGCATCCTCTTAATTTCTGGGGGTTCCAGCGATACCGCGTCTCACTCCCCCGCCGGCTCCTCCTCGCCCAGGCCCGGGCAGAGGCCCAGGTCGTGCGGGGCGGCCGCGGTGTGGACCTGGCGGAGGAACTCGATGTAGAGCCTCGCCCCCCGGCCCCAGTCATCGCTGCGGTTCAGCTCGGCCAGGGCGTCGGCCAGCGAGCGGTCCTGGCGGTAGACGATGCGGTGAGCCTGCTTGATCTGGTGGCGGTCGGTGTCGTCCAGGTCGGGCGCCCGCCGCAGGCCCACGACGTTCAGGCCCGTGACGTACTCGAACCGCGCCAGCATGGCGAAGGGCGGCACGTGTCGGCCAATGACGCTGTTGGCCTGGGCCATCACGTTTCGGCCAATCCAGCAGTGGGCCTTGACGCTCACGTGGGTGCTCAGCACCACCCGGTCGCCCAGGACCGCCCCGGGCCCGATGGACGCGGCGTTGATGAGGATGCAGTGCTCCCCCAGCCGGGCGCCGGGACCTATCGTCACGCCCGTCATGAAGTAGCCCCCCTGCCCGATGGCCGTCACGGTGCCAGGCTCGGTTGGCCGAAGCACGGTGCAGCCCTCGCGGAAGGTCACGCCCGCCCCCACCCGCAGCTGGCCCCGCGCGGGCTCACGCGGCGCGGCCTCCTCCGGCCCGCCGCCCAGCACGGCCTGCGGGTGCACCACGCAGCCCGCCCCCAGCACCGTCCCGCGCAGGAGGACGGCATGGGGCAGCAGCCGGCAGCCGTCCCCGATTTCCACGTCGGCCTCGACGAGGGCGTATGGGCCGATCTCGACGTCGCGCCCGATCCGGGCGTTGGGGTTCACCAGCGCGGTCGGGTGAATGGCCTGCGTCATGCTCGTGCTCCTGCGGGGCGGTTGGGGACGGTCCGCTCTCCGGCGGTGCGCCAGGGGGATTTGTACCGCCCTGCCCCCCCCCTCGCAAGTCTCCACCCCGCCCGCGCTATTGGGGACAGATGCCAACGGTATTCCCCGGAACTCTTTACGGACGTTACATACTATTATTACTAGGCTTATGCTCGTCCGCGTCCACGAATTTCGATCCGTGGGCATCTCGCGGGTGCGCCCGATGAAGACCCCCGCCCCCTTGCTTTTCCCCGTCTCGGGCGCCGTTGAGGGCCGGAAATCGTCACTGTTTGCCCATTTCCGTCGCGCTGCCTGCTTGAAGTGACGCCTCGGGCGTCTATACTGCGGAGCGTAGGTTGTTCCACGTGGAACTCGGCCGGCTTTTCTCGGATCGCCGGCTCGACCCCCCGGGGGATGTTCCACGTGGAACAGGCCGGTTTTGCCCCGGCCCGCCCCCTCGCACGCCGAACACGGAGGTTCACCATGGCCGCTAAGAAACCGTCCACCCCCGCCAGCGCCCCTGCTTCCGTCGCCCCTGCCCGCAACCGCCGCCTGGGCCGGGGCCTGGCCAGCCTGATGTCCAACACCCGCCTGACGCCGCCGGCCCAGGCCTCGGCCGTCGCCGACGCGCCGCCCCCCGCACCGGCCCGCTACGAACCGGCCAGCCCGGCCCCCGAGCCCCCCCAGCCGGACGACACGCTGCTGCAGCTTTCCCCCGACGAGATCCGCCCCAACCCCCACCAGCCCCGCAAGACCTTTGACGAGGCCGAGCTGGCCGAGCTGGCCGACTCGATCCGCCAACAGGGCCTGCTTCAGCCGCTGGTGGTCGTGCCCAACCCGCAGAACGGGCAGGGGGGCTACGTCCTGATCGCCGGCGAGCGTCGACTCCGCGCCAGTAAGCTGGCCGGCCTGGAGCGGGTGCCCTGCGTCCTCCGCACCGCCACCCGCCAGCAGATGCTCGAGTGGGCCCTGGTCGAGAACGTCCAGCGGGCCGACCTGAACCCCGTCGAGCGGGCGCAGGCCTACCGCGACTACCTCGACCGCTTCGGCGCCACCCAGCAGCAGTTGGCCGAGCGACTGGGCCAGCCGCGGTCGACGGTGGCCAACTTCCTGCGGATCCTCGACCTCTGCGACGATGCCCAGGCCCTGATCCTGTCGGGCCAGCTGAGCTTTGGTCACGCCAAGGTGCTCGCCAGCCTCGCCGGCCAACCCGCCCGCCAGGCCGAGCTCGCCCGCCAGGCCGCCGAGCAGGGGCTCAGCGTCCGCCAGCTCGAGGCGCTCCTCGGCCAGGCCCCGCCCGAGCCGCCCGCCCAGCCCGAAACCCCGCCATCCGCCAAGAGCAAGACGCAGTACGTCCAGGACCTCGAGCGCCAGCTCACCCGCTCAATCGGCACGAAGGTGGTCATCCAGCCAGGCCGAAAGAAGAACGCCGGCCGAATCCTGCTGGAGTACTACTCCATCGAGGACTTCGAGCGCATCACCGAGGCCCTCGGCGCCCGCATCGAGAGCTGAGCCGGCCGAGAGGGCAGGGGCCTGGCAGCCCGTTGAAAAACGGGCTGCTAGAGCAGGTGACCAGTGGAGCAGGAGAACAGGAGAGCAGAATAAGCCCGGAAAGTGGCCCAGCGCCCCTGAATCCAGGC
>JAWLCG010000485.1:0-3009 GCA_041687295.1 Phycisphaerae bacterium | reverse complement strand
GCACTCCATACGGCGATCGCGCCCTGCGCCTCCATCGGTTGGTGCGACCGACGAGCCGGCGAGAGGGGGGCTTTCGAGCACCGAACAGGGTCTGAACAGAATCCGTGGCGGGCCCCGCGGGGCCGGGCGGGGGGGACCGGGCGGGGGCGGTCGACGTAAAATTATGGCGAACAGAGGTTTGCGTCCTCGAAAAACCGCCGCTTCGACTCAGATTTTCCTTCCATATCGGCCGATAACCTGAGATAATAGGCCGTTTCCGGAAGCCTGGGGATTCCTCAGAGTCCAACCGCTTCCTGCTTCACCCGTATGTCGATTTCCGGAGGTACTCCGTGGCCAAAGACGAGGCCCCGATGGTGGATCGTTACGACGAGAGCAAGATCAAGGTGCTGGAGGGCCTGGAGGCCGTCCGCAAGCGCCCGGGCATGTACATCGGCGACACGACGCCCCGCGGCCTGCACCACCTGGTGTGGGAGATCGTGGACAACGCGATCGACGAGGCGATGGCGGGCCGATGCAGCACGATCCTGGTCAAGATCAACGTCGACGGCTCGGTGACGGTCGCCGACGACGGCAGCGGCATCCCCGTCGGGCCGCACCCGCAGCTGGGCATCTCGACGCTTGAGGTCGTCATGTGCAAGCTGCACGCGGGGGGCAAGTTCGACCACGACACGTACAAGGTCTCCGGCGGCCTGCACGGCGTGGGCGCCAGCGTGGTCAACGCCCTGAGCGAGTGGTGCGAGGTCGAGGTCTGCAAGGGCGGCACGGTCTGGAAGATGGAGTTCGAGCGGGGCGCCAAGACCGGCGACCTGGCCCAGATCGGCGCCCGCAAGAAGAGCGGCACCCGCGTGACCTTCAAGGCCGACGGGCAGATCTTCCCCGACACGACGTTCCGCTACGAGCTGCTGGCCAATCGCCTGCGCGAGCTGGCGTACCTCAACGAGGGGCTGCTGATCAAGCTCGAGGACGAGCGGGACGGCAAGAAGGACCAGTTCCTGGCCGACAAGGGGCTGCTGGCCTTCGTTGAGCACCTCAACGACGGCAAGAACACCATCAACCGCCCCTTCGTGATGCACAGGGAGGACCCCGAGGCCAACCTCCAGGTCGACCTGGCCCTGCAGTACAACGACAGCTACAGCGAGACGATCCTCTCGTTCGCCAACAACATCAACACCCTCGAGGGCGGCGCGCACCTGTCGGGCTTCAAGACGGCCCTGACGCGGACGCTGAACTACTACGCCAAGCAGCAGAACCTGCTCAAGAAGGAGAACCCCCCCAGCGGCGACGACCTCCGCGAGGGGCTCACCGCCATCATCAGCGTCAAGGTGCCCGAGCCGCAGTTCGAGGGCCAGACCAAGACCAAGCTGGGCAACAGCGAGGTCGAGGGCTTCGTCATCCAGTCGGTCAACGAGATGCTGGGCACCTGGCTGGAGGAGAATCCCGCCGAGGCCAAGCGGATCTTCCAGAAGGGCATGCAGGCCATGCAGGCCCGCGAGGCCGCCCGCAAGGCCCGCGACCTGACCCGCCGCAAGGGCGCCCTGGCCAGCGGCAGCCTGCCGGGCAAGCTGGCTGACTGCCGCTCCAAGCAGCGCGAGCACACCGAGCTGTTCCTCGTCGAGGGCGACTCGGCCGGCGGCCCGGCCAAGCAGGGCCGAGACTCCGCCCACCAGGCCATCCTGCCGCTGCGGGGCAAGATCCTCAACGTCGAGCGGGTCCGCATCGACCGGATCCTCAACTCCCAGGAGATCCGGACGATCATCTCGGCCCTGGGCACCGGCATCGGCGCCGACGAGTTCGACGTCGAGAAGCGGCGCTACGACAAGATCATCATCATGACCGACGCCGACGTCGACGGCAGCCACATCCGCACGCTGCTGCTGACGTTCTTCTTCCGGCACATGCGCCCGCTGGTGGTCGACGGGCACATCTACATCGCCCAGCCGCCGCTCTACCTGATCCGCCGCCGCCAGCACAAGCAGTACGTCCTCAACGAGCGGGAGATGCGCAAGACCCTGTTCGACCTGGGCCTGCAGGGCACCAGGCTCAAGGTCTACGACCTCGACGGCCCGGAGCCCACGCTGCAGCAGGAGATCGGCGGCGCCAAACTCCGCGAGCTGGTCGAGACGCTCGAGGCCCTGGGCGAGAACGTGTCCATCCTGGAGCGGCGCGGCCTGGACTTCGCCGACCTGCTGAGCCGCCGCCAGGACGGCCAGCTGCCCAGCCACTGGGTGGCGATGGACGACGGCGACCACTTCTTCCACGGACGCGAGGCCTACGACGCCTTCCTGGCCGAGCACGACCCGCTGCTGGAGGACGAAGAGGCCGAGCTGGCGCGAAACGGCAACGGCAATGGCAAGGCCGAGGGCAACGGTGAGGGCAATGGCCGCAGCTACCGCCCGCGAATCCACAAGAAGGCCGAGCTGCACGAGGTCCGCGAGATCGAGAAGCTCATCGCCAGGATCACCAAGGCCCGCCTGAGCATCGAGGACTACTACCTCCGCCGCGAGGAGTCGGTCACCGGCGAGAAGGAGCCCGCCAAGTTCGTTTTCGAGAGCGACGGCGACGCCCTGGAGATCGACAACGTCGGGGGCATCGCCGCCGGCGTCCGCGAGCTGGGCAGCCAGGGCATGGAGATCCAGCGCTTCAAGGGCCTGGGTGAGATGAACGCCGACCAGCTCTGGGAGACCACGATGGACCCCAGCCGGCGCGTCCTGCTCCGCATCGGCGCCGAGGAGGCCGAGGAAGCCGAGCGGATGTTCAGCCTGCTCATGGGCGAGAACGTCGAGAAGCGCCGCGAGTTCATCGAGGAGCACGCCCTGGAGGTCAAGAACCTCGACGTGTAACGCCCGGTGGCCCCCAAGCCCACGCCCGTCCCTGCGGGCCCCAAGGCGCCTCGGGCCCAAGCCCACGGATTGCCATCCGTGGGCATCGCGCCGGGCCTTGCCGGATGTGGCACAAGTCACCCGCACGTCCGCCAGGCAAGCGACCGGGTAGGGCGGCCGGCGGACGGCG
>JAWLCG010000484.1:0-3010 GCA_041687295.1 Phycisphaerae bacterium | reverse complement strand
CCCCGCCCCGATGCCCACGGATCGCAATCCGTGGACTTGGGCCGGATACATCCAGGGCACCGCGTCGGGGCAGATCGTCTTGCGGCGGCGGGTATTGGGTTTGCCTTAAGAGGGTTTCCTTATCGTGGGCGTTGGGGGCTCTGGACGATGCGACAACAGAGGCCGATCGGTCCGGGGACACCCGGCCGGTCCGGCCCTGCCCCGCCCGGCGCTGGCCAGGGATGCCCAGGCCGGGATGTTCCGTCAGGGGAAGGACGCGACGATGCGCAGGGATGCGACA
This sequence comes from Phycisphaerae bacterium, assembly GCA_041687295.1. GTDB lineage: Bacteria > Planctomycetota > Phycisphaerae > SM23-33 > FEN-1343 > JAWLCG01. The sequence goes on along the minus strand of JAWLCG010000484.1, from coordinate 2,730 downwards.
ATCCGCCCGGCCCGCGCGCTGTGCGCCGGTCGGCTGACCGACGGGGCCCCGGCGGCCCGGCCCGCCCCGGCCGAGCGGCGGGGCCCGCGTCCTGCGCCGATGCCGCGGGAGGCCCGCCCATGACGCCCGCCGCCCCCCAGGGCCACGCCGCCACGCCCCAGGCGCCCCCCGCCGAGGGTCTCACGATCGGCCTGCTCTACGGCCTGCCGACGGCCCAGCCGGGGCCCGGCGGCTCGACCCGCGGCCACTACCTCGTGCGCGGCCTGAGCGAGCGGGGCCATCGCGTCCTCAGCTGGCGCGACGGCCAGGGCGACAACCCGCTCATCACCGACCACCCCCGCCGGCGCGACCTGCGGGCCTTCCTCCGCGCGATCGACGTGCTCTACATCCGCGTGGGCCCCGAGACCCGCCAGGCCCGATGGGGGCTGCTCAAGCTCCTCCGCCGCAAACGCCCCCTGCCGGTGGTGTGGGAGCTCACCGGCCTGCCCGAGGACCTGCTGTTCAACGAGGCCGACTCGACCCAGGTCGAGAAGCTCATCGCCCGGCTGAAATGGCTGGCCAAGGCCGCCACCGCCGGCGTCGGCCTGACCGAACGCATGAGCCGCTTCCTGGAAAAGCAGCTCGAGATCCCCCTGGCCGCCACCGTGCCCAACGCCAGCGACCCGGAGCTGTTCCGCCCCAACCAGCCCGGCGAGCACGGGCCCTTGCGCGTCGCGTGGGTCGGCTCGGCCCATCCGCAGTGGTACGAGATGGGCCCGCTGCTCGACGCCGCCACCCGCCTCGCCGAGCGCAAGAGCCCCGTGCGCTTCCACGTGTTCGCCCCCCGCGAGCGCCTGCCCGAGACGCTGCCCGAGAACCTCCAGTGCCACGGCTGGGTGCCGTACGAAAAGCTCGGGCGCTACCTCGGCAAGATCGACGTCGGCGTGCTGCTGCTGCGCCGCTGCCCGGGCGTGGGCCTGCGCGACGGCTCGCCGGGCGCCCTGTTCGACTTCATGGCCAGCGGCCAGGCCGTGGTCAGCCAGGACGACGGGCAGATCGGCCAGGTGATGCGCATCCACCACACCGGCCCATTCACCGTGGCCAACGGGCTCGACCTCGCCCGCGTGCTGCTGCGCCTGCATGCCAACCGCCAGCAGCTCCGCGAGTTCGGCCAGGCCGGCCGGGCCGCCGTCGAGAAGCACTTCTGCTGGTCGCGCGTGGTCGACCAGACCGAGGACCTGATCCGCCAGGCCGTCCAGGCCGCTGCCCCCCCACCCGGATGATCCGCACGCCCCACAATCCGCCGACGCCCCGCGCGGGCCGCCCGCCGGCGACGCTGGCCTTCCCCGGCCAGGGCCGCGGGCTGATCCGCGTGCTGCACGTCCGCGCCTGGCCCGGCTGGGCGGGCGACGCCGAGCGGCTGATCCTGCGCGGGTCGCACTACCTGCCGGCCGTGGGGGCCCAGGCCGAGGCCCTGTTCCTGCTGGACGCCCAGGCCGCCGCCGAGCCGCTGCTGGCCCAGGCCCACGCCAGCGACATGCCGGTGCACCTGGCCGTGGAACGCTCCGCGGTGGACGCCGCCGGCGCCTCGGCCCTGGCCCGGCTGGTGCGCGGGGGCGGGTTCGACATCGTCCACACCCACGACTACAAGAGCCACACCCTGGCCCGGCTGTTCACGGCGGTGGGCAACTACCGCATCGTCGCCAGCGCCTACGCGCCGCCAGGCCCGCCCGGCGGCAGGGGCATCCTCGAGCAGGCCCTGCTCCGCCGCGCCGACGCGGTGCTGTGCCCCTCGCCCCCGCTGGCCGAGCTGCTGGTCGAAGCCGGCCTGAGCCGCCGCCGTGTGACTGTAAGTCCTAACGGCATCGACCTGGCCGAGTGGCCCTTCCGCCCCCGCTCTCCCCACGGCGGGCCCACGCGCCTGCTGTACGTGGGGCACCTCAGCCCCGAGCGCAACCCCGGCGTGTTGCTGGAGGCGCAGCGGTCGCTGCTGGACCGGGGCCGGGCCGTCGAGCTGGCCCTGGCCGGCGAGGGACCCCTCCGCGAGGCCCTCACCGCCCGGGCGGCCGAGCTGGGCCTGGCCGGGCAGGTCGAGCTGCTCGGCCAGCGCGACGACGTGGGGCGCTGGATGGCCTGGGCGGACATGCTGGCCCAGCCCGGCCGAAGCCCGGTGCTGCCGGACGCCCTGCTGGAGGCCCTGGCCAGCGGCCTGCCCGTCATCGCCACCGACGCCGCCGGCCTGATCGTCCACGAGCACACCGGCCTGCTGGTGCCCCCCGACTGCGCCGAGGCCCTGGCCGACGCCGTCGCCCGCCTGGCCAGCCAACCCGACGTCGCCCAGGCCCTCGCCGTCCGAGGCCGAGCCGCCGTCGGGCCCTTCGACCTGCCCACCCGCATGGCCCACCTCGTCGCCGTCTACCGCGGCGTCCTCGCCGCCGCCCGCCGCTGCGCGTAAGCCAACCCGCCCCCGCGGGTCCCGTAGGGCGGGCACCGCCCGCCGTCGAGGGCGCCAGAGCCTACCGGGCCGCTTGCCGCCCTCGCGGCGGGCCTTGCCCGCCCTACTCGCCCGGTGCCATGGCTGCGCTTTGTGCAGCCATGCTCTGGCCCGACCGCAGTCCCGTAGGGCGGGCACGGCCCGCCGTCGAGGGCGCCTGAGCCTACCGGGCCGCTTGCCGCCCTCGCGGCGGGCCTTGCCCGCCCTACTCGCCCGGTGCCATGGCTGCGCTTTGTGCAGCCATGCTCTGGCCCGAC
>JAWLCG010000483.1:0-3012 GCA_041687295.1 Phycisphaerae bacterium | reverse complement strand
GCGAGCCTGCGGCTTGCCCGGGGCACCCCGAGCGCGACGCCGACAAGTGTCCCTGCTTCCATAGCCCCCCCCATCAGGAGCCCCCCATGCCCGCCGCCCATGCCGCTGTCCGCTACGAGTTGCTCCGGCCCGACCAGGTGCGTCAGCGCCGCGAGCAGGCCCCGATCGCCTATGTGCCGGCCGGCTCGCTGGAATGGCACGGCCTGCAGAACCCGCTGGGCACCGACAGTCTCAAGGCCCACGCCATCTGCTGCGAGGCCGCCCTGCGCCACGGCGGGGTCGTCCTGCCGCCGTTCTACCAGGGCCTGCTGGGCTACTCCAACTGGGGCCCCAAGGACTGGGGCGGCTACACGCTGAGCTTCAACGACGGGCCCACCCTCGAGGCCGCCTTCCTGGGCATCGGGCGGGCGCTGGTGTTCGGGGGCTTCCGCGTGCTGGTCGGCGTGACCGGCCACGACGTCGAGCCCCAGCGGGCCGCCATCGAGCGGGCCTTCGCCACCGCCACCCAGGGCCACGACGCCGTGGGCCTCGCCCTGCTCGAGGGCAGCCTCCACACGCCCGACGACGAGCTGCCCTACTCCATGGACCACGCCGGGGCCTGGGAGACCTCCGCCATGATGTACGTCTGCCCCGAACAGGTCGACCTCGACGAGCTCACCAGCCGCGGCCTGAGCACCGAGGACACCATGAAGATGTCCGGCCCCGAGGGCATCGGCGGCCATAACCCCGTCAAGTACGCCTCGGCCGAGCTGGGCCGAAAGATCGTCCAACGCTGCGGCGAGCTCATCGGCCAACGCGCCCAACAAGCCCTCGCCGAACTCAACGCCCGCCCCCGATAGACCCTCAGCCCTTTGCGCGTGCAGGTCCACGACTCTGGGTGCCCCGGGCAAGCCGCAGGCTCGCCCGGCCGGGACGGGATGGGCCGCCAGAATCAATCGCCTCCGCCCTCGGCCGGGCGAGCGGTGCTGACGCCCCGCTTGCCCGGGGCACCCAGAGCCACACGATCGATCGGCAGACGGTTGTTGCGAGGAGCTCCGTAGGGCCGGGGAACCCACTACGGCCGGGACAGGTGCGAGAAATGTTCGGCGTGGTAGCTGGAGCGGACCAGCGGGCCGCAGGCGGCGCCGTCGAAGCCCAGCTCGCCGGCGAGCTGCTCGTACTGGGCGAACTGCTCGGGCGGCACGTAGCGCTCGACGGGCAGGTGGGCCGGGCTGGGGCGGAGGTACTGGCCGATCGTCACGATCCGCACGCCGATCGCCCGCAGGTCGCCCAGGACCGTCGCCACCTCCTCGAAGCTCTCGCCGAGGCCCACCATCAGGCCGCTCTTGGTCAGCAGACCCTCGCCGGCGGCGATGCGCAGCAGCTCGAGGCTGCGCGGGTAGCTCGCCTGGGGCCGGGCCGACGGGTAGAGCCGCTCGACGGTCTCGACGTTGTGCCCGAAGATGTCGGGCCGGGCGTCCAGCAGGGGCCCGGCCGAGGCCCACCGCCCGGCGAAGTCGCCCGGCAGCACCTCGATGACGGTCTGCGGGCACGCCTGGCGGATGGCGTGGACCGTCGCCGCCCAGATGCCCCCCCCGCCGTCGGGCAGGTCGTCGCGGTTGACGCTGGTGACCACCACGTGGCGCAGCCCCATGGCCGCCACGGCCCGGGCGACGCGGGCGGGCTCGTCGAGGTCGGCCGGGCCGGGCCGGCCGGTCGGCACATCGCAGAAGCGGCAGTCGCGGGTGCACGTGGAGCCCAGGATCATCACCGTGGCCGTCCCCGCCGACCAGCACTCCCCGCGGTTGGGACAGCTGGCCGACTCGCACACCGTGTGCAGCCGACCGTCGTGGATGATCCGCTGCAGACGCAGAAACGACTCGCCCCGCGGCAGCCGCACGCGCAGCCACGGGGGCTTGCGGGCCGGGACCGACGAACTGTCACTGGCGTTGCTCATGGGGAGCATTATACTGTCCGGTAAGGGCTGCGTCCCGCCCCGGCCACAATGGGTCCCGGGGCCCAGACGAGCCCCTGCCCCTCAGGAGCCTGCCATGCGCTACAGCGAGAAGGAAAACTTCAACCGCGTCCTGCGGCGCGACAACCCCTCGCACGTGTGCTACCCCCCGCCCAGCCGGGGCGGCAGCTACCACGGCTGCTGGCCCAGTCACCTTCGGCCCTCGCCCGAGGCCACCTTCTGGCGCGACGAGTGGGGCGTGGGCTGGACCGACGCCGCCGGCGAGGTCTTCCCCACCCACCCGGCCGTGGACAGCTACGACGAGCTCGACGCGGTCCCCCAGCCCGACCCCTTCGCGCCGGGCCGAATGGACCCCGTCGAAAAGGCCCTGGTCGAGACCGACCGCGAACAGTACTTCTTCGGCGTCGGCCATCCCTACTTCCTCTACGAGAAGGCCATCAACATCCTCGGCCCCGAGGAGTTCGCCGTCTCCATGCTGGCCGAGCCGGACAAGGCCCACGAGCTGCTTGACCGCATCATGGTCTTCGAGATGGGCATCGCCGAGCAGTACGTCCGCTACCGGCCCGACCACCTGAACCTTTCCGACGACTACGGCCACCAGGACCGCCTGGCCATGTCGCCGGCCACCTGGCGAACCTTCTTCAAGCCGCGCCTGGCCCGCATCATCGGCTTCTACCGCGAGCGGCTCGGGCCCGAGCTGGCCATCAGCGTGCACAGCTGCGGAAACGTGATGGACATCCTGGAGGATCTCTGCGAGGTCGGCGTGGACATCCTGCACCCCATCCAGTCCACCGCCAACGACCTCCGCCGCGCCCGGGCCATCACCACCGGACGGTTGACCCTCGCCGGCGGCATCGACGGCCAGCGCGTCCTGCCGCTGGGCACGCCCGAGCAGGTCCGCGAGGAGGTCTTCACCAAGATGCACCTGCTCTGGGAGAACGGCGGCTACCTGCCCATGGCCGAGAAGAACCTCGGCGTCTCCCAGGAGAACATGCAGGCCATGGAACAGGCCATCCGCGACTGGAGCCGCGAGCACGTCGAGCGGTGAGTCCCATATA
>JAWLCG010000482.1:0-3022 GCA_041687295.1 Phycisphaerae bacterium | reverse complement strand
CGTCGGCCGCCGTCGCTGCCGGGCCTCGCGATGCTCGACCCGGCCTACGAGGAAGACCCCGGGCATCGCGGGCGGAATGTGGTATAACCCGGAGCCTGGCCGGGACCGCCTTGACCGAACAGATTCCAAACGGTATAGTCAGGGCTTCACCCGTTCACTGTCGCCAGGTATTGCCGTAGAGGTTGATTGTCGCATGGCCAAGAGAACCCGCCGCACCCCCGCCGCTGTCGCCGACGCCGAGCCCCAGGCCGTTGCCCCAGGCCGGGGCCGAGCGAAAAAGACCGCCCCGCCGACCGACGCGCCGGTCCCCAAGTCTAAGCGGGCCAAGGCGAAGCAGCCCAAAGCCGCCGCCAAGACCCCCAAGACTGCCGCCAAGCGGGCCAAGGCCACCCCGGCCCCCAAGGCCAAGGCCGCCCGGACCCCCAAAGCCACGATGAAAAGGGCCCGCAAGGCCCCGGCAGACTCCGTCCCCCCCGCCGCCACCCCGAAGACCGCCAAGGCCCCCGCCGCCGCTGCGACAAAGAAAACCCGCAAGGCCCCGGCCGACACCGACAAGCCCAAGGCCGCCCGGCGGTCCGCCAAGGCCGGCGCCGCCCTCGGCTCGGTCGTCTACGCCACGGCCGAGACCATGGCCAAGACCCAGCGGGACATCCCCGTCAGCGAGTTCTTCGCCAAGAACCGCCACCTGCTGGGCTTCGACAACCCGCGCAAGGCCCTGCTGACGACCATCAAGGAGGCCGTCGACAACAGCCTCGACGCCTGCGAGGAGGCCGGCATCAGCCCCGCCGTCGAGATCCGCGTCGAGCAGCTCGCCGAGGCCGTCTTCCGCGTCACCGTCACCGACAACGGCCCGGGCATCGTCCGCGAGCAGATCCCCAACATCTTCGGCCGACTGCTTTACGGCAGCAAGTTCCACGGCATGAAGATGGCCCGCGGGCAGCAGGGCATCGGCATCTCGGCGGCCGGCATGTACGGGCTGCTGACCACCGGCCAGAACGTCAAGATCGTCAGCCGCACCGGGCCCCGCAAGGCCGCCCACGCCTACGAACTGCGGATCGACACCCGCTGCAACCGCCCCGAGATCCTCCGCGACGAGACCGTCGAGTGGGACCGCCCCCGCGGCACAAGCGTGGCCATCGAGCTCGAGGCCCGCTACCAGAAGGGCCGGGCCAGCGTCGACGAGTACCTCCAGCAGACCGCCATCGCCAACCCCCACGCCACGCTCGTCTACCACGCCCCCGACGGGCGGACCGAGCGCTACGAGGCCACCGTCGCCGAGCCGCCCCCGCCGGCGCAGTCGGTCAAGCCGCACCCCTACGGCGTCGAGCTCGGCGTGCTCATCCGCATGCTGCACGACACGCGCTACCGCTACCTGCGGGAATTCCTCGTCGAGTCGTTCAGCCGGGTCACGCCGGCCATCGCCCGCGAGGTGCTCCGCAAGGCCAACCTCCGCGTCAAGACCCCCTGCCGCGACTGCAGCCGCGCCGAGGCCGTTCGGCTGTACGAGACGCTCCAGGCCACCACCATCGCCCCGCCCAGCACCGACTGCATCGCGCCGATCGGCACCGAGCAGCTGCTCAAGGGCCTCGCCCAGGTGGTGCAGGCGGACTTCTACACGGCCGTGTCGCGCAGCCCCGTGGTGTACCGGGGCAACCCCTTCGTCATCGAGGTCGCCCTGGCGTTCGGCACCGGCGACGGGCGGACCGATCCCGACGCGACGCCCAACGGCGAGGACGGCAACGGCCAGGCCGACGCCGCCGAGCCCGAGAGCTTCGCCGAGGAGGAGCTCGAGGCCGGCCTGGCCAAGGTCATCCGCTTCGCCAACCGCGTGCCGCTGCTCTACCAGCAGGGCGCCTGCGCCATGACTCGCAGCGTCATGCAAACCAACTGGCGGACCTACGGCCTGGCCCAGTCCCGCGGCGCCCTGCCGGCTGGGCCCATGACGCTGGCGGTCCACATGGCCAGCGTCTGGGTGCCCTTCACCAGCGAGTCCAAAGAGGCCGTCGCCGAGTACCCCGAGATCGCCCTGGAGATCCGCAAGGCCCTGCAGGAGTGTGGCCGCCAGCTGCGCCGCTACCTCCGCAAGCAGCTACGCATCCGCGAGGAGTTCAAGAAGCGCTCCTACATCGAAAAGTACATCCCCCACATCGGCATCGCCCTGCGGGACATCCTGTCCCTCGATGAGCCCCAGGTCGACACCGTCGTCGGCAACCTCCGCGAGGTGCTCGAGCGCAGCCGAAAGGTCTGACCGAGCTGTCATGGAGTCCCGACATGCCCGGTGTCTTCGAAGTAGACGCGCCGGCCCGCAGGGCCGTCGCGCCGGCGACCCCACCCCGCGCCTCCGGCCCAAGCCCACGGAATGCCTTCCGTGGGCATCGGGGCGGGGTGTGCATAACGCGGCACAACGCGCCCAAACGTCTGACAGGCGACCCCTTTCCCGCCCACCAGCCAAAGCGGCGTCAAGGCCGCCGCACTCCATACTGCGTTCGCACCGTCTGACGTTTTGTTTACACTACCACCAATTTTGCGTTGACATAAACAAGAACGGGTGTATGATACACAACGTACTTGATTCGTGCCTGGGCCGAGGCGTGTCGTCGTCGTGATAGCGCCTCGTCTGGATCGGCCGGCCTAGGCGGCCCCCACGGGCGGTCGCGAAGCTGGCCGGGGCACGGCGGTCGAGCCTTAGCACAGATCCCCCAATGGGTGACTGGCCAGCACGCCGGGGGACAGGGGCGAAGGACCTGCGGCTGTCCGGTTGGCTCCGGCTTCGCGACGCGATGCGGCCTGTGGGTGTATCCAGATCTTTTTAGGCGGGAACCGCCAACCCGCAGGGCGGGCACCGCCCGCCGCCGATGGAGGACCAGCCCGTAGGGCGGGCACGGCCCGCCGCCGATGGAGGATCACCGCACGGGTGCCGCAACTGCGCCGTCCGCCGCCACGTCTTTTCGAGCGTCCCCCCACGACAGGCAATCCGCCTGCGCGTGGGGCTTGTCCTGCGCAGTATGGAGTGCGGCGAGGA
>JAWLCG010000481.1:0-3024 GCA_041687295.1 Phycisphaerae bacterium | reverse complement strand
CGAGCCCGAGGCCGAGTACGCCCAGCCCGTCCACGCCTACGCCGCCGCCGGCGCCGAGGCCCCCCGCATCATCCACACCGACAAGGGCGCCCGCGCCATCGAGTGCCCCCGCTGCCACGCCGTCAACGACCTGACCCGCAACAACTGCCACCGCTGCGCGATGCCCTTCACCCTCGAGGGCACCGAGGTCAGCGACGCCGCCGTCCAGCCCAGCAACCGCGCCACCGCCAGCCTCGTCCTGGGCCTGGTCGGCCTGCCCCTCTCGTGCATCGCCCTGCCCTCGCTGCTGGCCGTCATCCTGGGCGTGCTGGCCCTGCGAACCGACGCCGCCCCCGGCCCCGCCCCCGGCCAAGGCAGCGCCCTGGCCGGCCTGATCCTCGGCCTCATCGGCCTGGTCGCCTTCGTCGGCTGGGTGGCGCTGTACTACCTGTGACCCCAGAACGCGGCAGGGCCGTAGGGCCGGCAGCTTCATTGCCGGCGAAAGCCTCGCGCCGGATCAGACGTTCCGCCGGCAACAAGTGGCCAGCCCTACGCACCCACCCCGTTACGCCCTCTATTGGAGCTCGGCATCCTTGCCCGCCATCAGCGCCGGCGGGGACAGCCGGGCTTTGTCGCCAGACTCCGTGTAGATGTGCACGTCCTGCTGCGGGAAGGGGATCGAGACTCCCTCGGCGTCGAAGCGGAGCTTGACATGCTTGGTCAGCTCGAACCGCACGTCCCAGTAGTCGGCCGTCTTGACCCACGGACGGGCGGCGAGGTTCACGCTGCTCTGGCCCAGTTCAGAGACCAGGACCACGGGCTTGGGGTCCGCCAGCACGCGCGGGTCGCTCTGGAGCAGGTCCATCAGGATCTGCTGGGCCTTGTCCACGTCGTCGCGGTAGCTGATACCGAAGACCATGTCGATGCGGCGGGTCTCCTTGGCGGAGTAGTTGATGATGTTGTCGGCGGTCATCTTCCCGTTGGGCACGATGATCTTCTTGTTGTCCGGGCTCCGCAGCGTCGTCGTGAAGATGTCGATGTCCTCGACGGTGCCCGCCACGCCGGCGCCTTCGATGTAGTCGCCGACCTTGAAGGGGTGGAAGATGACCAGCAGAAAGCCGGCTGCGAAATTGGCCAGCGACCCCTGCAGCGCCAAGCCGATGGCCAGGCCGGCGGCGGCCAGCATGGCCACCATGGAGGCGGTCTCCATCCCCAGCCTCCCAAGGGCTGCGATGATCACGAAGACCATCAGCGCAGCGTAGGACAGGCTGGCGATGAACGAGACGGCCGCCTCGGGCAGTTTGGCACGGGTCAGCGTGCGCCTGAGGATCTGGCGGATCAGCTTGGCCACCAGCCAGCCGACCAGCAGAATCACCGCGGCGCCGAGGAGGTTCATCCCGTACACGACGCCCCATTCTTTGACTCGGTCAATCCATTCCATCTCACTCGCTCCTTCTCGACAGGGCTCCGCAAACTGGATGCTCTCCACCCGCTCTGTTTCCGGGGGTGGGCTTTTCGTTCTGCACAGGCCGTCGAGCCGTTCTCACTGGCCCCAGCGGTACCAGCCCATCCACAGGGCGCCATGGATCGCGACGATCGCCACGAAGACCAGCCGATAGCTCAGCTTCCTGCACTTGTGGCGGAGCAGGACCTGCCCCGCAAGCCCGCCAGGCCAGCCGCCGAGCAGCTCGAGCCCGTGCAGCGTCCGCTCCGGCACACGACGCCCACCGTGAACCGCCCGGTGCTTGTCGAAGCCATAGGCGAGGAAGGTCCCCACACTCATCAGTGCGTATCCCAGGGCAATCCACGTCATGGGCTGCGTTCGGTCCGTTCTATCGGGGGTTCTGGCGGTCTCACCGCGGCTCACGATCGAGGACCCGGCTCAGGTCGACAGGCTACGGCCAGTAAGGGTGGACGGCTCGGCTTGGCTGCGGGCCAATGGCCGGCGTCAGGTGCACCAGTATAACCTGCGCGAACCATTATTGTTGACGCAGAAAATAAGGCGCCGTACGATTCGTGTCAATTGACGGGGGGCCTATCACAAGAGGAGAACGGTTATGCGGACAGGTCTGGCTCTGTGGATTGCGGTTACGCTGTTGGCGCTGGTGGCGGGTTGCTCGGACGGCGCCAGTGAGGACAAACCCCTGGACGAGGTGCGGGCTGAGGCCCAGGAGATGAACGCCGAGCAATTGCAGGCCAAAATCGATGAGTACACCGAGGCCATCGAGGCCAAGAAGCCCGAGGTCGAAAGGCTGCAGAAAGAGCTGGGGACGGGCCTGGCTGGGGCGCTGACCGGCGAGAAGCCCGAGAACGCCGAGCAGCTCAAGGCCGACCTGGCGGAACTGGAGACATCCCTCCGCGCGCTGCAGGAGCGGATGCAGATCTACGCCGAGGAGCTCCAGCGCAAGCAGGCGTCCTGACCGGCCGAGGGAGTCGCCGGCAGTGACTCAATCGGAAGTGGAAAGGTGTCAGGAACCGTTTCTTCCCTAGGCCATGGCACCCGGCAACATTGTGGGAGAGGCACAGATGGAGTCCTTGGCCCAGGTAGAGGGGGAATGGGTGAGTATCCTAAACGGCTCTGGCTATGGTGTCTGCCATGTGCGAGCTGTGTGAGACGATTCGAAGGTACAGGGAAGCGGCCATCCTGCATGGTAGCTCCGACCCGGCCGAGGCCAATCGGGGTCACGATGTTGGGCACGCGTGCTACAAGGCGTTGAGGGGGGACGCAGAGGGCCGGGCGGCGGTCATGGCTCTGATGGGAGATGACAATCCGTACGTGCGGCTGGCCGCGGCGGCGCACAGCCTGGCCTGGAGGCCCCAGCAGGCCCGCCCCGTCCTGGAGGCGCTGCGCGAGTCCGGCGGGCCCGGCTCAGCTTCGAGTTCTGACCCCGTAGGGCGAGCAACTTCGTTTCTCGCGCAACGGTGGCGCCGAATGTAACCAAAGCCAGCCTACCGCCGCAACTACGAGGGACGGTGCTTCTTCTTCATGATCGTCACCGCTGATCGACAGCCCCTGTTCCGGAACCGCTCCGCCATCGCCGCCCT
>JAWLCG010000480.1:0-3035 GCA_041687295.1 Phycisphaerae bacterium | reverse complement strand
GCACCGGCCGGCGGGACAGCGCCAGGCCGATCTGCGCCCGCTTGCGCTCGCCGTGGCTCAGCGTGGCCCACCGCTCCAGCCAGTCGCAGCCCAGCCCCAGCCGGCCACGGAGACGGCAGGCGAGCGGCTCGGTCGAGGCCAGCCACTCGCCCAGCCCCTCGGGCGGCTCGTCGGTGCGCTGGGGGCAGTAGATGGCCGGCTCGGGCCGATCGATCCGTCCCCGCCCCGGCGCCAGCGCCCCGACCGCCAGGCGCAGCAGCGTGGTCTTGCCGGCCCCGTTAGCGCCGACCAGGCCCGTCCAGCCCAGCCCCAGCTGAACCGTCAGGCCCGCCAGCAGCGGCGCCGCCTGGGAGTCGTAGGAGAATGCAACGTCGAAAAAGTCGAGGGATTCGCGCATAATCGCAGCTCGCTCTGCAGAGGCGCCGACTGCACAGGTCGGCAGAAGAAGACCGGACCGGCGAACCGGCCCGCCGCAGACGAACTAGCGATCGCGCATCGGTAATCCTGACACCGAGGGATCGGCCCGGGGGCCCGCCACGCGGACGCCCGACCGACGTACCCCAATCCTAGCCCTCCCCGGCCTGGCCTGTCAAGCCGACGGCCCTGACAAGCCTTGACAAGCCCCCCCCGGCCGTCCATACATACACGGGTCACCGGCCGGGACGGGGGCCAGGCCGCACGACCGCCCCAACCGCCTGAGGAGCGCCATGACGATCATCGAACCGCACATACATATGTATTCCCGCACCACCGACGACTACCAGCGGATGTACGCCGCAGGCATCCGGGCGTGCGTCGAGCCGAGCTTCTGGCTGGGGACCAACCGCCGCTACGCGGGGACCTTCTTCGACTACTTCGCCCTGATCCTGGACTTTGAGACCGTCCGGGCCGAGCGGTTCGGCATCGACCACTACGCAGCCATCAGCGTCAACCCCAAAGAGGCCGAGGACCCCGGCCTGGTCGACGAGGTGCTCGCGGGGCTCGGCGAGTACCTCGACCACCCGCGGTGCGTGGCCCTGGGCGAGATCGGCTTCAACAACATCACGAAAAACGAGGAGCGGGCCTTCGTCCGCCAGCTGCACATCGCCGCCGAGCGGGACCTGCCCATCATCGTCCATACGCCGCACGTGGACAAGCTCCGCGGCACGCGGCGCATCGTCGAGATCCTCGCGGCCGAGGGGCTCGACCCGGCCAAGGTGGTCATCGACCACAACACCGAGGAGACGATGCCCGTGTCCTACCCCAGCGGCTGCTGGTGCGGGCTGACGGTCTACCCCATCAGCAAGCTCACGCCCGAGCGGGTCGGCGAGATCCTCCGCCGCTTCGGCTGCGAGCGGACAATCGTCAACGGCTCGGCCGACTGGGGCGTCTCCGACCCGCTGAGCCTGGTGCGGGTCGTCGAGCACCTCCAGCAGACCGGCCACGCCGAGGCGACCATCCAGCACCTGGTGTTCGACAACGCGATGGCGTTCTACGGCCAGAGCCCCCGCTGGCAGCCCCGGCTGGACCTGACGCCGATCGACGTGCGGGAGTACCAACGCTAGCGTGTTGGGGGTTAATTCGTTAATAGGTTAATTGGTTAATGCGTAGGACATTGTAGCGCCCCTTCGCGAGGGGGCGCGAGGGCGCCAAGGGTGCCTTGGCGCCTCTTTCCACGCCCACGGATTGCGATCCGTGGGCATCGGGGCGGGGCGCGCGAGGGTGACGCAACCCTTCGCGTGTGCTTTGTCCCGTACCGGTTCAGGACCCGCAGCAGGAGCTTGGAATGAGTGATGGGCCTTCTCCTTCGCACGTAGCGCCCGCCCGTTTGCGGGCCTGGGGCGAGCTGCTGCGGTTGCCGAATCTGCTGACCGTGCCGGGCGACCCGCTGGCGGGGTTCGTCCTGGCGAGCCTGGCGTTGGGGGCGGGGCCGGTGCCGCTGGCGAGACTTCTGGCGGCGCTGGCGGCCAGCGGGCTGCTGTACATGGCCGGGCTGATCAACAACGACCTGCACGACCTGGCGGAGGACCGCCGCGACCGTCCCGGCCGGCCCCTGCCGAGCGGGCGCGTGCGGGTGGTCTGGGCGATGGCGGCCTACAACGCGCTGTTCGTGGCGGCGCTGCTGTCGGCGCTGTTCGTCGGCTCGGCGGGCCTGGTGCTGGCGGCGGGGCTGCTGGGGATGATCCTGGCCTACAACAACGTCCTGAAGCGGGTCCCGCTGGTGGGCCCGCTGGCGATGGGCAGCTGTCGCGGCCTGAGCCTGCTGGTCGGGGCGGCCGCGGCCGGCAACTGGGCCGGGGCGCTGGCCGAGCCCGTGCTGCTCTCGGCGGCGGCGCTGACGCTCTACGTGGCGGCCGTCACCGCCATCGCCGCCGGCGAGACGCTCGCCCAGCCATTGGCGCTGCGGCGGTGGCTGCCGGCGGTCGTGGTCCTGGCCTGGCTGGCGGCGGTGCAGGCGATGCTCGGCGAGCCGCTGACCCGGCCCGTGTCGCTGGCGCTGTCGGCCCTGGCGGTCGGCTGGGCGATCCGCAACGGCCTGGCCCTGGGCGGCACCGTCCAGCCCGCCCGCGCCCAGCGGACCGTCGGGGCGCTGCTTCGCGGCCTGCTGCTGATCCAGGCCGCCCTGGTCGCCACCGGCAGCGGCGCCTGGCTGGCCCCGGCCACGGCCCTGGTGCTCTTCTGGCCCGTCAACGCCATGCTCGCGAGGGTCTTCCCGCCGAGCTAGCCCGGCAGGCGGGCGACGTCCTCGTTGGCGCCGATGAGCCAGATCACGTCGCCCTTGGCCAGGCGGGTCGTCGGCAGCGGCACGTCGATGGCGTCCTCGCCCTCGCCGGAGGCGTGGCGGATGGCCACCACGTTGACGTTGTGGCGGCGGCGGATGTCCAGCTCGGCCAGCGTGTGGCCGACCCAGTCCCGCGGGACGGGCACCTGCACCAGGCTATGGCCGGCGGCCAGCTCGATCTGCTCCATCACGTACGGGCCCAACAGGCGGTTAGTCCAGCGGAGGGCGGCCTCCTCCTCGGGGTTGACCAGGGCGTCGGCGCCGACGCGGCGGA
>JAWLCG010000479.1:0-3035 GCA_041687295.1 Phycisphaerae bacterium | reverse complement strand
GCGGAAAACTCACGAAGTTGTTCGCCAGTGGCACGAGGTTCGCCTGCAGCAGGATCAGCCGCTCGACCAGGCGGATGTTCTCCAGCACCAGGGCGGTCCGGCCACTCTCGGCGATCAGCTCGCGCACGGCCCGCTCGTACCGCTCGTCGAGATACCCCTGCAGCTTCTCGACGCCGAGCTTCTCGACGGCCTGGCCGGTCCGGGCGGCCTGCCAGGCTTCGTAGGCGGCGAAGGCCCCCTTCACCTGCTGCCACTGCGCCTCGGTCAGGGCCTCGACGGGCCCGCCGAGGACCGGCTCGAGCACCTGGGCGGCCAGGGCGGCCAGCGGGGCGGCGTAGAAGGGGTTGACCGGCTCGTCCAGCCGAAGCGTGCGGTCGGGCCGAGGGGTGGCCAGCGGCGCGTGCTCGAGGAAGGCGTCGATGGCGGCAGGGTCGGCGAAGTCGACCTCTGCCATAACGGCCGGGGTGGGCAGGATGCGGTCGCGGGCGCTGGGCGTGAGTTCGACGGCCCGGCCTTGCATGAAGTACTGGTCGAGCTTGGCCCGCAAGGCTTGCAGGGTCGCGTGGGCGGCCGGCGTCGCGGCGCCCAGGGGCATCACGTCGGTGGCGGGCTGGGCCGGGGGGACCAGGCCCTTCTCGCGCCAGGTGAGGTACCCCCGCGCCTGGGCGAGGAACTGATCGAGCTGGGCCGCCCCCACGCCGGACGACCCGCTGGGATGGGCCGTGCCCCCCACCGTGGCCACGATGTCCGCCAGGAACTGCCGGACCGGCTCGTCGGTGGCGGCCTGGGGCAGCACGACGCCGGCCTCGCTGACGGGGTTGGCCTCGGCCTGGGCCTTGACCTGGCGGACCTCGGCCAGGGCGACGGTCTCGGCGTCGGCCTGGCCCAGCCGTTCGAGCATCCGCCGGGCCGACTCGACGATCCGCGGGCCCTGGGGCGCCTCGGTGTCGACGGCGTCGAGCCGGAGCGTTTCGCTGCGGTCCTGCAGGCCGTCGCGCTGGCGCAGGTGGCCCAGCGTCCAGCGGATGACGTCCTTGAGCTCGCTGGCCAGGATCCGCCCGCTCTTGTCGGGGTCCAGCACGGCCAGGACGGCGCCGTCGATCTGGATGGTGGCGGTCGGCGCGCTGGTGGCCACCCACAGGGCCTCGTCCAGGCCCAGGGCGTACTCCAGGTCGGCGGCCGTGCGGATCTGCAGGTGGTAGCTCCGCCCGTGCCGCTCGAAGACCATCGCGTTGCCGGCCATGGGGGCTCCTACTCCAGGACGGCCTGGTCCTGGTAGCCCGGCACGCTGACGCGCCACCGCTTGGTCTGGCGGAGGTGCTCGGCGAAGGCCTCGGCGGTGTCGGCCTCGCCGTGGACGACGAAGACCTGCTGGGGGTCTTTGCGAAGCCCCGAGACCCACTCGACCAGCTCGTCGCGGTCAGCATGGCCGCTGAAGCCGTGGATCCGCTCGATCCGCGCCCGCACGGGCAGCATCTGGCCGAGGATGCGGACCTCGGGTCGGCCGTCGAGGATCAGCCGGCCCAGCGTGCCGACGGCCTGGTAGCCCACGAAAAGGATCGTGCTCTCGGGCCGTCTGATGTTCTGCACCAGGTGGTGCTTGATCCGCCCGCCCGTGCACATGCCCGAGCCGGCGATCACCAGCACCGTGCCGCGGATGTGGTTGATGGCCTTGGACTCGTCGACGGTGCGGCACATCTTGAGGCCCCGGAACTGGAACGGCGAGCCGTTCTGGCGGACCATCGCCTGCATCTCGCGGTCGTAGAGCTCGGGGTGGTTCTCGAAGACCTCGGTGACCTTGATGGCCATGGGGCTGTCGACGAAGGTCATCAGGTGCGGGATGGCATCGGCGGCCAGCAGGCGGTTGAGGTGGTAGAGCAGCTCCTGGGCGCGCTCGACGGAGAAGCTCGGGATCACCACGTTGCCACCCGCCTCGTGCGTGCGGTTGATGATCTCGGCGAGCAGGGCCTCCTTGTCGGTCTCGGGCGGGTGAATGCGGTCGCCGTAGGTGCTCTCGAGCACGACGTAGTCGGCGTGGTCCAGCAGGTCGGGGTCGCGGAGGATCGGCCGATCGCTGCGCCCCACGTCGCCGCTGAACAGCACCGTCCGCCGCTGGCCGTTGACTCCGGCGTGAATGCTGATGGCCGAGGAGCCCAGGATGTGGCCCGCCTCGTGGAAGACGGCCTCGACGCCCCCGCCGAGGTCCTGCGGCACGTCGTAGGGCACCGGCGCCAGCAGCGGCACGCAGCGCTGGGCATCCTCGACGGTGTAGAGCGGCACGACCGGGTGCGGGCCGCGGCGACCCTCACGCTCGTGCCGGCGGCGCTTGAACTCGGCGTCCTCCTGCTGCAGCTTGCCCGCATCGAGCAGGATGATCTCCACCAGCTCCGCCGTCGCCGGCGTGCAGTGCACCGGCCCCCTGAAGCCCTCGCGGACCAGCTTGGGCAGCAGGCCGCAATGATCGACGTGGGCGTGCGTCAGCAGCACGGCGTCCAGTTCGGCCGGCTCGAAGGGAAAGGGGTTCCAGTTGCGGTCGCGGAACTGCCGCTCCTGGTACATGCCGCAGTCGACGAGGATCCGTCGGCCATCGGCCTCCAGGAGGAAACAGGACCCCGTGACGTTCTGTGCTGCGCCGAGAAAGCTCAGTTTCAGCCGCATGCCACCCTCCGTACTGGAGTAACCGTACAGGACCGATTCTAGGTTACCCCGCGGCCCCTGTCAAACCTCCTCCACTCGGCCCGGCCGGGGTTTCACCGACCCAGCCGGCCAGTCGGGGCGTCCTGCCCCGCGCGCAATGACAGCGGGCGGCCCCGTAGAACCGCCCGCTGTCGAAGTCTCTCTGACCCACAGTTCCGGCCGAGCAGCCGGCTGGAGGAGTGTGCAGTCGCTTACCGCCGACGGCGGATCAGCGCCAGGCCGCCCAGACCCAGCAGGCTCAGGGTCGCCGGCTCGGGCACGGCGGCCGTGTTGCCCCAGGCACCCAGCAGGACGTTGAGGTCGCGGTCATCGACCACGCCGTTGGCGTCGAAGTCGCC
>JAWLCG010000478.1:0-3042 GCA_041687295.1 Phycisphaerae bacterium | reverse complement strand
GGATTCCGCGGACGACTGAATAGCAGGTTGCGTGATCGACGCCCCACAATCTGCCCAGGCTGGCTTGACAAACGGCTACATAGCAGGGCTCCGCCCGGCACGGGGCAGGAGTTGTGTCGCCCGCAAGAGCCCCAGCCGCCGTTGGTCGCAAGCGGCCGAACTGTCGGATAGGCTCTCAGACAGCGCAGCCGTGGCACCCAGCCCATCCCGCCCCGGCCGGGCGAGCCTGCGGCTTGCCCGGGGCACCCAGAGCCAGCCAGCCGCACGCGCAAAGGGCAGGGGCTATTTCTCGAAGCTCCGCGTCCAGCCGGGCAGCGTCTGGGACTCCTGCGGCTCAACCATGGGGCCGTACAGCTCGGGCCGGCGGGCGCGGAGGTATCGCCGGCCGCTGGCGAGCTCGAGCTTCTCCGGGGTGCAGGTGGCCACGCAGACGTCGTCGTCGAGGGCGTGACAGCGGGCGATGATCTCGCCGAACGGGTCGATGATCATCGCCAGGCCCGGCTTGATCGTGTCGTAGTCGCGCCCGATGGGGTTGCTGAACACGCCGTACACGCCGTTCTCGTAGCAGCGCGTGGGGATGAACTTCATCAGCCACTCGAAGCCCTTGGGTCCCTCGAACTCCATCCGCAGCGGCACCGGGTCGGTGTGGCGGCGGTCCCACAGGACCGGCTCTACAGGGCCCCGTCCGGGCATCGGCGAGGGCAGACAGCCCGTCACGTGCGGCATGAAGATGATCTCCGCGCCCAGCATGGCCGTCAGGCGATTGTTCTCGGGCAGGTTGTTGTCGTAGCAGATCAGCCAGCCCGCCTGGCAGCCCAGCAGCTCGCGCACGTTGTAGCCGGGCCCCGGGGAAAGGTGCGGGCTGACGAAGGGGTGCAGCTTGCTGAACTTCGTCACGTAGCCCTCGGGCGCGACGGTGACGTAGGTGTTGAACAGCCGACCCTCCGCGTCGATCTCGACCAGGCCCGCCATCACCACCGTCCCGTAGTCGCGGGCGATCTGCACCAGATGCTGCGTGCTGGGCCCGTCGGGCACGGGCTCGGCCAGGGCCTCCATAGCCGGGCGGTCCAGCGTCTGCAGGAAGGTGTAGCCGGTGATCGCGCACTCGTGGAAGCTGACCACCTCGGCCCCCTGGGCGACGGCCCGGCCCGTCAGCGAGGCGATGCGGTCGAGGTTGTATGCCTTGTCGTTGTCGCGGTGCTCGAACTGGGCCGCACCGATCCGGATCTCGCGCATGGCGGACTCCTGAACGCTGGATGACCTCGCCCGCCCGTCGCGCCCCCGCCGCCAAGCCGTCCTGACCGGCAATCGGGGCGTGACTTCGGGCGAGGCGATGGTACCATGGCCCCCACGCGAGGGAAACCGGATTTGCCCGCCCCGCTGGAGGCCCGCGATGAACTGGCCGAGAGTGCTATTCCTGTGCCTGCTGGGAGTGTCCATGAGCTCTGCCGCCACCTACCACGTATCGCCCGACGGCGACGACGCCCACGCCGGCTCGGCCGAGCAGCCCTGGGCGAGCCTCACCCACGCCGCCGAGCAGGTCCGCCCCGGCGACCGCGTGCTCGTCCACGGCGGGACCTACCGCCTCAGCGAAACGCAGCGCATCGCCTGCGAGGGCCAGCCCGACGCGTGGATCGAATTCGCCGCCGCCCCGGGCGAAACGCCCGTGCTGGACGGCATCGACATGCAGATGGCCCCGGGCCGGCGCCGCGGCGGGCCCGACGTGCTCCGCCTGGCGGGGGCGAGCTACGTCCGCGTCATCGGCCTGACCGTGCGCAACAGCCACGGCTTCGGCATCGCCGTCCGCGAGCCCAGCCACCATATCGACATCGTCGACTGCACGGTCGACTTCACCTTCGCGCCGGCCATTGGCTGCTGGAACGTGCAGTACCTGCGGGTGGTCGGCAACGAGGTAACCCGCGCCAACCGCCGCGAGATGTGCCTCTGGGGCGACCCCGGGCGCGAGTGCCCCCACGAGGCCATCAGCATCGCCGGCGTGGCCCACTTCGAGGTGGCCTGGAACCACGTGCACCACAACGGCAAGGAAGGCATCGACGTCAAGGAGGTCAGCCGTCACGGCCTGGTGCACCATAACTACGTCCACCACAACCCCCGCCAAGGCCTCTACGCGGACGCCTGGTTCGGCCTGCTGGAGGACGTGACGTTCCGCTCCAACGTGGTGCACGACTGCGAGTGGGGCGCGGTGATCAGCGTCGAGGGGCGCGACTCGCAGCTGCGCGGCGTGCGGATCGAGCACAACCTGCTCTACGACAACCGCGGCTCGGGGGTGTACTTCGGCACCTGGGGCACCGACGGGCTGCGCTCGGAAATCGTCATCGCCCACAACACGCTGTGGGGCAACGGCAACGCCTACCACTGGGCGGGGCCGACGGGCTCGATCGACCTGCGCTCGGCCAATGCCCGCGACGTGGCGGTGGTGCACAACCTCTGCGCCGGCGGCGGGGGCTACGAGATCGCCACCGCCCTGGACCCCGCCGGCGACGCGCTGGCCGAACGGAACATCCGCATCGCGTGGAACCTCATCGAGTCGTTCAAGAGCCAGACCGACTCGCACGGCGCTTACGCCCGCCCCTACCCGCTGGCCGGCGAGCCGGTGGTCGTCGGCGACCCGAAGCTGACCGACCCGGCCCACGGCGACTTCACGCTACGGGCCGACTCGCCCGCCATCGACGCCGGCGACCCGGAAGGCCCTCGCGACGCCGACGGCAGCCGGGCCGACCTGGGCGCCCTGCCCCTGGGCCAGAACCGCCTGCCCGACGTCGAGCCCTACCTGACCGACTTCCCCCCCTACCAGCCCCACCGCCTGGAGGGCTGGCCCCAGGCCCTGCAGCCGGCCAACCCGTAGGGCGGGCACTGCCCGCCGTCGAGGGCGCCAGGCGCCAGCGAACGGCGAGGATGGGCCACTGAGGACACAGCGCGGGCTTCGCCCGCAACGTAACCTGAATCCGTAGCGTCGGCCCGGCGGTCCAGAAGAAACAGCGCGGGGGCTCTGCCCCCAAGCCCCCGGGATTTGTCGCTGTG
>JAWLCG010000477.1:0-3058 GCA_041687295.1 Phycisphaerae bacterium | reverse complement strand
TGAGGCTGTCCGATGCGGCGCTTCTTACCAGCCGGACTGCGTCCGGCCTACAGGGGCTCAGGCCGGCCCGGCGTCAGTTGGCCCCACTGTAGCCGATGGGGCCGCGGTCCCAGTGTTTGCGGAAGAACTCCATCGCCACTTCGGGGT
This sequence comes from Phycisphaerae bacterium, assembly GCA_041687295.1. Taxonomy (GTDB): domain Bacteria; phylum Planctomycetota; class Phycisphaerae; order SM23-33; family FEN-1343; genus JAWLCG01. The sequence continues at coordinate 2,911 of JAWLCG010000477.1, read as the reverse complement.
GTCGCACGTGGCCGCCGCCGACGGTGGTGAGGGTGACGTTGGTGAAGCCCTGCTGCTGCAGGAAGGCGTGGGCGTCGCGGCTCTGGTTCTGCACGGGGACGAAGTCGAAGCTGCCGTAGAAGATCAGCACCGGCATCCACCGGGCGGCTGGGGCGAGTCGGCCTTCCAGCGTGTCCTGGTTGAAGGTGCCCTGCCGCACGCACAGGGCCGTGAACAGCTCCGGGTGGCGCAGGCCGATGAAGTACACCCCGAAGCCCCCGCCCGACCAGCCGGTGAGAAAGACGTTCCGCCGGTCGAGCTCGAACCGCCGGCCCAGCTGGGCCAGGATGCTCAGGACCATCCGCTCGTCGCGGACGAGCCGGTCGAGCCGGCTGGCGTCGCTGCGCGGCAGGATGCCGTCGCTGCTGACGAGCTTGGGGCAGATGAGGATCGCGCCGGCGTCTTCGGCGATCTTCTTCCACTCGCCCACCTGCCGCGAGGCCGTGTCCCACGGCACCGTGCCGTGCAGGCTCACGATGACCGGCGCCGGCACGTTGGGGCGGACCTTGCTGGAGACGTAGAGGTAGTAGTCCCGACGGCTCAGCGGGTCGACCAGGCGCACCGCGTCGCGCGGGACGTTCTGGTCCTGCGGCACCGCACAGCCGCCCAGGCCGGCCAACAGCACGCCCAACAACAGCCAAAGGCCCCGTCGCATCATCACCTGCCGCCAGAGGACCGCTCCGCCCGGGCCGGCCCGCCACGCAGGCCCCACGCACCCGACCGAAGCAGACCGCATTGTAGGAACTCGCCTCCGGCCGAACAAGGCGAGCAAAGCGCGCCACGCCAGACGGGGTCGCCATCGCACAGCCCCACGAGACCCCCACGGATTGCGCGACTCGCTGCGCTCGCCGCTGCATCCGTGGGCTTGGAGAGGGCCTCAGCCGCAAAGGGTCGCGCCGCAGTTGGGGCAGCGGGCACAGCCGGCCGGCAGCGGGCCGCCCTGCTGGCAGTTGGGGCAGATGCGCGACGGGGCGGGCTCTTCGGTGGCCTCCACCAGGGCCATCGGCTGATTCGCCCGGCAGCGGTCGCGGTAGACCGTCACGCCCTTGCAGCCACTGTCGAAGGCCTGCTGGAAGACCGCGTCGACCTGCTCGACGGCCGCCCAGGCCGGCAGGTTGATCGTCTTGCTGATCGCCCCGTCGATCGCCTCCTGAAAGGCCGCCTGCATCGCCACGTGCCACCGCGGGTCGACGTCGGCCGCGCAGACGAACAGCCGCCGGACCGCCTCGGGCACCTCGTGGCGGTCCTGGATCGTGCCCCGCCCGGCCGCGTGGGCCAGCAGCGCGTCGCTGTAGAAGCCCCCCTCCCGGGCGACGCGGAGGAAGTCGGGATGGGCCTCCCAGAGGCGCTGCCCGCCCAGCACGTTCCGCTGGAACGCCAGGCTGAACAGCGGCTCGATGCCGCCCGAACAGCCGGCCAGGATGCTGATCGTGCCGGTCGGGGCGACGGTGGTCAGGGCGGCGTTGCGGATGGGCAGGTGGCGCTCGCTGTCCCATCGGCTGTGAGGCCAGTTGGGGAAGTGCCCGCGCTGCTCGGCCAACTCGTGGCTGGCCTGCTCGGCGTGCTCACGGAGGCTCCGCGCGATCCGCTGGCCGAAGGCGACGGCCTCATCGCTGTCGTAGGGCAGTTGCAGCGCGATCAGGGCATCGGCCAGGCCCATCACGCCCAGGCCGATCTTGCGGTTGCCGTGGCACATGGCCCGGATGGGCTCGACCTGGTAGTCGTTGACCTCGATCACGTCGTCGAGCAGCCGCACGCACAGGGCCACGATGCGCCCGAAGGCGTCGAAGTCGAATCGCCCGTCGGCGACGAAGCGGCGCAGGTTGATCGAGCCGAGGTTGCAGGCCTCGAAGTCCAGCAGGGGCTGCTCGCCGCAGGGGTTGGTCGCCTCGATGCGGCCCAGCTGGGGCGTGGGGTTGTCGGCGTTGATGCGGTCGATGAAGCACAGCCCCGGCTCGCCGGTGGCGTGGGCCTGCTGGACGATCATGTCCCACAGCTGCCCGCGGGTGTAGCAGTCGTCGCAGCCCTCGGCCACGGGGCGCAGATCCGCCAGCGCGTAGGCGTCGGGGTCGACGGCCCGCGGGATGTGGTAGCTCTCGCCGCTGCGGGGGTTGGTCACGGTGTGCGGCGCGTCGCGGTCGGCCCGCAGGTCGGCGAGAAAGGCGTCGGGCACCTTGATCGAGATGTTGAAGTTCGTGAAGGCCGACAGGTCCCGCTTGGCCCGGATGAACTTGACGATGTCCGGGTGGGTCAGGCTCATCATGCCCATGTTGGCCCCGCGGCGGAAGGCGCCCTGCTGGATGGCGTGGGTGGCCTCGCTGAATACCCGCCAGAAACTCATCGGCCCGGAGGTCTGCCCGCCGCTGCTGGCCACGCGGTCGCCGGTGGGGCGCAGGCGGTCGAAGGCGAAGCCCGTGCCCCCGCCGGCCTTCTGGATCATCGCGGTGAGCTTCACCGACTCGAAGATCCCCTCGATGCTATCGGGCACCGGCAGCACGAAGCACGCGCTGAGCATCCCCAGCCGTCGGCCCGCGTTCATCAGCGTGGGGCTGTTGGGCAGGAACACGCTGCCGGCCATCAGCTCGACGAACCGCTGTGCGAGCGCCTCGATGTCCGCGTCCGAGAGCCCCCAGGCCCGCTCGGCCTCGGCCACCGCCCGGGCCACCCGCGCGAACAGCTCCGCCGGCGTCTCGACCACCGCGCCCCGCTCGTCGCGCTGCAGGTATCGGCTGGCCAGCACGACCCGCGCATTCTCCGACAACTCGATCGGCTCGAATTCCATGACGCACCCCTTGGGTCTATTGTAGGACCGCCGACCGCGCCGCCGCATCCGGTGTTCCCATTCTCCACGCCCACGCAATGCGCTGGCGGG
>JAWLCG010000476.1:0-3068 GCA_041687295.1 Phycisphaerae bacterium | reverse complement strand
CTACGAAGTCGGCCCGCGCCGTAGGCTGGGGCGCAGCGAAGCGGAGCCCCACCTTCTCGGATGCCGCTGAGCCCGCACGGCCAGGCAAAGGGTTTAGTCCATCATCCCGCGGTCGATCCCCGTGCCCCCCAACTGCCGGTGCAGCCGGCGGGCCTGGCCGAGGTGGCTCTGCAGGTCGCCGATGTGTTGGGCCGCGAAGGAGCGGACCTGCGGGTTCTCGGCGTGCAGGGAGGCGTGCTCGAACAGCTCGAGCTGGCGGGCGTGCGAGGCGAGGACCTGGCCCACGTACTGCGTGTCGAAGGCCCGGCCATCAAGGTCATCCAGCGTCTCGCTGACCATCGCCTGCGACGCCGACAGGCTGCTGGGCACCGACACGTCGACCATGTCGGCCGTCCGGCGCAGGTCCTGCGTCACGGCCTGGTGGTCCTGGATCATCCGCTGGGCGTACTGCCTCACCTGCGGATCGCGGCTGCGATCCAGGGCCAACTCAGCCCATTCGATCTCGGCGGCGGAGCCCTGGGCCGCCTGCGTCAGAAACAGGTCATCGGCGGTTCGGATGTCCTGCCCGTCCATGAATCCAAACACGTCGCCGTCGTCCCGGCCACAGCTGCAGCCGGCCAGCAGCGCCATGGAAGCCACCGTCACAATCAACAATGCCCCCTTCATCGCTCTCTCCTTGAAAAGCCCGGTCGTAAGAGGGTATCGCAAACAGGCGTCCCCCAATAGGACTGTAGAGGGCGGCCGCGGGCAAGTCAACGTGAGCAGCTCGCCGAATCGGTGCAAGTCAGGACCCGCCGGCGCGGGCTGTCCCGGGGGCGGGTCCTGATGCGGGTCGAATCGTGGCGGGCGCCTCGGCAATGGCGTTGTAGTCCTCGGCGAACACGCCAGCCGAGGCCAGCGGCGCGGTGGCCAAAAGGGCGCCGGTTCTGGTCAGGAGTGTGACATCGAGCACATTTCCCGCTGGCCAAGCCTATAGGATGGTGGGGACACGCAACCGAACATCTGGAACGCAACGCATCGGGAGAGCCCATGAACGGACGTGAGCGTATTGCCAAGTCGATTCGGCTGGAGCCGGTCGACCGTACCCCCTGGGTGCCCTTCGTGGGCGTGCACGCGGCGAGCCTGATCGGGCTGGACGCGACGAGCTTCCTGCAGAGCGAGGACCGCCTCGTCGAGGGCGTGAGCAAGGCCGTCGAGATGTATCGGCCCGACGGGGTCCCGGTCGCGTTCGACCTGCAGATCGAGGCCGAGGCCATGGGCTGCGGGCTCAACTGGTCGCAGGACAATCCGCCGGCCGTCACGAGCCACCCGCTAGCCGACGGCGTGGCCCTGGCCGACCTGAAGGTGCCCGCCGCCGACGCCGGGCGGATCGGCCTGGTGCTCAACGCCGCCCGCCGGCTGCGGCAGGCGCACCCGGACATCGCCCTGTATGGCCTGATCACCGGGCCGTTCACGCTGGCGCTGCACCTGCTGGGCACGGACATCTTCATGAAGATGTTCGACGCGACCGACGAGATCGACGCGCTGATGGCCTTGGGCCGCGACGTGTGCAACGCGATGGCCGAGCGGTACATCGAGGCCGGCTGTGACGTGGTGGCCGTCGTCGACCCCATGACCAGCCAGATCGGCCCCGACCAGTTCCGCCAGTTCGTCACGCCGTACGCCTCGGCCGTCTTCGAGCACATCCGCGCCCAGGGCGCCTTCGGCTCGTTCTTCGTCTGCGGCCACGCCCAGCAGAACGTCCAGGCCATGTGCGAGTGCGGGCCCGACAACGTCTCGGTCGACGAGAATATCCCGCTGGACTTCGTCCGCGACACGTGCCTTGAGCGCAACGTCAGCTTCGGCGGCAACCTGCAGCTGACGACCGTGCTGCTGCTGGGCACGCCCGCCGACGCCGAGCACAACGCCCTGGAGTGCCTCGACATCGGTGGGGGGCGCGGCTTCATCCTCGCCCCCGGCTGCGACCTGCCCTACGCCACGCCGCCGGCGAACCTCACCGCCGTGACCAAGCTGGCGCAGGACCCGTACCAGCAGGAGATCGCCCGCGCCCGCCAGGCCGAGCCCGCCCGGCAGGACCTGCTCGACCTGAGCGACTACGGCCAGGGCGAGGGGGTCGTCATCGACATCATCACGCTCGACAGCGCCTCGTGCGCCCCGTGCCAGTACATGGTCGACTCGGTCCGCCGCGTCATGCCCGAGTTCGAGGGCCTGGTCCAGTGGCGCGAGCACAAGATCAAGCGCCCCGAGTCGCTGGTGCTCATGGCCAGCCTGGGCGTCAAGAACATCCCGACGATCTGCATCGACGGCAAGCCGGTCTTCATCAGCCGAATCCCGGGTCTGGACGAGCTGGCCGAGGCGATCCGCGATCGGCTGTTCGAGAAGCTCCGCCACCGGCTCGCCCGCAAGCGGGCCGCGGTGGTGGTCCTGGGCGACGGCGAGGCCGCCGAGGCCCTGCGTCGCCAGGCCGAGCGGGCCGCCGAGGAGCTGGGCCTGGCTGTCCGCGTCGAGCAGACCGCCGACCCGGCCACGCTCGCCGGCTACGGCCTGTCCGACGGCGACGGCCCCGCCCTGGTCCTCCGCCGCGAGGAAGTCCGGTTGGCCGACAACGCCGACGCCGCTACGCTGAAGCAGTGGATGAAAGGACTGGGTTAACTGGTTAACTGGTTAATCGGTTAACTGGTTAACTGGTTAACTGTTTGCATGAGCGCCAATTGAGTCGAGCCCGTAGGCCGGGTCGAGCGGCAGCGAGGCCCGGCAGCGGAGGCGGAGGCGGGAGCTTTCGCCCCCGGCCGAGCGTTGTGACCAACAGAACGCCCCCGGGCGAGACCCCCACGGATTGCATCCGTGGGCTTGGAGAAAGGTGTGCCGAGTGTGCGCCGGTGGGTTCACCTGCCCCCCAACACCCCCAGGCGACCCCGAACGCGTCAGCGCACCCCAATTAACCAATTAACGAATTAACCAATATACCAGTCGCCCATTAACCGCGAAAGCGCCAAACCGGCTCGCCCGTCGACCGCGGCGGCCGCCCCGGACCACCCCCCATGCCCCCGATCCCCGGCATCCGGCTG
>JAWLCG010000475.1:0-3116 GCA_041687295.1 Phycisphaerae bacterium | reverse complement strand
AACGGCGGCTGGCGATGGACTATCTGGAGGCGCTCAGCTATTGGGCCGTCGACTGGGAGGAGTGCATCGCGCGCTTTGAGGAGCTCCACAGCTCAGCGCGAGATTACAAGGATGTCTTTCGACGTCTCTACGAGGCGCACGTGAGGTACGCCGAGGCATGGGCCGATCAGGGCGAAATGTGTCCGGCCGCGAAAGAATACGAACGGGCGGCGCGGCTGCTGGACAGCGACGAGATTGAGAAGGCGCGAGGGGAGGCGGCTGAGATATGCCGCAACGCGACGCCCACGCCGATTCCAACGATCGAGGGCTCACGGCCCCTCACGAGGACAACGCTGCCCCCGGGCTTCAACGCCGGTCGGCTTGCCTATCCGATCTACGATACGGAGAGACGGGCCTACAGCGTCTACGCTCTGTTCGCCGACGGGCGCCTGCTGGAGATGGTCTCTGGGGCGGATCAGCCGGTGTGGATGTGGAACAGCGATGCGCTGGGATATCGGGATCGGCTCTCCCCGGGCCTGTCGCTGCTACCGTCTTTGGATGTGGCGCCACAGCAACTGATCGCTGGCAGTGACCTGGCGTGGCCTACGTTCTCGCCCGACGGACAGCGCATGGCGTATGCGGAGCCGGATGCCAGCGGTGCCTGGCAGATCAGCATCGTGCCGACCGACGGCTCTGCGGACCCGCGTCGTCACGCGGCTGGCAAGGGGCCGGCGTGGGGGCCGACGGGGCTCCTGGCGTGGACTGGGTGCGAAACCGAGAATCCCGAGGCCTGCGGCATCTTCATCGACAACCCGGACGATGGCGAGCCGGGCAATCGCGTAAGCGCGAGCCCGAACGATGTCGGCCTCAGTTGGTCGCCTGGAGGGAATCAGCTGGCTTATATGTCGAATCACACCGGCAACTGGGAGGTCTACATCTACGACCTGGGCGGTGGGTTTCGGCAGCTGACCGACGACCCGGCCTCAGACGGTCTGCCCGCCTGGTCGCCGGACGGCTCGGCCATCGCCTTTGTCTCCAACCGGGGCGGCGGTTGGGGCATCTACCTCATGCGCCCGGGCGGCGAGGATCCCCGGTTGGTGATCTCCCTGGGGCCCAACCTTCCCAGCTGGACCATGCAGCGCCTCTCCTGGGCGCCCTAGGACAGCGTTGGCCTGATTTGCCATCCGGCCGCCAGCTGGCGTGGGATTGGATAGCCGAACCTGGCTGCCCGCGTCGACCCGGCAACTTGGCTTGACGAGGGCGGCCGAAGCAGGTATACTTAATGTGCTTCGCGGGGCGTGGCGCAGACGGCTAGCGCGCTGCGTTTGGGACGCAGAGGTCGCCGGTTCAAGTCCGGCCGCCCCGACTGGCCGGCTACGTGCGGGCGTTGCAAAATGGTATTGCCGCAGCCTTCCAAGCTGCTGTTGCGGGTTCGATTCCCGCCGCCCGCTCTGATCGTCGTTCTCCTCAGCGGTTGGTGAAAGCCAGCCGCTGAACGACAAAGGACTCCTCCAAAAGGGGCCCATAGCTCAGTGGACAGAGCGGCCGGCTCATAACCGGTTGGTCCTTGGTTCGAATCCAAGTGGGCCCACTTCTTGATCTCCCCAACGGCGCACAATGCTGACTTCAAGGGGGCCGCCCACGGCGGCCGTATTTTGGCGTGTCAGGCCGCTCACACAATCCAGATCTGCCCTTCCCGCGGTCAGGAGAACTGTTACAGCCCTTGGTCGGCCTAGAGTGCCGTCCCCAGTCTCGCCCTTGTGCGGAGTCTGCCTGCTGTTGTGCGTGGTTTCCCAATAGTGGTGTGCGAGCTCCCGACCGGGCACTGCCGTCTATTGCGCTGCGCGTCAGGGACGTTATAATACCCACCAGGATAGCTGTCGATGGCGGTGTCTCGCGTCCAGTCGCCCCACGGCTCGAAGCAGCGTCGAGCGGCTGTGGACCTGAGACCGAGTAAGGGAGGGAAGCACATGCCACTGACGCCAGATCAGATGGAGCAGGTTCAGTCGTGGATGGGGGAGAAGGAGATCGATACGACGTGCCCGGCCTGCGGCAACACCAGCTGGGTCACCGAGGAGCTCGTGGCCCCGCCCGTACGAGCGCGAACGGGGCTCTCGGGGAGCCCACCCCAAGTTCCAATGGTCGAGCTGACCTGCACCAACTGCGGGTACATCCGCCTTTTTTCAGCCGTGAAGATGGGCCTTCTGGATTGAGTCGGCTGGACTCGTGCGGGCCAGGATGGAGCCTGGCCCTGTTTTTCACTGGCCCGAGGTGCGTGCTGCGGGTAGGTCGAGGCGGGTTTGCTCTGATGTGTTCGTGAGGGCCTGCTGAGAGCGGCAATTGCAGCGTGCACCGATCTATGCTATAATAGTTTCGTGTGTTGGGGCGTGGCCAAGCGGTAAGGCACGGGACTTTGGATCCCGCAATCGTAGGTTCGAATCCTACCGCCCCAGCTTGATGATTTGGAGCTGCAGGGTTGGCCGTGGTGGTATGCCACGGCCTTTTTTGGCCTATGGCGGGCCAGAGCGGGGGTTTCGACGCCCGTTTCGTTCCCACGAGGAGACCCGTGTTCCTTGGCGATGACTGTCCACACATGCTGCCACGCAGACCGTGGAAATCTTCCACTCACGGGACCGCAGACAAGGAGGGGGATGTGGATCTTGCTGTTTTGATTCTTGCCGCCGGCGAGGGTACCCGTATGAAGTCCGACCTGCCCAAAGTGCTCCATCCTTTGGGAGGTCGCCCGTTGGTGGCCTACTCGCTGGAGACTGCGCGGGAGCTGGCGGACCGGTCGCCGGTGGTTGTGGTGGGTCACGGCGCCGAGGCGGTGACGGAAGCTGCCGGCGAGGACGTGACCACGGTCGTGCAACGGGAACAGCGAGGCACGGGCCACGCCGTGCTCCAGGCGCGAGACACGCTGGTGGGCCAGGCCGACCTGGTGCTCGTCTCCTACGCTGACATGCCCCTGCTCACCGCCGGGACGTTGGGACGGCTCGTCGAACGCCAGCGCCATAACTCCGGCCCCATCACTATGCTGACCCTGGTGCGTGACGAGCCTCGTGGCTTCGGCCGCGTGGTCCGCGACCCGGATGACGCCGTGGTCGAGGTCGTCGAGGAGGCCGTGGCCACGCCGGATC
>JAWLCG010000474.1:0-3140 GCA_041687295.1 Phycisphaerae bacterium | reverse complement strand
CGATCACGGCTGAGCGCCTAGGCTCCCTGCGTCTTGCGGAAGGCCTCCTCGTACCACTCCATCATCTCTTCGTCGCTGATGGAGCTGGTTCGGCCGGCCTCGTACTCGGCGTCGACCCGCTCGCGGATCATCGTCAGGCGGGGGTCGTCCTTGGCCACCTCGGTGCCGGCGTAGTGGTGCTCGATCCAGTGCTTGATGCCGGCCGCCCCGCTCTTGTCGGTGATGGCCACGCCCACCGGGCGGTTCAGCAGCGTCTGGGTGTCGAAGCAGTTGTAGATCTCTTCGTTCTTGAGCAGCCCGTCGGCGTGGATGCCGGCCTTGGTGACGTTGAAGTCGCGTCCCACCAGCGGGTAGTTGGTCGGGATGCTGTAGCCGATCTCCTTCTCGAAGTACCGCCCGATCTCGGTGATGACGTCGTAGCGGACCTGGTCGCTATGGCCCTGCAGCTGGGCGGCCTCGATGACCATGGCCTCGACGGGCGTGTTGCCCGTCCGCTCGCCGATGCCCAGCAGGCTGCCGTTGCAGGCCGCGCAGCCGTAGAGCCACGCCGTCGTCGGGTTGATCAGCACCTTGTGGAAGTCGTTATGGCCATGCCACTCGAGCCATTCGCCGGGCACGCCGGCCTCGTGGATCAGGCCATGGGTCAGCTTGGCCACGCTCCGCGGCAGGGCGCTGGTCGGCCAGGGCGTGCCGAAGCCCATCGTGTCGCACATGCGGATCTTGATGGGCACGCCGGCCTGCTGGCTGAGCTTCATCAGCTCGATGGCGAAGGGCACGACGAAGCCGTAGAAGTCCGCCCGGGTGATGTCTTCGAAGTGGCAGCGGGGCCGAACGCCGGCGTCCAGGGCGGCCTGCACCACGTCGAGGTACTGCTCGAGGGCCTGCTTGCGGCTCTTGCGGAGCTTGAGGAAGATGTGGTAGTCCGAGCAGCTGGTCAGGATGCCCGTCTCGGCCAGGCCGATGGCCTTGACCAGGGCGAAGTCGCTCTTGACCGCCCGGATCCAGCCGGTGATCTCGGGGAAGGTCGCGCCGAGGGCGCGGCACCGCTCGACGGCCTGGCGGTCCTTCTCGGTGTAGAGGAAGAACTCGGTCTGGCGGATCAGCCCGGCGCCGTTGTCCAGCTCAGCCATGAGCTTGTAGAGCCCGACGATCTGCTCGACGGTGTAGGGCGGGCGCGACTGCTGGCCGTCGCGGAAGGTCGTGTCGGTGATGACCATCCGCGCGGCGGGGTTCATCGGCACGTCCTGGCCGTCGAACTCGACCTGCGGCAGACGGCTGTAGGGGTACTGTTCGCGGTAGAGGTTGGGCTCCTCGACCTCCTGCAGGGGGTACTTCGCCGACAGGTCCGCCAGATTCGCCTTGATTGTGCTCATGGGTGCATCCTTTCTTTGGGGGGCAGACACCGTTCCCGTCGAACGCCAGACGTCGGGGTAACGGCTCCCGGGTCGGGGCCGGCCGGAACGGTGAGCCTCTAAGAGGCTGGAACCCCCGCATTATAAAAAGGGCCCGCCCGCCCGTCAATAACGCGCCCGCCGCCCGGGACGATTGCCGACCCCCGCGCAGGCCCGTAGTGGACCGGCCAGGCTGGAATGGGGGGTAGCCCGCTCCTCCGCCACGATACCCCGAGCACAGCGGCGCATGCGGGTGGCCCCAAAGCGGTAAATCCCGGGGGTGTGGGGGCAGAGCCCCCACGGCCCAGGCGTAAGACGGCCGGCCGACAGACGGTCGGCGAACCTCCCCGCAGATCGATGGTGAACCCAGAACTTCGCCGGGGCGTCAGCCCCCCGAAACGTTTGCCAATACAGATAGGCTGCACAAACCGCGGCCAGGGCACTCGGACGTTCCCTGTTGCCCCGCGGGGGCGGGCGGGTAGAATCCACGGCGAACGGACCCACGGCGACGAAAGGAGTGGCACGATGGCGATTCGCGTAGCGACCTTCGGTGAGATCATGATGCGCCTGGCCAGCCCGATGGGCCTGCGTCTGGGCCAGGCGGCCAACCTGGAGATGACCTTCGGCGGCGGCGAGGCCAACGTGGCCGTCGCCCTGGCCCAGTGGGGCGACGAGGCGCGCTTCCTGAGCCGCCTGCCCGACAGCCCCCTGGGCCGGGCCTGCCGCGACCGCCTCCGCGCCGCCGGCGTGGACACCGCCCAGCTGGCCTGGGGCGGCTCGCGCCTGGGCATCTACTTCCTCGAGCCCGGCGCCGCCCAGCGGCCCAGCGTCGTCGTCTACGACCGCGCCGCCAGCAGCTTCGCCACGCTCGGCCCCGACGACATCGACTTTGCCGCCGCCCTGGCCGGCGTAGACCACTTCCACTTCACCGGCATCAGCCCAGCCGTAAGCGACGGCGCCGCCGAGGCCACCGCCCGCGCCGTCGCCGCCGCCAAGGCCGCCGGCCTCACGGTCAGCTGCGACCTGAACTACCGCGGCAAGCTCTGGAGCCGCGACAAGGCCCGCGCCGTCATGACGCCCCTGATGCAGAGCGTCGACTGGCTCATCGCCAACGAGGCCGACGCCGACGACGTCTTCGGCATCCGCGCCGCCGACAGCGACGTCGACGCCGGCCAGGTCTCCGCCGCCGGCTACGAGCAGGTCGCCCGCCAACTCCGCGACCGCTTCGGCTTCGCCCGCGTCGCCATCACCCTCCGCCAGAGCCTCTCGGCCAGCCACAACCGCTGGAGCGCGGTGCTGCTGGACGGCGAGAGCTTCTGCCATAGCCGCACCTACGACATCCTGCCCATCATCGACCGCGTCGGCGGGGGCGACAGCTTCGCCGCCGGCCTGATCCACGCCCTGCTGTCCGGCCAGGACGCCCAGGCGGCCCTGGAGTTCGCCGTCGCCGCCAGCTGCCTCAAGCACTCCATCCTCGGCGACTGGGCCTATGTCGCCCTCGACGAAGTCAACCGCCTCGCCGCCGGCGACGCCAGCGGCCGAGTGAAACGGTAAGCCGACAGCCCATCTTTGATCTTTGATTGCCGATTTTCGATCGGCTGGCGTCGCCGGGCCGGACCGGCCGGTTCGGAGCCCCGAAAGGGGCGTGGTTCGGAGCCCTGCTATGTAGCCGTTTGTCAAGCCAGCCTGGGCAGATTGTGGGGCGTCGATCACGCAACCTGCTATTCAGTCGTCCGCGGAATCCCGTGC
>JAWLCG010000473.1:0-3143 GCA_041687295.1 Phycisphaerae bacterium | reverse complement strand
TGTCGGCTGGTGGCCCAGAGCGGGCCGGGGGCGACTCAGCAGTTAGCGCTTCTTGCGCCGATTCCGCCGCTCGCGTCGCTTCTTGCTGCCAACCTTCCGTCTACGTCTGGGCTTAGCCATAGCAGTCCTTGATCCTGACTGGGGAATCCTCACGTTACCCTGCAACGATAAGAGGTCCGTTGTAACCGCCTGGGCCGACGATGTCAAGACTTGTCGCAGCCTTGGATCGGCGGATCGGCGAGGGCTGGCCAAGCGGCGGGCGGGCGGGTATGATGCCCCCCGTCGCCCCGCCGGCCGGGATGCCCGGCCGGGGCCGGGGCCACGTGAACAGGGGACACCGAAAAGGAGTGCACTATGAGCGACCTGCCCCCCCAGCCGTCCTCGACGCCCTACCCCCAGCCGACCGAGCCGCCCCGGCGCGGCAGCGGCATGGCCATCGCCGCCCTGGTGCTGGGCCTGTGCGGGCTGATCCCCTTCCTGGGCGTGTTGCCTGCGTTGATCGGCATCGTCCTGGGCATTATCGTCCTGGCGACGGGCCGGCCGGGCAAGGGCTTGGCCATCGGCGGCATCATCGCCGGGCTGGTCACGCCGCTGCTGCTGACGGGCCTGCTGGTGTCGATCCTGCTGCCCTCGCTGGGCCGCGCCCGCGAGCTGGCCAAGCGGGCCATGAGCCAGAACAACCTCCGCACCATCGCCCAGGGGGTGATGCTATACGAGAACGAAAACAGTGACGTGCCCCCGCCCGACCTGGACGCCCTGGTGGCCAGCCACCTGGTCGGCCCCAAGACGCTGGAGCACCCCAACAGCCCCGGCGGCCGGGCGCATGACTACTTCTACCTGCCTCCCGCCGACTCGGCCAGCGCCCGCACGATAATGGCCGCCGAGTACGCCGACTGCGACCCGGAGGGCCGAGGCGTCGTCATGGCCGATGGGCAGGTCCAGTGGATGGCCGAGGCCGACTTCCAGAGCGCCCTGGCCCAGCCCCAGAACCGCGCCTTCGCCGCCGCCCTTCGCGCCGCTGAGGGGCCCTGAGGGGGCATGCCGACACCGTAGGCCGGGTCGAGCGAAGCGAGGCTCGGCACGCGAACGCCCTCAGAGTGCGCAGCGGGTCTTGCCCCCATCCCAGCCGCTCGGGATACAGAGAATCCCGGGCCTCGCTGGCGCTCGACCCGGCCTACGGGTTGCGCCTACCGAGCTGTCGGCCGGGCCCTATAATGCCCGTGCGTGGCGGCGGTCACGCGCGGAGGGTGCGGTATGTCTGAGGCGGCGGTAGTGTTGCGAGAGCCCGAGCCTGATTGCGAGCGGTTTCTGGCCGCGGCGCTGACGGGCTACGTGCCGCCGCGCCCGGCGAGGGTGGAATACCGCATCGAGATGGGTATCGCGCACTCCATCCTCACGCGCCTGCTGGGCCGAACGTGGGTGGACGCGCGGGTGGACGACCGGGCCAGCCAGAGCGCCTACTGGACCAACATGGGCGAGCTGTGGTACCGCCTGGGCTACGACTGCCTCCGCCTGGAGGTCGACTGCCGCCTGCCCTACCACATGGCCCGCCCGCCCCGCCGGCCAGACCACTTCATCGGGCGCGAGCAGTGCGTTATCGAGCCGGGCGAGGGGCTCATCCGCAGCTGGGACGACTTCCGCCAGTACCCCTGGCCGACGGTCCGCGAGGCCGACCTCTACGCCGTCGAGCACCTCAGCCGCACGCTGCCCGAGGGCATGGGCATCCTGGTGGGGCTCGAAGGCGGCGTGCTGGAGCACCTGGTGGGCCTGCTGGGCTTCGAGGGGCTCTGCCTGCGCCTGTACGACCAGCCGGGCCTGGTCGACGCGGTGGCTGAGCGCATCGGCGACATCATGGTGGGCTACGTCGAGCGGGTGATGACGATCGACCGGGTGGCCGGGCTGTTCCAGGGCGACGAGTTGGGCTTCCAGGGGAGCACCTTCCTGGGCCCCGAGCACCTGCGGCGGATCGTGCTGCCGTGGCACCACCGCTTCGCCGAGATCGCCCACGAGCACCGCTGCCCCTACCTGCTGCACACCTTCGGCCAGATCGAGCCGATCATGCCGGACCTGCTGGAGTGCGTGGGCATCGACGCGCGGCACGGGTTCGAGGGCCAGGCCGCCTGCATCGAGGACGCCAAGCGCCGCTGGGGCGCCCGCATGGGCGTGCTGGGCGGGGTCCGCTGCAGCGTGCTGCTGGAGGGCACGCCCGACGACGTGCGGGCCGAGACCCGCCGCATCCTGGACGCCTGCCGCCCCGGCGGCGGCTTCGCCATCGGTGCCGGCCTGAGCATCACCGACGACATCCCCCTGGCCAACTACCTGGCCATGATCGAGGAGGCGCAGAAGTAGGGCACGTGGGTTCTCGACAGAGCGCAGCGGAGGCGAGGTTCCGCGTGCCGCCGGACTCCCATCGGCGCGTCTTTGACCCAGGCTGCCGGGCCTCGCTCCGCTCGACCCGGCCTACGCTACGGCACCTGCGCGAGGACCTCGGCCTGGGCGAGCAGGGCGGCGACCTCGCGCTTGCTCAGGGCCCCCTCGACCTTGCTGACGGGGGTCTGGCCCTGGAAGACGACCAGCGTGGGCGTAGCCCGCACCTGGAACTGCTGCACGAGCTGGCTGGAATGGCCGACGTTGGCCTTGACGAACCGCGCCCGGCCCCGCCACTCGTCCTGGAGCTTGGTCAGCCGAGGCTCCAGCACGCGGCACGGCGGGCAGGTGGGCGAGCTGAAGAACAGCACCGTCACCGGCTCGGGGGCGGTCAGGGCGGCTTCGAGCTGATCGGCCGTGGTCACGTGCGCCAGCGGGGCCGAGCCGCTGAACAGCACGTCGGTGAAGCCGAACACACCGGCCAGGGCCAGGCCGGCCACCGCCCCCACCAGCGCCGCCGCCAGTCGAACCGCCACCGGTCGACGCTTACCCTCCGCGTCGGGCTTGCGTACCGCCCAGTACCCGGCGGCCGCCCCCAACGCCACGTACACCGCGAGAATCGCATACGCCATTGGAACACCTCCACCCCATTCTACGCCGCCCCCACCGCTGAGGGTCCCTTCGGCTGTCGTATTGACTGTCAGCGAGAAGGTGGGGCTCCGCTGCGCTGCGCCCCAGCCTACGGCGCAGGCCATCTTCGTAGGCTGGGGCGCAGC
>JAWLCG010000472.1:0-3172 GCA_041687295.1 Phycisphaerae bacterium | reverse complement strand
GGCTCAAGCGACATGAAGGCCCTGCGGCGCACGCTGATGAACATGGACGCCGACGCGGCTACCCGCCAGCGGCAGTATGACGGCTACGAGCCCATCCGTCAGGCCTACATGGATGCCTGGAAGGTCTACGAGCCCCTGCCCCAGACGCCGGAGGAGGCCGTCCTGTGGAAGGACTTCGAGCCTGTATGGAATGGCTGGGAGAAGGCCAACGACGCCTTTCTCGAGCCCTGCCGCCAGCTCGACGCGCTGGACTTGGGCAACCCGCTCCGCCTGCAACTGGCCCTGGAGCAGGTCGAAGGGAGCAACTTTGCCCTGATGGAGGCGGTCGCCCGCATGCTCGAGACCCGCAATGCCCTGGCCGAAGAGGCCGTGGCCGATGTGGACTCGGCCACCCGCTGGCTGAGCGAGTTCCGCACGCAGAATTCGAAGGTCCGGGCCCAGGTCGAGCAACTCGCCCAGGCCCAGCGTCGCTTCCAGCAGGAGATTCAGAAGGTCGTCGACACCGCCCAGAGCGATCCGCAGGCCGCCCAGGCCAGCTACGCCAGCTCGGTCAAACCGGCCATGGCGGCGGTCACCGATCGGGTCGAGCAGTTGGGCGCCGAGGTCGACCAGGCCCTCACGCTGGTCAGTCAGATGCAGACGCAGGCGGCCAAGGCCAATGACCTCGACAACCAGATGGACCCGCTGCTGGTCAAGCTGGTGGACCTGAACAGCAGTGTGGCCGAGACGGCCAGCGACGCGGCCCAGGCCCAGGCGGCCACGGCCAAGACGGTCTCACTGGTGGCCATGGCCATTGGCGTGGCGGCGGCGGTCGTCCTGGGCGTGGTCATCGCCCGGATGATCACCAAGCCCATCCGCGCCACCGCCGACGTCGCCCAGATCATCGCCACCGGCGACCTGACCCAGCGGGTGAGCATCACCAGCGCCGACGAGATCGGCCAGATGGGCCAGAGCTTCAACGACTTCGTGGCCCGGCTGCACGACATGATCGCCAGCATCGCCGGCATGGCCGACGAAGTGGCCACCGCCGCCACCGAGATCAGCGCCTCCAACGAGCAGATCTCAACCGGGGCCACCACCCAGGCCAACCAGACCACCGAGGTCGCCAGCGCCATCGAACAGATGGCCGCTACGGTCATGGAGGTCGCCAAGAACGCCACCAGCGCCGCCGAGGCCGCCCAGCAGTCGCTCAGTGCAGCCCAGGAGGGCGGGCAGGTCGTCAGCGACACCGTCGAGGGCATGCACTCGATCAGCGAGTCCACCGGCCAGGCATCGGCTACCATCGCCGAGCTGGGCAAGGCCAGCGAAGAGATTGGCCGGATTATCGGCGTGATCAACGACATCGCCGACCAGACGAATCTGCTGGCCCTGAACGCCGCCATCGAGGCCGCCCGCGCCGGCGAGCATGGGCGCGGCTTCGCCGTCGTCGCCGACGAGGTCCGCAAGCTCGCCGAGCGCACCACCGAGGCGACCAAGGAAGTCGCCACCAGCATCCGCAGCATTCAGGAGCAGACGGCCACCGCCGTCGAGGCGATGGACGAGGGCGGCCAGCGGGTGACGGCCGGCGTCGAGAAGGCCAACCAGGCCGGCACCGCCCTGCAGATGATCGTCTCCAACGCCGGCGGCATCTCCAACACGATCCAGCAGATCGCCGCCGCCAGTGAGGAGCAGTCGGCCGCCAGCGAGCAGATCAGCCGGAACATCGAGAGCATCACCGGCGTGACCAAGCAGAACGCCGCCGCCGTCGAACAGGCCGCCGCCGCCAGCACTCAGCTGGCCCGCCGGGCCGAAGAGCTCCAGTCGATGTGCGCCAAGTTCAAGCTCAACCAGACCGCCCCGGCCCGCAAGGCCTCCTAGACCACTGGGGCGCCCGGGCGGCGACCTGCCCCGCCGCCCGGGCCCCCGCCCGAACCCGACCCGGCATGCGGGATGTACCCCCCCGTGCCAACCCAACCCACACGGACCGTCCCCACGGCGGTCCGTGTGCTCTTTTGCGCAGACTTCCACCGGACACGATTCCCCCTTACAATCCAACGGCCTGGAGTTCGCAGCGGTCCGTGGGGAAGCGCCTCAGGGATGGGCCTGCGGAGGGGTTGCCCAGGGAGGATGCGATCATGCGATGGCTGGTCCTGGCAGATACGACGGCACCGCCGGGGTACGCGCGGGGGATGTCCGGCCCGGTTGACGTGGTGCTTGGCTGCGGCGACCTTGACGATGGCGTGCTGCTCGAGGCGGCCCACCGCTTCGGCTGCCCGACGGTCCTGGCCGTCAAGGGCAACCACGACACCCGCGCGCCCTTCGCCCATCCGATCGTCGATCTGCACCAGCGGGTCGTGGAGGTAGGCGGCGTCCGTTTCGCGGGCTTCCAGGGCTGCTGGAAGTATAAGCCCCAGGGCCGGTATCTCTATAGCCAGGAGGAGGCGGCGGAGCTGTTGGCCCGGATGGCGCCCGCCGACGTACTGATCGCCCACAACAGCCCCCGCGGCCTGCACGACCGCGACGACGGCGTGCACCCGGGCTTCGAGGCCTTCCACGACTACATCCGCCAGGCGGGCACGAAGGTGCTTTTCCACGGCCACCAGCACGTCAGCCGAACGAGCCTGCTGGGGAACACGACGGTCGTCGGCGTCGAGGGGGCAACGCTGTTCGAGTACTGCCCGGACGGACTGACCGCCCCCGCGCCGGCCCTGCCGCTGGGCCAGCGGGTCCGCACGCGCCTGCTGCGAGGCTGACCGGTCCGGGGTTTTGCGTGCACTGGCGGAATCTTTCCGTATAATGGGGTCAGTCGTTCGCCGTACCGCCGGCCTCCGGGCCGTCGGCCATGTCACGGCGTCGGGCCGCATTCACTTCAGGCCGATCGGGAAGGACACATCATGGAACCCTTTTCGTGCAGCAACTGCCGCCATTGGGCGCGGGCCAAGGACCGTCTGCTGGAGGAGCTGGCCCCGCAACGCATCTGGGGACGCTGCCGCCACAGCCAGCCGGGCACGCTGGCCTTGGACACGCCGGTCCGCTGGCCCCTGACCCACCAGGACAACGTCTGCGAGCACCACAGCCACTGCGCCGCGGGCCCCGACGACCTGCACGCCTGGGCCCGCGAGGGCGCCTTCACCTGGGCCGAGCCGGAGAGCTGGCTGCACGAGGTATGAGGGGCACCGTCACGCCCAAAAAG
>JAWLCG010000471.1:0-3194 GCA_041687295.1 Phycisphaerae bacterium | reverse complement strand
TTTCGGCGAACTGGACGAGCTGCAGCCGTCGTACGCGGTGACGGTGCACAAAAGCCAGGGCAGCGAATATCCGGTGGTGGTCGTGCCGATCCACACGCAGCACTTCATGATGCTGCAGCGCAACCTGCTGTACACGGCGGTGACGCGGGGCAAACGGCTGGTCATCCTCGTCGGGACGAAGAAGGCGACGGCAATCACGGTCAAACGGATGAATTCGAGCAGGCGGGTTACGACGTTGAAGCAGAGGCTCATAAGCATCGGGCCTATTGAGCGCCTGCCGCGCAGGCTGCCGGGCCAATGAGTTCGACATTGTCGGACTTCGCCAGTTCGGTGCAGGTCCCGATATTGCCTTGGGGAGGCACTGCTCACACGTCATTCCTGTGCCGCTGACGACGCTCCAGGGCCATGCTCATGGCCACCGTCGGCAGATGAATGGGCAGTACTTGCCGTGAGCGTCGCAGCACGCGAATCAGGTTCTGCACCCGTCGCGGCCCCCTCAGTTGCCGCGGGCTTCAGGTCCCTGGGCAGCACAGACCGCACAGTCAACGCATGGATCACTTCCTGGCTGGGCGAGTACCGCCTGTCCGCCAGCAGCCAGGCGACTGCGCTGATGGCGACGATGAGGCATGCGGCCATGGCAATCGTGACCGCAGGCTGAGACCACACATGCCTCCGCGCCGACTGCGGTTCGGGCGGCTGAACGTGTACGTCGGTCTGGTGGAGGGTCACACCCCCCAGTTCCGCGGTGTACCGATCGGCTCGTTCTGTCTGTCCTGCCCGTCGGCACGCCCGTCGAGCTCCGGCTGTTCCTGCAGGGTGACTACGGGCCGGGGCGGGCAGGTCCGTTGAGTACACCAGCACCGACCTGGCGTGCGGGGCCGTGGGCCTGGTCGCCGGGACCGACAGCGTATCCTTCGGCAGCTTCCAGGTTCGCCGCATCGATTGGCCGACGCTGACCCTGCCCAACTGGCATGTCTACGACGGCATGGTCGACGTCAGCCTCGGCGGCGGCACTCTGCAACTGGATGAACGAAACAACCATCCCCTGGGCGTGTTGGCTCGCAACGGCTTCTGGGAGGACGACTTTGCCGTGACCGCCACGCTGACCAACAGCCGGATCGGCGGGATCGCCTTCCGCATCCAGGGAACTACTTCCTGGTGACCCCCTTTGTCGGGTACAACGTACTATGGAAGGTGGTAAACGGCTCCTTCAGCGTGGCCGGCTCGCCGGTCATCCTGTATGATGACTGGAGCCTGCCGCACGACTGGTACGTGCGGACCAGCGGCGATGACGTGGATATCGCCGTCACGATCGGCGGCGTCTGGACGACCGTGTTCGACAGCGCCGGCAACGGCGCCGGCCGGCTGGTCAAGGAACTGAGAGCCTACACCCGTCCGGGCCTGCTGGTGATCGACGAGGTGGGCTACCTGCCGATCGACAAGCACGGGGCGGACCTGCTGTTCCAGATCATCAGCGGCCGCTACGAACGCGGCTCGATCGTGCTGACGACCAACAAGGTCTACAAGCAGTGGCCGTCGATCTTCAATAACGACAGCACGCTGACCTCGGCGATCCTGGACCGGGTGCTGCACCACGCCGAGACGGTCGTCATCGAAGGCAGGAGCTACCGCATGAAGGACCGCATCGAACCCTGAAAGCCTCCCCCGCCCACACCCTCAGCCGCCGCCCACGTTCGGGCCGGCCGGGGGCGCAAAATCAAACCGGCCGATTTACAGCATATTCAGGCCGCCGCTGACAGCCTACGGCAGGATGGAGGACGTGCCCATCCGGCACGAGTACTGCGTGGTGTTCAAGAAGCCTGCTGGAGTACGCAGCCAGCCTCTTGTGAAGCCTGACAAGAGGCTGGTCACGATAGATGACGTGCCTCGGAGATGAAGAACATGAAGCCAACAAAGAAGATAAGCGCGGGGAGCATCTCGTGTGCGTTGTGGGAGAACGAAGCGGTCGTCGACGGCCGGAGCGTGACCATGCTCAAGGCGACCATCGAGCGGCGGTACAAGGACAAGGACGGCAACTGGAAGAGCTCGAACAGCTACGGCCGCAACGAGATTCCGCTGGTGGTGTACTGCCTGCAGAAGGCCTTCGAGACCATGGTGGAGGAGCGCTCGGTCGGCGACGAGGGGCAGTTGTGAGGCGGGGTGGACAACATGAACATCCGACGCGCAAGGGCCATCGCCTTCAGCATCCTGGAGGATGTCGAGGAACTGCTCGGCGAGCGCGGGGTGTTCATCCCGTCGCCTCGCAGGACGCGGGACGTACAGACGCTGCCGCTGAACGACCGGGACTTCTTTCGGCTGCGGGATGCGATTGTCCGGATACTCCGGGCGGAGCTGAAAGGCGGCGACGACACATGCACAAAGGGACGACGATCGGCATCGCATGGACGGGCAGCCGGAGCGCATCGAGGGCCCGCTGCGGGCCACGCAGACCCGCCAACTTAAGGCTGTCGGTCCTTGCCGGACGCGAAAGCCATAAGAGCGGGTCCGCTCGACGGCCCTGCGCTTGTGGGGCAAAGGCCGGGAGGGCGGTTCGCTGGTATGTGGGCGAACCGCCACAAGGCGGGTGCAGCCGGAGGTAACAGCATGAAACAGACAATCGAGTGCGAGCAGGAGCGCGTCGAGGACATCCCCATATCGGCGGTGCTTGGGGCGGAGCGGCCGAACAGGTACGGGAGCGTGCCGGGGCTGGATGACGAGGAGCTGGCGGACCCGGCGGAGCTGGAGCGGCAGGTGCATCGGCAGGAGTGGGGGCCGGTGCTCAGGCTGCCTGTCAGGTCTGGCGGGAATTGGATTCAGCCGAACTACGACGAGGATGGCGGCGTCGACTGGGGCGCGTTCGGGACGGTGGACTTCGACCGGTATCGGCCGGCGTTCGACAAGGCGCGGTACAAGGTGGAGTGTCTGAGGGAGCGGCTGACGTGGACGGTGCTGATGCTGGGCACGGTCAGGCGGCGGCTGCCCCGCAGGGCCATGTACCGGGTGCTGAAGTACGTGCGGATGGGCGTCATTGAGTGGGAGCATATCGCCAGCGAGGACATGCGGCAGATGGTGCGGCTGCAGCGGCGGGCGGAGGCGATTCGGCGGGAGATTGCGGAGCTGCAGGAGTTCCGGCAGCGGCGGCGAGCAGCGCGGCAGGAGGCGTGGCTGGAGGCCTGAGCGGGGCCTTCCGGCGG
>JAWLCG010000470.1:0-3196 GCA_041687295.1 Phycisphaerae bacterium | reverse complement strand
TGGTCGCGAACTCATAGCGCCGGCATGGCCGGCGCGCTCCACAGCGCCTGCGGCGCGAGAACGCATCGTGCCAACGATCGGTCTTGCGACGGACCTGCGACGCCGCGGCCGCCAGTCGCGCGCGACGGAGCACCTCCGCGGCCGACGCGCGCCTCGGTTTCCGGCGACGGAACGCCTCCGCGGCGGACGCGCGCCTCGGTGTCCGGCAACGGGACGCCTCAACGGCCGACGTGCCCGCCGGTTTCCGGCGACGGAACGCCTCCGCGGCCGACGTGCCCGCCGGTTTCCGGCGACGGAACGCCTCCGCGGCCGAGGTCCCGCGGTTCCGTGCCCGCCAGCGGCTCCGAGCGCCCGACGCGTAGGCCGCTCGTCGCCGGAAACTGGGCCTCGCGTCCGGCGCCGAGGCCTCTCGTCGCCCAAAACTGGGACCCGCGTCCGGCGCCGAGGCCTCTCGTCGCCAAAAACTGGGACCCGAGTCCGGCGTCGAGGCCTCTCGTCACCGGAAACTGGGCCTCGCGTCCGTCGCCGAGGCCTCTCGTCGAAGCAGCGCGCCGCGAGCGGCCGACCCGCCGGCCTGCCGTAACCAGCCGCCCGCACTTCGTGGTGGACGATCGGATCCGGCCCCTCTACGGTGCCGCCCCACGACTGGCTTGCAGGGGTCCCCCGTCGCGCCCGGCCGCTCCGCGGGACCCGCAGCGACACGGGGAGATACGATGGCCAAGCTGACGCTGGCGCAGCTCGAACGGCACCTGTTCGGGGCGGCGGACATCCTCAGAGGCAAAATGGATGCCTCCGAGTTCAAGGAGTACATCTTCGGGATGCTGTTCCTGAAGCGGTGCTCGGACGAGTTCGACGCCCGGCGTCAGGCGCTGGTCGAAGAGCAGCGGGCCAGGGGCCGCAGCGACGAGCAGATCCGCAAGCGCGCCGAGGACCCGGCCTTCTATCGTCAGCAGGGCATCTTCTTCGTGCCCGACAAGGCGCGCTGGGCCTTCATCCGCGACCACCTGACCAAGAACGTGGGCGACGGGCTGAACAAGGCGCTGGCCGAGCTCGAGGCCAACAACAGTGGCCTCGACGGCGTGCTGCACCACATCGACTTCAACCGCACCATCGGCCGGTCCAAGCTGCCCGACAAGAAGCTGCTCGAGCTCATCGCCCACTTCAACAAGCACCGGCTGGCCAACGACGACTTCGAGTTCCCCGATCTGTTGGGGGCCGCCTACGAGTACCTCATCGGCCAGTTCGCCGACTCGGCCGGCAAGAAGGGGGGCGAGTTCTACACCCCGCGGCCGGTCGTCCGCCTGATGGTGCGCATCGCCGACCCCGACGACGCGATGCGCGTGTACGACCCGTGCTCGGGCTCGGGCGGCACGCTCATCCTGTCGGCCGACCACGTCGCCGAGCACGGCGGCAACCGGCGCAAGCTGGGCCTGTACGGGCAAGAGGACAACGGCGGCGTGTGGTCTATCTCGAAGATGAACCTCATCCTGCACGGCATCGCCGACGCCGACATGCAGAACGGCGACACGCTGGGCAACCCGCTGCACAAGCAGGGCGGGGATCTCATGCGCTTCGACCGGGTCATCACCAACCCGCCCTTCTCGCAGAACTACAGCGCCGACGGCATCCCCTCCCCCGAGCGCTTCCGCTACGGCTGGTGCCCCGAGACGGGCAAGAAGGCCGATCTGATGTTCGTGCAGCACATGGTCGCGGTGCTGCGCGAGGGCGGGATGGTCACCACGGTCATGCCGCACGGGGTCCTGTTCCGGGGCGGGGCCGAGCGCCAGATCCGAAAGGGCTTCATCGCCGACGACCTGCTCGAGGCGGTCATCGGGCTGCCCCCCAACCTGTTCTACGGCACCGGCATCCCCGCCTGCATCCTGGTCCTGCGGGCGCAGGGGGCCAAGCCGGCCGACCGGCGCGGCAAGGTGCTGTTCATCAACGCCGACGCCGAGTTCCGCGCCGGCCGCGCCCAGAACCACCTGGACGAAGAGCACATCGAGAAGATCGTCAGCGCCTTCCAGCGCTTCGATGACATCCCCGGCTTCGCCGCGGTGGTCACCCACCAGCAGCTGGCCGACAACGACTTGAACCTGAACATCCGCCGCTACGCCGACAACGCCCCGCCGCCCGAGCCGCAGGACGTGACGGCGCACCTGCTGGGCGGCATCCCTCGCGCCGAGGTCGAGGCGCAGGGCCCGCTGTTCGCCGCCCACGGCTTCGACCCGATGCACCTGCTGGTCGCGCGCGACGCCCGCTACTTCGACTTCGCCCCCGACCTGGGCCAGGCGGCAGACCTGAAGCGCCTCATCGAGGCCGACGCCGGCCTGCGCGCCCGCGAGCAGGCGCTGGACGACGCCTTCGGCGCTTGGTGGAAGGCTCACGAGGAGCGAATCATCGGCCTGCCCGAGACCCAGGACCTGATGCCGCTGCGCGCCGAGCTGCTGGCCTCGTTCGAGACGGCCCTGGTCCCGGTGGGCCTGCTGGACCGCTTCCAGGTGGCCGGCGCCGCCGCCAGCTGGTGGTACGAGGTGCAGAACGATCTCAAGGCCCTGATGGCCCGGGGCCCGGCCGGCGCGGTCGAGAGCTGGGTGACCACCATCGTCACCGCTCTGGAAGACGAGGCCGGCGGCGACCCGCTGGGCCACCGCCTGGTGCGCCGCATGCTGGGCGACTTCCTGGACGAGGTGGCCCAGGCCGAGGCCCGCTTCGCCGAGCTGGACGGCACCATCAAGGCCGCCGAGCGCTCGGGCGACGACGACGAGGACGCCGAGCCGTCGGACGACGACGAGGCGCTGACCGACGAGCAGCTCAAGGCGCTGAAGAAGAAGCGCACCGCCGCCAAGAAGCACCTGAACCAGCTGAAGGCCAGCCTGGCCGCGCGCCTCGAGACCACCCGCCGCAAGCTGGACGGCCCCCAGACCCGCGACCTGGTGCTGGCCATGTTTCGCGAGGTGCTGGAGGACGAGCTGGACCGCCGCGTCACCGCCCACCGCCAGGCCATCGTCGCCACGGTCGAGCGCTGGTGGAGCAAGTACCGCGTCACCCTGCGCACCCTGGAGGCCGAGCGCGACGCCGCCAAGGCCAAGCTGGACGGCTTCCTGAAGGGGTTGGGCTATGCGTGACCAATCAACGGATTGGCCGGTTGCGCGGCTGTCGGACGTTGCACTCGTCACCATGGGCCAATCGCCGCCGT
>JAWLCG010000469.1:0-3204 GCA_041687295.1 Phycisphaerae bacterium | reverse complement strand
CAGGGCTGCGCCCGACGCCCAGCAGCCCGGGGCCCCGAGACCCAACGACTTGCGCGAACGGTTCGGGAATGCAGGGCAAGGGAATTCTCGCATAGGCTCGCGCCGTTTGCAGCCGTGCGATCACCGGGCTACAGCACGGCTGCACAAAGCGCAGCCGTGGCACCCAACAATGGAGACTCGACGGACCACTGCGGCGGCGCCAGCCAAAGCGGCGATCGCATCGCCGCACTCCAAAAGCGCCTGACGCCTGCCGAAGACCCCGGGCAAGCCCGGGGCTATATGCACTCTCTCTGTTCTCGGACGTCTTTCTCCGTGTCCTCTGCGCCTCTGGGGCCCATCCCCCTCGCCGGGCGCCGATTGCAAAGGCGGCCCTGGACGGCTAGAATCGGCCCTCTATGCAAGACCTCATCAGCTTCGTGCAATCGTTGGGCCGGCCGCGGGTGGCGCTGCTGGGCGACTTCATGCTCGATACGTACGTCTACGGCGACTGCGAGCGGATCAGCCCCGAGGCGCCCGTGCCGGTGCTGCGCGTGGTGCGGCAGGAGAACCGCGTGGGCGGGGCGGCGTCGGTGGCGGCCGACGTGCTGGCCCTGGGCGGGGCGGTGGACTGCCTCGGCGTGCTCGGCCAGGACCGCTGGGCCGACGAGCTGCTGGGCATGCTGCACGCCGTGGGCGGGCAGACCGCCTCGCTGATGAAGCTGCCCGATCGGCCCACCACCAGCAAGACCCGCTACGTGGGCCTCGCCCAGCACCGCCACCCCCAGCAGATCCTCCGCGTCGACGGCGAGAGCCGCGACCCGCTGCCCCCCGGCGTGCTGCAGAGCCTGCGGGCCGCCGTCCGCGCCAGCCTCGCCCAGGCCGACGTGCTGGCCATTGAGGACTACGACAAGGGCGTGGTCACCGACGAGACGGCCCCGGCCATCATCGCCGACGCCCGCGCCGCCGGCCTGGCCGTGCTGGTCGACCCGGCCCGCATCGGCGACTACAGCCGATACCGGGGCTGTACGCTGCTGACGCCCAATCGCCACGAGGCCTCGCTGGCCAGCGGGGTGGCGATCACCGACCCGGCCAGCCTCGAACGGGCCGCCGAGCGGATCCTCGCCGACGCCGGGGCCGAGGGCGTGGTCATCACGCTGGACAAGGAGGGCGCCTACCTCAAGGCTGCCGGCCAGCCGGGCCGGCGGATCACGACCCAGCCGCGGGACGTCTACGACGTCACCGGCGCGGGCGACATGGTGCTGGCGACGCTGTGCGTGGCCCTGGCGGGCGGGGCGGACTGGGAGGCTGCGGTCGCCTTGGCCAACGTCGCCGGCGGCCTGGAGGTCGAACGGTTCGGCGTCGTGCCCGTCCGCCGCGACGAGCTGCTCGCCGAGCTCTACCGCCTGCAGCACCAGGGCACCGGCAAGGTGCTGGGCCGGGCCGAACTGGTCGCCGAGATCGACCGCCTCCGCCAGGCCGGCAAGGCCGTCGCCTTCACCAACGGCTGCTTCGACATCCTCCACGCCGGGCACGTGCAGACGCTGAATTACGCCCGTCGGCAGGGCGACGCGCTGGTGGTGGCCATCAACTCCGACGCGTCGGTCCGCCGCATCAAGGGCGACAGTCGGCCCATCGTCAACGAGCAGGAGCGCGCCGAGGTGCTCGCGGGCCTGGCCTGCGTGGACTACGTGACGATCTTCGACGAGCCCACGCCCATCCCGCTGCTCGAGCAGCTTCGCCCGGCCGTGCTGGTCAAGGGCGGCCAGTACGACTACGCCGGCGGCGTCGTGGGGCGCGAGGTCGTCGAAGCCTACGGCGGCCGAATCGTCCTGGCCCCCATGCGGGAAGGCCGCAGCACGACGAACGTGATTGAGAAGATCGCCGAGGTGTATGGGAAGAGGGGATGACTCGATGATTGGATGATTGGTAAATTGGTTGATTGGTTAATTGGTAAGAAGGAGGGACCGTAGGCGTGCCCGTCTTTCCCAGTTAACCAATTAACCAGTTAACCAATCAACCCTCCCCCTCCCATCGCCTCCCAGACAGTGGGAGATTCCCCGCCATGCCACACAAAGCCGTCTTTCTGGACCGCGACGGCACGCTGATCGAGGACCCGGGCTACCTCGGCGACCCCTCGGGCGTGCGCCTGCTGGGGGGGGCGGACGTGGCGCTGAAGGCCTTCGCCAAGGCGGGCTATCGGCTGATCGTGGTGACCAACCAGTCGGGCATCGCGCGGGGGCTGTTCAGCGAGGAGACGCTGGGCACGATCCACGCCGAGCTGCAGCGGCAGCTGGACGAGCGGGGCGTTCGGCTGGACGCTATCTACTACTGCCCGCACCACCCCGAGGCCAAGCTCGAGGCCTACCGCCGCGTCTGCGACGAGCGCAAGCCCGAGCCGGGCATGCTGCTGCGGGCCGCGGCCGAGATGGACCTCGACCTCGCCGCCAGCTGGATGATCGGCGACAGCGCCCGCGACATCGAGGCCGGCCGGCGGGCGGGGTGCCGGACGATCTTCGTTCGGCCCATGACCGAGGCGAACATCCCCGGCCGCAACACGATCCAGGCCGACTACGACGTGCACAACCTCGTGCAGGCCGCCCGCGTGATCCTCCACGCCGGCCAACCCGCCGGCGTCCAACCCGCCCCGGCCAGCGACAACGACGAGTCGGCGGCCGCACCGACACCGGCCCCGGCGCCCGCGCCGCCGGCGCCCGTCGCGGCGCCCGAGCCGCCCGCCGCGGCGCCCGGCCCCCCCGTCGAGCCTCCGGCCGAGGGCAACGGCCACGGCCAGGCCATCGCCGGCATGAGCGACAGCGAGGTCCTCCACGAGCTGCTCCGCCACGCCCGCACCCTCACGCGGATGCACCACCACAACGACTTCAGCCTGGCCAAGCTCGTCGGGGCGATCTTCCAGATGCTTGCCTTCTTCGCCATGCTCATGGTGCTGACGAAGTTCGGCGGCATCGGCTCGCCCACGGCCAACGCCGATGCGTACTACTCGGCCCTGGCCTGGATCGGCATCGCCGCCGTCCTCCAGCTGACCGCCCTGACCAGCTTCGTCCTGGGCCGGGCCTCGTAGGCCGGGCCCCGTAGGCCAGGCCCCGTAGGCCGGGTCGAGCGCCAGCGAGGCCCGGCACCGAAGGCGCCAGGCCCTGCCGTGTGTCCCTATATAGCCCCGGGCTTGCCCGGGGTCCTCGCGAAGAAGAAACAGCGAGGATGGGCCAC
>JAWLCG010000468.1:0-3224 GCA_041687295.1 Phycisphaerae bacterium | reverse complement strand
GCGAGGCCGTCACGCTGACCGGGTGCCGTGGCCAAGGCGTCTGCAGCCACGTCTTTGGGTCAACGCTTCGCACCGGTGCAATCCACGAACCGATCCGGAGGACCTCCATGTCGAACGCGAACATCGGCACCGTCCTGGCCCGGCAGTTTGATCGCATGTGGGGGACGCTGCGGGAGGCGATCCCGCGGATGTCCGACGCCCAGTGGCGGCAGAGCGACTGTGATTGGCTGGCGCCAGTTCGGCTGGCGTACCACCTGGTCGAGACGGCGGACTTCTACCGCGGCGAGAGCTCCAGGGGCTTTGGCTGGGGGTCGCTGGGCGGCGACTGGGAGGACTCGCCCGTCGACGCGCTGCCCACGCAGGCCGAGGTGCGCGCGCTGCTCGACCGCGTCGAGCCGCTCGTGCGGGCCTGGCTGACGGAAACTGCCGACGCCGACTTCCTGACGGCCGAGGAGGATTTCGCCTGGACCGGCGGCACGCGGCTCGACCGGGCCCTCTACCTTCTGCGGCACAGCCAGCACCATCTGGGCCAGATCAACGCCGAGCTTCGCCGCAAGGACCTGTCCCCCGGCCGGTGGGCCTGAGGGCCGGGCGCCATGGCCGTAGGCCGGGTCGAGCGCAGCGAGGCCCGGCAGAGAAGTAGCCCCAGCATGTAGGGCACGTAGGTTCGCGGAGCGTAGCGAAGCGGTTCTGCGTGCCGCGAGGGCGCAGCGCGTCCCGCGAGGTGATCCGCCCCCCGCGGCACGCGGAACCTCGCCTTCGCTACCGCTACGGCGAGAACCCACGTGCCCTACCCGGCCTACAGACGATTGGCGAAGCGCAGCGTGAAGGTGCCGTCGGGCTGTTCGCGCAGGCTGCTGAGGCCGGTGTTGGCGTGGTCGAATCGGCCGGTGGGGTCCAGGCCCAGCATAATCTCCATCAGGCGGCCGCCGGCGTGGCCGTGGCCGACGACCAGGATGGTTTCGTCCCGGCCGGCGTGGCGGGCGAGCAGCTCGGCGCGGGCGGCGGCGATGCGGGCCAGGCCTTCCTGGTAGGTTTCGTCCTCGGGCGGCAGGCAGGTGTGCGGCGGGACCAGGCGGAACAGCTCCTCCAACTCGCCGGCCGGCACGATGGGGGCCAACTCGCCCTTGCGGGCCGGCGGGGGCGCGTCGCGATCGGCCTGCCAGCACGCCTCGGCCAGGTGGGGCCATAGCTCGGCCTGTCGGCCCAGGCGGTGCAGGTAGGGGCTGATCGTCTCCATCGTCCGCCGCAGCGGGCTGCAGTAGACGCGGTCGTAGCGTCCCTCGGCCAGGCGCTCGGCCAGACGCTGGGCCTGCGACCAGCCGTTGGGCGAGAGCCGATCGTGCTGGTCCGTGCTGTAGTCGCCGGTCATGTTGCCCATGGACTGGCCATGGCGAACGAAAAACAACTCCACGCGTCACCTCCAGAGATTGTGGTCGGGGCCATTGTACCGAAGTCCGTAGGTCGGGTCGAGCGTAGCGAGGCCCGGCGGCGAGGGCGCCCAAGGCATCGGGGGGTGTGGGCCGAAGGTGGGACGCCGCCCCTGCGGGGCTCTGTCCAAGCCTACGGGCCGGGGGGCGTTGACTCGCCGGGGGTGAATCGGTAGGCTCTGGGGACTCACCCGGTCAACCGTTCACGGAGGAGCCATGGACCGTCTGCGCTGCTGTGTGTTGCTGGCGATCGTCGCGTTGATCTGTCCCCTGGCCGTCGCCCAGACGGGGCCGGCGGCGCTGGACGCGTTCCTGGCGGCCCGGCGGGGCGAGGTGGGGCTCTACGCAGTGCGGCTGAGCGACGGGCGGGTGCTGGCGGCCTATGAGCCGGACACGCTGCTGGTGCCGGCCTCTGTCCAAAAGCTGCTGACCAGCGCGGTCGCCCTGGCCGTGCTGGGGCCGGAGTTCCAGTTCACCACCGTCCTGGCCCAGGTGGGCGAAGACCTGGCCGTCATCGGCGACGGCGACCCCACCTTCGGCGATCCGGCCCTGGCCGCGGGCCGGGCGGGCACGATCTACGACGAGCTCGACCGCTGGGCTGGCGTGCTGCAGACCGCCAACATCACCGCCGTGGACCGCATCCTGCTGGACGACGCCATCTTCACCCCTGGCCGCCACCCCGACTGGCCCGCCAACCAGCACAGCCGATGGTACTGCGCCCCGGTCAGCGGGCTCAACTACAACACCAACTGCCTCGACGTCACCCTCCGCCTCGCCGGCTCGGCCGTGCAGGCGGAGCTGGCGCCGCGCTCGAACCGCTGGCCGGTGGCCAACGAGGTGCAGGCCGGCCAGCGCGACCTGTGGGGCGTCCGCTTCGGGCCCGCCGATGCGACGGCGACGCTCTACGGCCAGGTCAAGACGACGATGCTCGAACCGCTCAGCGTGGCCGTCAACGAGCCGTCGCTGATGCTGGGGCGGGTGCTGGCCGACCGGCTCGCGCGGATCGGCCTGCGGGTGGGCGACACGATCGCCCGCCAGCCGGTCGTCGGGCCCGACGGGCGCCTGCCCGAGGGCGGGCAGGTGCTCGCGACCCACCGCACGCCGCTGGCGGTGGTGATGGCCCAGGCCAACCGCCGGTCGATCAACCTGATGGCCGAGTGCCTGCTGCTCCGCTCGGCCGTGCGGGCCAGCGGGCAGGGCAGCTTCCAGGCCGCCTCCGCCGTCGGCACCAGCGTCCTGGCCGAGCATTACGGCCTGGGGCCCGAACAGTTCACCCTCGCCGACGGCAGCGGCATGAGCCGCAACAACCGCCTGAGCGCCCGGGCCGTCGTGACGCTGCTGGAGCGTCTCGCCAAAGGGCGCGACGCGGCCATCTTCCTGCCCACGCTGGCCATCGGCGGGCTCGAGGGCACGCTGGCCAAACGCTTCAACGACTGCCCCGGGCGGGTCATCGGCAAGACGGGCAGCCTCAACGGCG
The DNA here is from genome assembly GCA_041687295.1 of Phycisphaerae bacterium. GTDB lineage: Bacteria > Planctomycetota > Phycisphaerae > SM23-33 > FEN-1343 > JAWLCG01. The sequence goes on along the minus strand of JAWLCG010000468.1, from coordinate 317 downwards.
TGACGACCCTCGCCGGCTACGTCCTGGACGCCCAGGGCCGGCCCGCCATCGCGTTCGCCTTCCTGTTCAACCGCCTCCGCGCCGGCAGCGCCCCGGCCAAGGAAGTCCAGGACGCCTACGTCGCCGACTGGATCCGGCTGCTCGACGCCCCGTAGCAGGCCCGGAGCCGGGGACAGTTTACCTCCGGGCCCCATCGCCTGCAGTTCCCGAAGGTGGGGGGGGGCGCTGGGCTCTGTCCCAGCCTACAGTAGCCCTGGTAGGCCGGACGCCGTCCGGCAGGGGCGACGCGCCCCGTCAGGTGCCTGTCCCCAGCCGGA
>JAWLCG010000467.1:0-3228 GCA_041687295.1 Phycisphaerae bacterium | reverse complement strand
TACGGTGCGGTACTGCCGCCCCTTCGGGGCTCAAACTATTATGGGGACGCCTGTTCCGGGGGCTCACGCCCCCGGCTAAACACTGGCGCCCCTCCGGGGCTCCGATCCACGGCCCTTCGGGGCTCCGAACCGCGGCCCTTGAGGGCTCGGGCGGGGGGTGGGTGATGCCTCTGCCCAACCGCCTGCAGGCTCAGCAGCGCCCGGGGATGCCGCCTGCACCATCCCCTGGCGGACAGGCGGAACGGGCTACCTCACATTCCAGCCTGGACAGTCTACTACGATGCGGCCGCGTGGCCTCAGATATTCTCCGCCAGGACCTCGAAGTAGCCTTGGGGGTGCTTGCAGACGGGGCAGGTGGCGATGGCCTTGGTGCCCTCGTAGACGTAGCCGCAGTTACGGCAGTGCCACTTGACCTTCTCGGGTTTGGCGAAGATGGTGCCGGCCTCGAGGTTGTCCAGCAGCTTGCGGTAGCGGGCCTCGTGCTCTTTCTCGATCTTGGCGACGCCCTCGAAGAGCCGCGCGATCTCCTCGAAGCCCTCCTCGCGGGCGGTCTTGGCCATGCCGGGGTACATGCTGGTCCACTCGTGGTTCTCGCCGCCGGCGGCCTCGCGGAGGTTGGCGGCGGTGTCGCCGATGCCCTCGAGGTACTTGAAGTGCAGCTTGGCGTGCTCCTTCTCGTTCTCGGCCGTCTCGAGGAACAGGGCCGCGATCTGGTCGTAGCCCTCCTTCTTGGCCACCGAGGCGAAGTAGGTGTACTTGTTGCGGGCCTGCGACTCGCCGGCGAACGCCTCCAGCAGGCACTGCTCCGTCTTGCTGCCCTTGAGATCCATAGCCTCCCTTTCGCTGTGTGGGTCTGGAGAGCCCGGCCCTGCGCGACGTCGACGCCGGCACCGGGGGTGTCCCCAGAATACGGCCCGCGGGCCCGGCGCCAAGAAGATTCCCCCTCTGGCGTCGGGTCTGATTCCGTGTCAAACTGAACCTCGGCCCCCACGGCGGTGTCACAGGGGCGGAAGGACGGGCATGCAGACGGACCGGGCACTGATGGAGCGGATCGGCCGGCGGGACGGCGAGGCCTTCGACGTCCTGTTCGACCGGTACGCGCCGGAGGTCCGCCGGCGGATCGGGCCGCTGGTGCACGATGCGTCGGCGGCGGAGGACCTGGTCCAGGAGGTCTTCCTGCGGCTCTGGACGCGGGCGGAGCAGTGGACCGGCCAGGGCCCCCTGGGCGCCTGGCTGGGGCGGATCGCCCTGAACCTGGCGCGGAACCACCTGCGGTCGCACCGCCGGCGCCGCCAAAGGCCGTTGGAACTGCCCGCCGACGCGCCCGGCGAGGATGACGCCCTCCAGGCCGCCTGGATGGTCGACCCGGCCTCTCCGCCGCCCGACCGGGCCGCCGAGGCCGCCGAACGCCAGGCCCTGCTGGCGAGCCTGATCGACGGACTGCCCCCCACCCAGCGCCAGGTGCTCCGCATGGTGCACCAGCGCGAGCTGCAGCTGGCCGAGGTCGCCCGCGAGCTGGGCATCCCCGTCGGCACCGTCAAGAGCCGGCTGCACTACGCGATCCGACAACTCACCGAGCAGCTCCGCGAGAGCGGCACCGAATGGGAGGATTGGCTGTGAACGACACGACGCTGAACGCCTTCTGGCACCGCGAGAGTTTCGACACATTCCTGCATGAGCGCCTGCCGGAGCTGCTGGCCGACCGCGGGCCGTTGGTCAGCTACGCCGCCCGCTCGACGGGGGCGCATGCCTGCGAGGTGCAGGCGGCCTTTGGCTGGAACGGCCAGACCGTCGAGCTGCACCTGGGCGACCTGCCCGCCCCCGACGCCGAGGGCATCTTTGAGGTCGACGGCCAGCCCACCGTGGTGCTGCCGCGGGTCCGCAGCGAGCACCTGGACCGGGCCGAGGTGCAGTGCGTCGGCGAGCAGATGCTGGCGTACGTGGCCGAGCGGCTCGAGTCGGCCCCGCGCGACCTGCCGTGGGACGAGCCGCTCGCCCGCGCCTGGCTGGACCTGGAGGGCTCGCTGCACGCGTTTCTCCGCCCGGGCGAGCGGCCCGGCTGGCCGGCGCCGCTGATCGGCAACCCCGTCCAGCCGCTGGACACGCAGAACCGCCTGGCCCGCCTGGAGCACCTGCGACGGATCCTGATCCCCGACCGCACCGAGCTGTTCACCCCCGGCCAGGTGGGTCGGGCCTGCCCCATCATGACGCCCGAGGGCGTCAACATCGGCCGAGTGCTCAGCCTGGCCCGCGGGGCCGTCATCCGCGGCGGGCGGATCGAGGTCGTCGACGACAGCCCCGCGGCTGCCCTCAGCGTAGCGGTGGGGTGCATCCCGTGCGTCGAGCACGACGACCCCACGCGCGTCCTGATGGGCGCCAACATGATGCGCCAGTGGGTGCCCCCCCGCACCCCCGAGCCGCCGCTGGTGCAGACGGGCCTGGAGCCCGCGGGGGCCCAGCTGTGGTGCGGGCGGAACCTGCTGACGGCCCTGGTCAGCTGGGGCGGCGACACCTACGAGGACGGCCTGGTGATCAGCGAGTCGGCCGTTGCACGGTTCGACATGCCTCGGCCGCTGGAGGTCGGCGACAAGCTCTCCAACCGCCACGGCACCAAGGGCGTCATCGCCCGCATCCTGCCCGACGCCGCGATGCCCCACCGGCCGGATGGCACGGCGGTGGAGCTGGTGCACAGCTTCATCGGCCTGCACACACGGCTGAACTTCGGGCAGGTCCGCGAGGCGGTGCTGGGCCGGCTGGCCCACTCGGCCGGCGAGACGCTGACCGTGCCACCCTTCGGGGCCCCCGACGACGCCGAGCTGCGGCGCCGGCTGGAGTCGGCCGGCCTGGACCCCTCCGGCACCGAGCCGCTGACCGATGGCCGGGACGGACCCCGCCTGGAGCGGCCGGCCACCGTCGGCTACGTCTACTGGGGCGAGACGCACCACCTCGCCGCCGACAAGCTCCACGCCGCCGACAGCCGGGGGCGGATGAACCGCCAGGGCGACCTGGAGTTCGCCGTCCTCCGCCAGGCCGGGGCCGTCGCGACGATCCTGGAGACCTTCAACACCCGCTCGGCCCGGCGGGCGGGCATCGAGGGCCTGGCCGACGCACTGGCGGCTGGGCCGGTCGAACAGGCCGACCCGCCCGCCCCGCTGCTGACGGACCTGACGGCCCGGCTGGCGGCGGCGGGCATCGCGGCCGAGTTCGACGGCGAGCGGATCGCCTTCG
>JAWLCG010000466.1:0-3242 GCA_041687295.1 Phycisphaerae bacterium | reverse complement strand
ACCCCGCCCGCCGGCGCTAGAATGGCTTGACCAGAGCGATTCAGGCTTCGATGACCAGACAGACCGGGGAGGCAAGCCGATGAGACTCCGAACGATCGCCTTCAAGGGGTTCTTCGAAGAGCAGGCCGGGGAGACCGGCGAGGAACTCCAGATCGTCGTGCCCGAGAGCCAGACCGAGACCGACCTGCTCTCCTGGGCCATCCTGGCCCACCCCGAGACCATTCAGGACGACTCGGCCCGAACCGACTACGTCTTCCACTACGACCTCGACCGGCACCTGGGCGACGGCCTGTTCGCCCTGAAGGTCTCCTGCCGCGACGCCAGCGGGGTGCTCTACGACGTGGAAATCGCCGCCGCCCTCGTCGCGACCGTCGGGGCGATCGAGCAGAGCCGCAGCGGCAACTTCACGCCGCTGTGGTTCATCAGCAAGCGCCTGCACTACAAGCCTTTAGATGACGAGATGGAGGAGCACTACCACCGCCCCGCCTTCGGGCACCTCCGCTTCGGCGGCGTGGGCAACCTCCCCCATCGCCGCCTGTTCGGGACGCGCGTCTAGAAGGCTCAGGGCTGTTCGCCCATGATCCGCTCGACGTGCTGCATGCTGCCGAATTCCTGCTCGGGCAGGGCCTGGAGGATGCTCATGACCTGGTCCGGCGCGTCGTGATCGTCGGCCCAGTCCAGCAGGTCCTGCCGGCTGGCGGGGAACTCGATGCCTTCGAGATACTTCAGAACGGTCCGGGGGTAGGTCTCGGGGTCACTCAGGTGCGCCATGATCCACCGCTCCTTGCTGGCTTGAGTGTGTCGGGAAGGCCCCACGGCCACTGGCCATTCTAGCGCCGCCCGAGGCTGCCCGGCAGCTGCGCGGGCGGGCGGGCGTCACAAGGCCCCGGCCCGGCGGCGGCCCGCAGATGCATCCCCGCATCCCCCGGCCGACGCGGCAGATACAATGGTGCAGGAAGGCGTTCCCAGCATGATCGACGACAGAAGTCCCGACAACCCCGCACCCGACCAGGCCATCGACCCGGTCTGCGGCATGACGGTCGCCCCGGCCGAGGCGGCGGCGTCGGTGGAGTACCGTGGCCGGAGCTATTACTTCTGCTCGCAGGGCTGCGCGGAGGCATTCCGGCGGGACCCCGAGGCGCAGCTGGCCAAGGCGCGGCGGCGGGAGCGGCCGCGGCGCCACGAGCCCGCCGAGCCCCCGGCCGGGGCTTCGCAAGGCCTGCGTCGCGAGTACACCTGCCCGATGCATCCGGAGATCCGCCAGGACAAGCCCGGGGCCTGCCCCAAGTGCGGCATGGACCTCGAGCCGGTCGGGGCCGCCCCGGCCGGGGCCCAGGAGGAGGAAGACCCCGAGCTGCGGAAGATGACGCGGCGGTTCTGGATCTCGGCCATCCTGACGCTACCGGTGCTGGTAATCGCGATGGGGCACATGCTGGGGCCGGAGGTCTTCTACCGCGCGATGCGGCCGGGCTGGCGGCCCTGGGTCGAGCTGGTGCTGGCGACGCCGGTGGTGCTCTGGGGCGGCTGGCCGCTGTGGGTGCGCGGGGCGCGGTCGATCCGCACGCTGAACCTCAACATGTTCACGCTGATCCTGATCGGCGTGGGGGCGGCCTACCTCTACAGCCTGGTGGCCACGCTGGCGCCGGGGCTGTTCCCGCCGGCCTTCCGCACCGGGCACGGGACGGTGGGCGTGTACTACGAGGCGGCGGTGTTCATCACGACGCTGGTGTTGCTGGGGCAGGTCCTCGAAGGCCGGGCGCGGCGGCGGACCAGCGGGGCCATCCGCCAGCTGCTCGAGCTGGCCCCCCGCACCGCCCGCGTGCTGCGCGACGGGCAGGAACTCGACATCCCGCTGGATCAGGTGGCCCGGGGCGATCGCCTGCGCGTCCGGCCGGGGCAGAAGGTGCCCGTCGACGGCGAGTTGATCGAGGGCTCCAGCACGCTGGACGAGTCGATGATCACCGGCGAGCCGATGCCCGTGGAGAAGCAGCCCGGCGACACGGTCATCGGCGCGACGCTCAACCGCTCGGGCAGCTTCGTCATGGAGGCCCGGCGCGTCGGGCGCGAGACGATGCTCTCGCAGATCGTCGAGATGGTCAGCCAGGCCCAGCGCAGCCGGGCGCCGATCCAGCGACTGGTGGACAAGGTGGCGGCGGTCTTCGTGCCGGCGGTGCTGGTGGTGGCGGTGGCGACGTTCGTGCTCTGGCTGCTGCTGGGTCCCGCGCCGGCGCTGGCGTTTGCGCTGGTCAACGCCGTCTCGGTGCTGATCATCGCCTGCCCCTGCGCGCTGGGCCTGGCCACGCCGATGTCGGTCATGGTCGGCGTCGGGCGCGGGGCGCAGGTCGGCGTGCTGGTCAAGAACGCCGAAGCGCTCGAGGTCATGCAGAAGGTCGACACGCTGCTGGTCGACAAGACCGGCACGCTCACCGAGGGCCGGCCCAGCGTGCGCGATGTCGTCGGCCTGGAGGGCGTCAGTCCGCAGGAGGTGCTGCGCCTGGCGGCCGGGCTGGAGCGCGGCAGCGAACACCCGCTGGCGGCGGCCATCGTCGACGAGGCCCGGCGGCGCGACATCGCCCCGGCCCAGACCAGCGATTTCGAGGCCATCGGCGGCAAGGGCGTCCGCGGCCGGGCCGACGGGCAGACGCTGCTGCTGGGCAACCGCCGCCTGATGGACGACCACGGCGTGGAGCTGGCCCCCGCCGGCAGCAGGGCCGACGCCTTGACCGCCCAGGCGCAGACGGTGATGTTCCTGGCCCGCGAGGGGCGGGCGATCGGCCTGCTGGGCCTGGCCGACCCGATCAAGGAGTCGACGCCCGAGGCGGTGCGGCTGCTTCGGGCCGACGGCGTGCAGGTGGTGATGGTCACCGGCGACAACCCCGCCACCGCCCAGGCCGTCGCCCAGGAACTGGGCATCGAGGAGTTCCAGGCCCAGGTGCTGCCCGAAGACAAGGCCGGCGTCGTCGAAGATTACCGCCGCCGGGGGCGACTGGTGGCGATGGCGGGCGACGGCATCAACGACGCCCCGGCCCTGGCGGCCGCCACGGTGGGCATCGCGATGGGCACCGGCACCGACGTGGCGATGGAGTCGGCCGGGCTGACGCTGCTGCGGGGCGACCTGCGCGGCATCGCGACGGCCAGGCTGCTCGGCCGGGCGACCATGCGGAACATCCGCCAGAACCTCTTCTTCGCGTTCATCTACAACACCGTGGGCATCCCTATCGCCGCCGGGCTGCTCTACCCGT
>JAWLCG010000465.1:0-3245 GCA_041687295.1 Phycisphaerae bacterium | reverse complement strand
CGCCGCACTCCAGAAGCGCGGCCCGCCTACCGCGTTGGGACCCCCAGGCCGGCCCCGCCGGGGTCGGCAGGGCGATGGACACGGATGGAAGATAAGACCTTTTCTCAAAGAATCTTCCATTCGTGAAATCCTCCTCCATTCGTGCCATTCGTGTTGATCCCCTGTGCATCGAGCGGCAGGCCCGGGGGAGAGCCCAAAGACGTGGCTACAAACGCCGTAGCCACGGCACCCGGACGGCTCTTCTTTTTCGGAGACGCGATGGACTCGGCCGCCCATGACGGGGCTACAAGAGCTGTGTAGATGTCGTAGGATTGCAATCCCTGGGCGGGGCGAAACCGGTCGGGCGCTTGCATCGCTGACCCACTCGGGCGAGAATGCCCGAAACGGGCGGGCGGCTGCGCCCGGGGAAAGGGCCGAGCAGGGCCAGGGCTCAGTACATCGACACGATCTGACGCCCGCGGGGCGATGGGAGACTGTGCAATGTCCAAGGCGAAGATTCGGCTGATCACGCGGGGCGACGACAGCGGCTCGTGCCATTCGGCCAACGTGGCCATCAAGGAGGCCTTCGAGAAGGGCATCCTGCGGAACACCTCGCTGATGGTGCCGTGCGAGGGTTTCCGCGAGGCCGCCGAGATGCTGGCGGGCCTCAAGGGCCTGTGCGTGGGCCTGCACGCCACGCTCAACGCCGAGTGGAACACCGTCCGCTGGGGCCCGGTGCTGCCGGGCGAGCAGGTGCCCACGCTGGTCGACGCCAATGGCCACTTCCACCAGACGACCCAGGCCCTGCACCACGCCGGCGCCGACGCCGCCCAGGCCGTGGCCGAGATCCGCGCCCAGCTGAACAAGGCTCGCGGGGCCGGTTTCGACATCCGCTACCTCGACACGCACATGGGCTTTTCCTGGATCAACGGCATCGACGACGCCATGGCCGACCTGGCCCGGACCGAGGGGCTCATCTACCACCCCGAGGGCCTCAGTCGGCTGCCCAAGGTCGAGGGCGCCTTCAGCGACCCGGTCGAACGGCTGATCTCCCAGCTGCGGCAGGCCGAGCCGGGCACGTATCTCTACGTCAACCATCCCGGGTGCGACAACGAGGAGATGCGGCAGTTCATCCACCCGGGCCTGGGCGTCGGGCAGGTCGCCCGCGAGCGCGAGCAGGACCGCCGGCTCTGGTGCGACCAGCGCCTCATGAACTTCTGCCGAGAGCACGGCGTCCAGCCCATCCGCTTCACCGAGCTGTAGGGCGTGCAACTTGTTGCCCGCGCAACGGTGGCGGGGCGTTCACCCGTGTTCGTTGCGCGAGCAACGAGTTGCTCGCCCTACGACCCCATTAACCCATTAACAATTGACCCCCCTCCCTCATGATCACCGACTTCCACACGCACGCGTTTCCGGACAGCCTGGCCCCGCGGGCCATCGCCACGCTCGAGGCCGGCTCGGGCGACTGGCAGGCGCACACCGACGGGACGGTGGCCGGTCTGCTGGTCAGCATGGACGCCGCCGGCGTGGCCCGGTCGGTGGTCTGCCCCATCGCGACCAGGCCTGACCAGTTCGACGGCATCCTCGCCTGGTGCGGGGCCATCCGCAGCGAGCGCATCGTGCCGCTGGGCAGCGTGCACCCGGCGGCCGACGACGTGGCCGGGCAGGTCTGCCAGGTGGCCGACGCGGGGTTGGTGGGCCTCAAGCTGCACCCGATGTACCAGCATTTTAAGCTGGACGAGCCGCGGCTGGACCCGCTGTACGCCGCGGCCGCCGAGGCAGGGCTGTTCATCGAGTTCCACTGCGGCGACGATATCGCCTACCGCGGTGACGACTCGGCCGAGCCGTTCCGCCTGGCCGCCGTCGCCGAGCGTCACCCGCAGCTGACGATCGTGGCCACGCACATGGGCGGCTGGCTGCGCTGGCAGGCGGTCCGCGAGCACCTGCTGGGGCGCTTCGCGAACCTGTGGATGGAGACGAGCTTTTCGATGGACTTCCTGCCCGATGCGGAGATGGTCGCGCTGATCCGCGGCCAGGGCGTCGGGCGGGTGCTGTTCGGCACCGACAGCCCCTGGGCCGACCAGGCCGAGCAGCTGGCCCACCTCCGCCGCCTGGACCTGACCGACGCCGAGCAGCGCGCCATCCTCCAGGACAACGCCCAGACGCTGCTTGAAAGCAACTGACCGCGCGGGTCCTGTCCCCCCTTCCCCAATCCGTGGGCTTGGAGATACGCGCCGGGGCACCCGCACGCGCCCCGGCGCTCCGGAGTACCACAGCGTCACAATATCTGACGCATTAACGCGCTATCGCGTCGCGTCGATCGCCTTGCGGAGGTTCGCGTAGCTCACCTGGATGCTCTGCATGGGGGGCAGCTCGTGGGGGCGGTCCTGCTCGACGGTGGCCCAGCGGACTCCGGCGGCCTTGGCGGCGGCCACCACGGCCGGCAGGTCCACGATGCCCGTGCCCACCTCGGTGAACCGGCAGGCCTTGCGGTCGCCCTGGCCGCTCTCGCAGCCGGCCGGCAGGTCCAGGATGTCCTTGGCGTGCAGGATGTCCACCCGCCCGCTGTAGCGGCGGATGATGGCGGCGGGGTCCTGCCCGCCGAAGCGGACCCACGCCACGTCGAGCAGGGCGTGCACGGCCTGGGGGTCCGACTCGCTCATCAGCACGTCGAAGGCCAGTTGCTCCTCAACGGTCTGGAACTCGTGGTCGTGGTTGTGGTAGACCAGTTGCAGGCCGCGGTCGCGGCAGGCCAGACCCGCCCAGGTGTAGAGGTTGGCGTCCTGCTTGAGCTGCTCAAGCGTCTCGACGGGGCCCCAGCTGACGGCGACGGCCTCGCAGCCCAGGCCCTGGGCCTCGTCGAGGATCGCCCGCTCCAGCTTCCGCCAGCGGTACTTCTGCGTGTGCAGGGCGATGGCCTGCAGGCCCAGCCCCTCCAGGCGCCGGCGGAACTGCTCGGGCGAGAGCCCCTGCTTCTCGGCCGAGCCGGCCCCGACTTCGATACCCTCGTACCCGATGGCCGCCACCTTCTCCAGCGTGCCCCAGAAGTCCTGCTCCAGCTCCTGCCGCACGATCCCGATCAGCCCGATCCGCATGGTTGCCCTTTCCGCTGGCGTGACCCGCTCGCCCCGCCCTCGCGGGGCGCGGGTCTGGAGCGATTGTGCGCGGGGACGCCCGCAAAAACAAGGCGCACGCGCCGGGGGCCCCTTTCTCCAAGCCCACGGATGCAGCGGCGAGCATCGCGAGTCGCGCAATCCGTGGGGGTC
>JAWLCG010000464.1:0-3245 GCA_041687295.1 Phycisphaerae bacterium | reverse complement strand
TATCGCTTTAGGCCCCCCGGCAGAGGTGATACACTCCAGAGACCTTGGCCCAGGACAGGGCAACGCTGGCGCTGAAAAGCGACCCGAGCGCCGCCAAGGTGCCCTTACGGCACGGGCGGCTCCTCCTGGCCGAGTCGCCTGTTATGTCTTGCCGGGGGGGCCATGCGATAAATCCCGGCCTCTGGGGCAGAGCCCCAGGAGGGTTTCTCCTCGCCAACTAATTGGGATGAGAGCCAATTTCTGATTCTCGATTTGGGCTGACGCCCTGCCCAACCACCCCCCCACAAAACCGCGCCCCACGACGTACACGTCCTACGGAAAACTCCGGGCATGCCCTGTCTCTTTATCCCAAGTGCTCAGGCACACGCCTGGGCCCGTACCCATGGAAGTTCGGGGGCGCGTTGGACACGGTACGGCTTGCAGTCAGCCGGCGGCGCACCGAGCAGGCGTGGCAGGCTCTGCCCGCGCAGGCGTGACCCGGGCACACTCGCCGGGGCTCTGCCCCGGACCCCGGGATTTGTCGCATTGGCGCCCACCGGCAGGGGACTTGAGGCGCCCGTCCCCAGGCCCAGCCGGCCGGGCGGCGGGAGCTCCCTCCATGCCGGTGGGCCCAAAGCGATAAATCCCGGGGGTTTGGGGGCAGAGCCCCCATGGCTTGCCTTGGGCGATCTACGGTAAGGACCCTCTACCAGGGGCTCGAGGCCTGAACGAAGAGTTGCGATGAAGAGACAGGTCAGGCTCGGGGCTATATAGGGGACGGGCGTCGAGGCGAGCCTTCGTCGGGGCCGCTGCTTCAGTGAAAGCTTGATTCAGGAGCCCGCAACTGTCATTATGGTGGCAGGTCTGCGCCCTGAAAACCACCCGGACGAATGCTGATGACGCTGAAGGACCTACGCTTGAAGTTGCTTGTACTGACCGGCGAGGCCCCGGCCGATAGCCGCGTTCTCGAGGCCCTGAGCGAGGCCTTCGACGTCGAGCGGGTGTGCGACCTGGCCTCGGCCCACGAGGCCCTGGCGGCCGGCGGCTACGACGGGCTGCTGTCGCTGCCGACGGCCCTGCCGCGGTGCGGCATCGAGCCGGCCGAGACGCTCCTCGAGGCCGTCGGGGAGGGCATCTGCGCGGTCAGCCCTGAGGGTCAGCTGCTGTGGGCGAACCCGGGCCTGCGCCGCTACAGCCGAACCGTGCTGCAGCGCGTGCTCGACTGTTGCCGCACGTCCGCCGGCGAACTCGCCGACGCCAACGGGCAGGCCCAGACGGCCCGGCACACGCTGGTGCAGGGCGACGCGGTGTACGAGGTGGTCTGCACGCCCGTCCGCGACGAGGCCGGCACGCTGGTGGAGATCGCCGCGGTCGTCATCGACGAGACGGCCAGCCGGCGCTTCCAACGGAAGCTGCAGAGCCTCAACGAGTCCGGCGCCGAGCTGCTACGCCTGGGCGGGGCGGGCTCGGAGGCCCTGAGCCTCGCCGACCACCTGGACTTCCTCGAGCGGGCCGTCCAGCGCTGTGCCCGCGACCTGCTGCACTACGACCACTTCGCCCTCTACGCCCTGGACGAACGCACCCGCCGCCTCGAGGCCATCGCCACCATGGGCCTGCCTGAGAAGGTCCGCGACATCGAGATCACCGCCGCCGAGACCGGCCAGGGCATCACCGGCCACGTCGGGGCGACGGGCCAGAGCTACCTCTGCCCGGACACGCAGATCGACACCCGCTACCGCCCGCTGGGCCTGCCTGACGCCCGCAGCAGTCTGTGCGTGCCGCTTCGGCTGCAGGACAAGGTGATCGGCGTGTGGAGCTTCGAGAGCCACCGCGTCAACAACTTCAGCCAGGAGGACCGGCAGTTCGCCGAGCTGCTGGGCCACTACGTCGCCCTGGCTCTGAACATGCTCCGCCTGCTGGGCCTGCAGCGGCGCTGTGCAGCCGACGAGATCACCGAGACCGTCAACGCCGGCCTGGCCGGGCCGCTCAACGACATCCACGCCGAGGTCACCGTGCTGATGGACGAGTTTATCGGCGACGGTCCGATGCGTGAGCACCTCCAGCGGGTCCTCGACCGCACGAGCCAGATCCGCGACCTGACCAAGCACCTCGTCGAGGCCCCCGTGACCGGTCTGATGCCGCGCCAGGGCGCCGACGCCGACCCGGTGCTGGCCGGCCGGCGGGTGCTGGTCGCCGACGACGAGGAGATCATCCGCCAGACGATCCAGGACGTCCTGCAACGCTACGGGGCCGTCGTGGACATCGCCGCCGACGGCGTCGAGGCCGAGCGGCTCATCGGCGAGCGGCAGTACGACCTGGTCCTCAGCGACATCAAGATGCCCCACCGCACCGGCTACGAGGTCTTCGCCGCCGCCAAGGCCAAGAGCGACGCCATCCCCGTCATCCTGATCACCGGCTTCGGCTACGACCCCAACCACTCGATCGTCCGCGCCAACCGCGAGGGCCTCTCGGCGGTGCTGTTCAAACCCTTCAAGGTCGACCAGCTCCTCGACGAAGTCCGCTCGGCCATCGTAGGCTAGGGGCAGGTCGCGCCGAACCCGTCGCGTCCCCTCTCTCCAAGCCCACGGATGCAATCCGCGGGGATCTCGTCCGGGCCGTTCATCCCCGGCCCCGCCGCCCCGCGGTCCGCCTTCCAAGACCCCGGGCATGCCCGGGGCTATATGGCCTTCCACTCCCCCCGCACGCTCTTTCCTCTCTGAACCCTCCAAACTCTCTATGCTTCTTCTCTCTGTACCACTAATGCGAGGGCTCTTGATCTTTTTTAGCCATTTCGCCAGCACCGTCGGCCGAGAAACTCCCCCGGGGCTCTGCCCCGGACCCCGGGATTTATCGCATTGAGGCCAATGGCAGACGATCCCGGCAGCCACGCCGCCGAGGGACCGGCCGTGTCCTGCCGATTCGCAGCACGCGGGGCCGAGGGCGCGTGGCCCTACTCCCCCCCTATGGCTGGCCCCGCAGAGCCAACTGCCATCGGCCCTAAAGCGACAAATCCCGGGGGTGTGGGGGCAGAGCCCCCGCGCTGTTTCTTCTGGACCACCGGGCCGACGCTACGGATTCAGGTTGGGTTGCGGGCGAAGCCCGCGCTGGGTCCTCTGTGTCTGCTCCGAGAATGGCAGGGCGGCCTGCGGTAGGGCACGTGGGTTCTCGCCGTAGTAGACCGGCCAGCCTAGATTGTTGGGTAAAGGTGGTGCAGCTTGTTTCGCGCGTCCTCCGTCCGGAATCGCCAGTAGACCCGGCTGCCGGTC
>JAWLCG010000463.1:0-3247 GCA_041687295.1 Phycisphaerae bacterium | reverse complement strand
TTCGCTACGCCCCAGCCTACAGCCGGGGACCTCCTCGTAGGCTGGGGCGCAGCGAAGCGAAGCCCCACCTTCGCCCGGGCCAGGGTTGCCCGCAGGACTCGCCCAGCAGAGGGTTTGCCAGAAGGCCCCGGTTCGTTGGAGGAGCCTCGGAGGCTCGATTCTCATGGCAGCGCAGCCGTACGCATCCCGGTCGCCGCGTCCGAGGCTCTGGGCGGGCCATGCGCTGTTCGCGCTGCTGGCGGTGGCGCTGGTGGGGCTGGGGGTTCGGCTATACCTGTTCCAGAACACCCATGCCGCCGCCATGGCCGCCCGGTCCGAGCGGCAGCAGCGGATGACCGTCCCTATCTCCGCCCGGCGGGGCACGATCTACGCCAACAGCCATAGCCGCACCGTCCAGCTGGCGGCCAGCCGGCAGGTGCCCAGCTGCTTCGCCGACCCGTTCATCATCCGCGACGACGAGCTGTGGGACGTCTGCGAGACGCTCGGGCCGATCCTCGGGCAGGACCCCCGCGACCTGCAAGGCAAGCTGCTGGAGAATCGCCAGCGGCGGTTCGTCTGGCTGGCGCGCGAGGTGGGCGAACCGGCGGCCGAGGCCATCCGCGCCGCCAAGCTTCCGGGCATCGGCCTGCTGCAGGAGTGGCGGCGGTACTACCCCTGCGGCACGCTGGGGGCCCACGTGGTGGGCTTTGTCGGTTCCGAGGGCCACGGCCTCGAGGGCACCGAGCTATGGGCCGACGCCGCCCTGGCCGCCACCGACGGCCGGCGGGTCGTCCGCGCCGACGCCGCCCGCCGGGCCATCTGGAGCGAGCCGGAGGCCTTCGTCGCCCCCCGCGACGGCAAGCACCTCGTGCTCACGCTGGACGTGGTCATCCAGGGCTACCTCGAACAGGCCCTGGCCGACGCCGTCGCCACCTACGCGGCCGAGTCGGCGGTCGGCATTGTGATGGACCCCCGCACCGGCGAGGTGCTGGCATTGGCCAGCGTGCCCGCCTACGACCTCAACGCCTTCCGCTACACCGACCAGGACCAGCGGCGCAACCGGGCGATCACTGACCCCTACGAGCCCGGCTCGATCTTCAAGCCCTTCATCGCCGCCGTCGCCCTGGCCGAGGGCGTCACCCGCCTCGGCGAGTCGTTCCAGTGCCACGACGGGCTCTACCGCTGCCAGAGCGGCCGACGGCTTCGCGACGCCCACGGCTACGGCGTGCTGAGCTTCGAGGCCGGCGTCTTCAAGAGCTCCAACATCTTCATGGCCCAACTGGGCGAACGGCTGGGCAACGAGCGGCTCTACCAGGCCGTCCGCAGCTTCGGCTTCGGCGCCAAGACGGGTGTCGAGTTGCGCGGCGAGGACGCGGGCCTGGTCAACCCGCTAAAGAACTGGAACAGCTACACCACCACCTCGATCCCCATGGGCCAGGAGATCGGCGTGACCGCCCTGCAGATGGCCACCGGCTTCAGCGCCTTCGCCAACGGGGGCCTGCTGCTTCGGCCGAGGCTGGTCCGGGCGGTCTACGACCCCGACGGCACACTGATCTACGACAACAGCTATCCGCTGCCGGTGCGGCAGGTGCTCGACTCGAACCTCTGCCGCGTCTTCGTCGAGCGGGTGCTCGCCCAGGTGCCCACCGAGGGCACCGGAAAGCGCGGACGGTTGGAAGGCTGGACCAGTTTTGGTAAAACGGGGACGGCCCAGATCGCCCGCACCGACGGGCGGGGCTACGAGCCCGACGCCTACACGGCCAGCTACATCGCGGCCGCCCCGGCGACGGACGCCCGGCTGGTGTGCCTGGTCAGCGTCCGCAAGCCCGACCGGTCGCGGGCCTACTACGGCGGCGTGGTGGCCGCCCCGGTCGTCAAGAGCGTCCTGGAGCGCTCTCTGGCCTACCTGGAGGTGCCCAAAGACGACGCCAAAACCGAGGCCCCCGCCGACGACGACATCGCCGATTAAGTAGGGCGGGCACCGCCCGCCGGCGAAGGCGTGAGGCGCCACGGCCGGGCCTGGCGCCATCGACGGCGGGCCAGGGCCCGCCCTACATATAGCCCCGGGCATGCCCGGGGTCTTCTCGAACTCCCACCGGCGTGCGGGTGGGACACGGGTCAGAGGGAACCATGCGTTTGACGGAACTGCTGGCGGAGGCTCACCTGGCGGCGACGGATCGCCGGGGCGAGGCGGAGGTGACCGGCGTGTCGGCCGACAGCCGGCGCGTGCGGCGGGGGGGCTGTTTCGTGGCCGTCCGCGGGCCCAAGGCCGATGGGCACGACTACATCGCCGCGGCCCTGGCGGCGGGGGCGACGGCGGTGGTCTGCGAGGACCCCTCCGCAATTCCCGACGGCGTAGCGTGGGTGCGTCTGGCCAACACGGCCCGGGCCGTGGGGCCTTTGGCGCAGGCGGCGGCCGGCTGGCCCGCTCGTCGGCTGACGCTGACGGCCATCACCGGCACCAAGGGCAAGACGACCTTCACCTACCTCGTCCGCCACATCCTCCATCGGCTGGGCCGACCGACCGGCGTCATCGGCACCATCGCCACCGAGTTCGCTGACCAATACCGCCCCAACGACAACACCACCCCCGGCCCCGCCGACCTGGCCGGCGCAATGGCCGAGATGGTGGCCGCGGGCACGCAGGCGGTCGCCATGGAGGTCTCCAGCCACGCCCTCGACCAGCACCGGGTGGCGGGCCTGGACTTCGCCGCGGCCGCCTTCAGCAACCTCACCGGCGACCACCTGGACTACCACGGCACGATGGAGGCCTACCTCGCCGCCAAGCGTCGGCTCTTCGAGGACCTCCGCCCGGCTGCGACGGCCGTGATCAACGCCGGCGACCCCGCCGGCGCCGCCGTCGCCGCCGCCACGCCTGCCCGGGTGCTGTGGTACGGCCTGGGCGAGGGGCCGGGGCTGCGGGCCCACGTCGAGCGGATGGACGCCGCCGGCACGCGCTACCGCCTGAGCCTCGCCGGCCGCAGCGCCCCCGTCGAGAGCCCGCTGCTGGGCCGACACAACGTGTCCAACCACCTGGCCGCCGCCGGCGTGTGCCTGAGCCTCGGGTTCGAGCTGGGGGCCGTCGCCGACGCGCTGGGCCAGCCCTTCCGCGTGCCGGGGAGGCTGGACCGCGTGGCCTTCGAGGCGCCCTTCGCCGTGCTGGTCGACTACGCCCATACCGACGACGCCCTGGCCAACGCCCTGCGGGCCCTGCGCCCCGTGACGGCCGGCCGGCTGATCGTGCTCTTCGGCTGCGGGGGCGACCGCG
>JAWLCG010000462.1:0-3268 GCA_041687295.1 Phycisphaerae bacterium | reverse complement strand
CTCGCGAACCGCTGCTTGGTCGAGTGCTTGAGGTCCTTGACGATCGACTGGTAGCCGGGGTTGTAGCTGAGGACCATCATGAACTCGTCGTGGGCGGCGATGACCTCGCCGGTCTTGTCGATGTAGAGCTGCCTGCGGTCGTCGGTGAGCGAGTGGATGATGACGGTGGTGTCCTTGCGGGCCTCGACGATCTCGTCGAGGTAGCAGATGCCCCCCTCGCGGACCGCCAGCGTCAGCGGCCCGTCCTGCCAGACGGTCTGGTCGTTCTTGAGCAGGAATCGGCCCACCAGGTCGGCGGCGGTGAGGTCCTCGTGGCACGAGACGGTCACCAGCGGGCGGTGCAGCTCGTAGGCCATGTGCTCGATGAACCGCGTCTTGCCGCAGCCGGTCGGGCCCTTGATGATCAGCGGAATCCGGGCCGAACAGGCGGCGCGGAAGACGGTCTCCTCGTCGCCCTGCGGCACGTAGTTGGGCCGGCGGGTGATGCGGAATGGCTCGATGGTTCGGGGCGTCATGGCTCGGATGGCTCTCCGTGGCTGGCGGGGGCGGTCTGCAGGAACTTGCCGGTCGCCCGGGCTACTACTGTACCATTTTGGGCCAGCTGGGCGGAGAGATTCCACAGCGTCTGGCGCTGCAGGTCGACGTGGCCGCGAACGACGGCCGGCTCCTGCGTCCGCACGGGCCTGCGGTAGCGCACGACCAGCTCGCCCGTGACGGCCACCACGCCGCGGGCGAACAGGCAGTTCGTCATGGCCGCGTCCAGCAGCGACGCCACGATGCCGCCGTGCAGAATCTCGTCGTAGCCCTCCAGGGCGGGCTCGAGCGTAACGTCGGCCTCGACGTCGCCGCCGTCGACCACGCGGAAGCGCAGCCCCAGCCGCGAGGTGGGCCCGCAGACCACGCAGTGGCCGTGGACCCGCGCGGAAAGCGCCTCGAGCTGCTCCTGGCTGGCCTCAGTGGTCGCAGACATTTTCGCCCACCACCAGCGTGCCGGCCAGGTACGCCCGAGCGAGCGTCTCGGGCCCCTCGGCCGGGGCGCCGGTGACGACCGCGATGCCGCTCTCGGCGAACAGCGCCTGGGCCCGCTGGCCCATGCCGCCGGCGATGATCACCGCCGCGCCCTGCTGGGCGAGCCACCGGGGCAGTACGCCCGGCTCATGCGGCGGGGGCGTCATCGGCCGGCTCGAGACGATCGTCTGGCTGGCCGGGTCCACCTCGACCAGGGCGAACTGCTCGCAGTGGCCGAAGTGCATGCACAGCCGGCCCGCGGCGAGGGGAATGGCGATCTTCATGGTCGGGCTCTCCTGGGGTTCGGGTGCAGCCTCGGCGGGCTGTACGATCGGCGCGACGGCGCGGGCGAAGGCGCGGGCGGCGGGGCTCTGGTCGACGGCGGCCATGAAGGGCTCGCCGCTGTCGCCCGAAGCCACCACCTGCGGGTCCAGGGGAACTCGGCCCAGGAAGGGCACGCCCATCTCGGCCGCCAGGGCCTCGCCGCCGCCGGTCTTGAACAGCTCCACCACGCCGCCACAGTGCGGGCAGGCCAGGCCGCTCATGTTCTCCACGATGCCCAGCACCGTCACGCCCAGCGTGCGGCAGAACGACACGCTCCGCCGCACGTCGGCGATGGCGACATCCTGCGGCGTGGTGACGACGACGGCCTCGGCCCCCGGGCCCACCAGCTGCGCCACCGCCAGCGGCTCGTCGCCCGTGCCGGGCGGGGCGTCGATGACCAGGCAGTCCAGCCGGCCCCAGTCGACGTCCTTGAGCAGCTGGCGGATGACGTTGTACTTCATCGGCCCGCGCCAGATGACGGCGTCGCTCGCGCTGTCCAGCAGCAGGCCCACCGAGACGACCGAGAGGTTCCCACGCACGCGGATCGGCGTGAGCCGCCGGTCGGCGTTGGGCCCGAGGCGCTGGCCCGCCAGGCCCATCAGCTGCGGAATGCTCGGGCCGTGCAGGTCCACGTCCAGCAGGCCCACGCTCAGGCCGGCCCGTGCCAGCGCGGTGGCCAGGTTGGCGGCCACGGTGCTCTTGCCCACCCCGCCCTTGCCGCTGAGCACGAGGATCTTGCGCCCGATGCGTTCCATCTGCGTCCGCAGCTCGAGCTCTTCGAGTTCCTGCCCGGCCGAGTCGCCGCCGCAGGCCTGTGTCGTTGCGTCAGTCATGGTGTGTTGTACTCCTATGCGGATTCGGACCGTTCGCCGGTCGCGCCCGTGATTTGCCGAACCGTCTGCTGCCCAAACCCGCGGATTGCTATCCTGTGGTATCCACACATCTCTCGTAGCCCCCGTCAGGGGCGGCCGAGTCCATCGCGTCTCCGAGAAAGAAGAGGCGTCCGGGTGCCGTGGCTACGGCGTTTGTAGCCACGTCTGTGGGCTCTCCCCCGGGCCTCCCGCTCCATGCACAGGGGATCAACACGAATGGCACGAATGAAAGACGATCTCACGAATGGAAGATTCGTTGTGGCCCTGTCTGATCTTCCATTCGTGCCATTCGTGTCCATCGCCCTTTCGGCCCTGACTGGGCCGGCCTGGGTGTCCCTGCGCGACAGGCGGACCGCCTCTTTGGAGTGCGGCGAGTCATCGCCGCTTTGGCTCGATGGCGACCCAAGCCAAAGCGGCGATTGCATCGCCGCACTCCATACGGCGCTCGCGCCCTGGGCCGTCCATTGGTCGGTGCGACTGACGAGTCGGCGCCCCAAGACGTGGCTACGAACGCCGTAGCCACGGCACCCGGCCGGTCCTTGGACTCGTGTGGATATCACAGGATGGCAATCCGTGGGCTTGGGCCCGTTCTTCAACGGGCGGCTACGCCCAGTGCCCTTCAACGTTGGCGGCCTGGCTGGGCTGAAGCCGGCCCGCCCGGAACTGCTCGACCGCCTCGGCCACCGTGCCCTGGGCGCCGGTAAAGATGGCCACCCCGCCCGCCTGCAGCGCGGCGAAGGCCTTGGGGCCGACGTGGCCGGTGAGGACGGCCTGGACGCCCAACTCGACGACGTTTCGGCCCGCCTGGATGCCGGCGCCCTGGGCGGCGTTGAGGTTCTGACTGTTGTCGATGGCCGAGAACGTTCCGCTCTCGACGTCGACGACGACAAAGCACTTGGCCCGGCCAAAGCGCGGGTCCACCGGCGAACTCAGCTCCGGGCCCTGGGCGGTGACGGCAATCTTCATGGCGGCTCCTTTCGGTTGTAGCCTCTCAGTCGAGCAAACGGCCCGTCCCGGTAGGCCGGACGCAGTCCGGCTGGGGGAGGCGCTGCATGCGGCCCCTT
>JAWLCG010000461.1:0-3282 GCA_041687295.1 Phycisphaerae bacterium | reverse complement strand
CGGCTGTGGTCGGCGATGCTCTGCCAGTGGGCCTCGAGCATCGTCTGAAGCCGGGCCGCCACCTCGGGGTGCTCGCCGGCCACGTTGGTGGTCTCGCCCAGGTCAGTCTGCAGGTCGTACAGGGCGACGGGATACCAGTCGGGCCGGGCGTTCTTGGCCTCGGGCCAGGCGAAGAGCTTCCAGCGCCCGCTGCGGAGGGCCCGGGCGGCGGACTTCTCGCTGGCGCCCTCGTAGTAGACGTACGACTCGCGCGGGCTCGCGGTGGTCGGATCGGTCAGCATGGGCCCAAGGTCCACCCCGTCGATCACGCGGTCGGTGGGCACCTGCCCGCCACAGAGCCCGGCGAAGGTCGGCAGCATGTCCATGACGCAGGCCAGGCCGTCCGAGGTGGTGCCCGGCGGAATGTGCCCCGGCCAGCGGATGACGCAGGGCACGCGATGGCCGCCCTCGAAGGCGTTGAACTTGCCGCCCCGCAACGGCCCGGACGAGCCGCCGTCCTCCTTCTTGTCCAGCCAGGGCCCGTTGTCCGACGTGAAGACCACCAGCGTGTTCTCGTCCAGGCCCAGCTCGGCCAGCGTGTCCAGGATCCGCCCCGTGCTCCAGTCCAGCGCCGAGATCACGTCGCCGTAGGCCGTGCCGCGCGGGCTGGTGCCCTCGAACGGCGGCCAGGCGTTCACCGGCGTGTGCGGGTCGGCGTGGGCGAGGTAGAGCAGGAAGGGCTGGTCCTTGTGCCGGCGGATGAAGTCGATCGACGCCTCCGTGCACAGGCGCGTGCGGTCCTGCCTGGCGTCGGTCGTGCCGATCCACTCGTCGAAGCCATGCCGCGTCGGGGCCATGCCGCCCAGGTGCCACTTGCCCGCCATGGCCGTGGCGTATCCGCGGGCCTTGCAGATCTCCGCGACGGTCACCTCGTCGGGGTTGAGGCACTCGTCGTGGTGGGCGTACAGTACCATCGGCAGGCCGACGCGCTTGGCGTAGCAGCCGGTCATGAAGGCCGCCCGCGCCGGCGTGCAGACCGGGGCCCCGCAGTAGTAGCTGGTGAGCTTGAGGCCCTCCTCGGCCATGCGGTCGATCCGCGGCGTGTGCACGTCGCCGGCACCGTAGCAGCCGATGTCGCCGTAGCCCAGGTCGTCGGTGAGGATGAAGACGATGTTCGGCCCGCGCCGGGCAGGCGGCCCGTCGCCGGGCGCTGCCTGGGCCAGGCGTCCCAGCGACCAGGCCATCGCCGTTCCAGCCACCGTGCCCAGCATCTGCCTGCGGCTCATTCGCCCGGTCTGGCGGTCGGGGCCTGTGCGAGAATCCTGCCGGTCATGCATCGCGTCGCCCTCCTCTGTCGCTCCGTGACGGGCCAGGGGATCGGCCCTGGACTGCCGGCATGATGCCGCGCCGCCAGGGTCGACGCAAACCAAAACCAGCCCAAAGCCCCGGGGCTGGAGCGTCTTGCGCCCGGACCTGCGGGCACGCTGTGCCTCAAGGTCAACGGCTTGGCCACGATGCCACGGAGGGCAATCCGTGGGCTTGGGCCGGAGGCGCTTCGGGATCCACAGGCGCAATCGCAAGACGGGCTGGAAGCCCCGGGCTACACCCCGCGGCCCCGGGCGTCTGGCGGTTTTTCTGGGGCCCTCAGAAGCTCACGCGGAGGGTCAGGGCGGTGAACGGGCCGTCGCCGAGGTCGATGCGGTCATCGCCGCGGTCGTCGTAGTCCTCGCCCTCGAACCAGAAGCGGTCGAAGGCGAAGCCCACCTGGGCCTCGAGGCTGATGTGCTCGCTGAGGGCCCACTCGACGCCGGCGGCGAGGCGCTTCTCGTAGAGGGTCAGGGCGTCCTCGTCGTCGGCGCGGTCGTGGCGGTAGTAGGCCCGGTTGTCCCAGCTGAAGCCGGCGAACAGCGTGACCGGCCCGGCGCACTGCCAGGCCGCCCGCGTCGCGATCGTCCGCGGCAGCAGGTAGAAGCCGCTCAGCGTGACCGTCTCGATCGGCCGCCAGACGACCCAGCTCAGCGGCACGCCCGCCCCCAGCTGCAGCTGCCGCCCGGGCGTGTACATCAGGGCGGCCCCGGGCAGCGGGGGGTCGTTGTCGAAGCGGATCGGCCCGTCGTAGCCCAGCATCACCAGCCAGGCCAGCTCGTCGCTCTGCTCGATCCGCCAGAAGGCCAGGGCGGCCAGTTCGACGTCCTCGGCCTGCTCGAAGGGGCGATCCGACGGCGAGTGGACGATCGCCGACAGGCCCATCAGGCCCCATTCGGTGTCGGTTCGGCCCACCAGGCCGGTGCCGACGTCCCAGAGGTGGTCCGGGAAGGGCGCCCCCACCTGAGGCAGGCGGACGGAGCTGTCGAGGGTCATCTGCTCGACCTGCAGGGCCAGGCTCAGGTCGTGACGGTCCTCGCGCTGCAGCAGCGGCATCGACAGGCCGACCTCGCCCTGCCACCAACCCATGCCGCCGCTGGGGTCGGTGCCCTGCGAGCAGGCGTACTCGCTGTCGATCTCCAGCTCGGCCCCCCGCCGGCCCAGAGTGTCCACTCGCAGCCAGTCCATCGGGGCCCCCTGGCCGGCGGCCAAACCGGTCAGGCCCAGCAGCGCCGCCAGCAGCGTCATTCGCGTTACGGTGTGCATAGTGTCTCCTTTGGGCATGGGCCTGCGCATGGTAAAGCCGCCGCCGCCGGACCGCAAGTGGCAAGCCGCGGAGCGGGCCCTGGGGCGAACAAAGGGGGCTTTGGCGGCGTGTATGAGGTATAGAATCCGATGGGCCGGCGTAGGCCCGCAGAGACGCCACTCGGAGGGCCAACCGATGCAATGCGACCGCTGCAATCGACAGGCCGTGGTGCACGTGACCGAGCGCGAGAGCGCCGGGCCGCGAACGCTGCACCTGTGCGAAGACCACGCCCGGCAGTGCCTCAGCGCCCCGCCGGCCTCGGGCCGCTCGGCCGAGCGCGTCACGCTGCCGCTGAACGTCTCCCAGGAGCAGATCGACCGGGCTGAGCAGGTCCTCGTCGAGACGCCCGACGGCGAGAGGATCCCGCTCAAGCTCCGCCGGGGCATGTTCGACGGCTGGGTGATCGAGCCCGAGCCGACCGCCCTGGCCAACGCCGACCGATACGAGTTCCGCCTGCACGTGACCGAGTAGACATTTTCGATTTTTTGATTTTTGATTTTTGATCTGCGATCGTCGGCCCCTGGCTGCGCCGGGGGCCTTTTCTTGCGCAGGCGTCCCATCGCCCTGGGGAGTATGGAGTGCGGCGGCCTTGACGCCGCTTTGGCTGCTCTGTCGTCTGCGATCCAAAGCGG
>JAWLCG010000460.1:0-3293 GCA_041687295.1 Phycisphaerae bacterium | reverse complement strand
CGCGTGTCAACGGTCCCCGCAGGCCGGCCCTATCCTGTAGGGCGGGCACTGCCCGCCGCCGATGGCGCCAGGCGCCCCCCCCCGGGGGTCCGTGCCCGCCCTACTACCGGTCGCCCCAGTGGCTCAACAGGACGCTCAGGTCACGGTCGTCGACCACGCCGTCGGCGTTGAAGTCGCCGCCGTCCCAGCCGGCGTCCCCGTCGCCCCAGTGGCTCAGCAGGACGCTCAGGTCGCGGTCGTCGACCACGCCGTCGCGGTTGGCGTCGCCGTCGAGGCCGGCCGGGGACCATTCGAAGGCGCCCAGGTCCGGCGCGTCGACGGGCCGGGGCTGGCCGGTGAAGTCCGTCCACACCGGCACGGCCGTTCCGGCGTCGATGGCCCCACTGCCGGCCTGGAGGGCGAAGTCGCGGCTGCTCGCCGGCGGCATGCCCGCCAGGCCCGCATCGGCCAGCACCAGGTTATGGCTGGCCAGCAGGTTGATGCCCCCGCCGCTGTAGACGCTGCCCGCGCCGACCAGCAGGTTGTTCTGCACCACCGTGTCGCTGGAGGTGGCCGCGATGCTGACGATCCGCCCCGAGCCGGCGCTGTAGACCGTGTTGTGCAGCACCCGCACGCGGACCGGCGGCGGCTCGTCGCCCCGCGGCCCGACGTAGATGGCGCTATGGCCCGGGCCGGTGTCGAAGACGTTGTTGCGGACGGTCGCGTCCTGCACCCACATCAGCAGGTCCACCTGCGTGGCCGGGCCGCTGATGAAGTGGTTGCTCTCGACCAGCACGTCGCGGACCCGCTGATCGGGCCCGCTGCTGGAGGGCCCCAGTGTGATCGACCAGGCGTTCAGCGCGCCCTCGAAACGGTTGCCCCGCAGGACGATCTGCTCGCTGTAGCGCTGGTGGCCCAGGCCGCCGCCCTCCCACTCGGGGGCGTGCAGCTTGAGCTGGTGCTTGGCCGAGGCCGCCCCCGCCAGGCGGCTGTGGTTCAGGACGAACTTCTCCTGCCAGGGCGTGCGGAGGGTGTGCTCGACCTCGTCGCAGTCGCTGATGCTGGTGCCCAGGATCAGCGTCCGCTGGCCGGCGAGGTACATGCCGTTGTTGCCCCCGCCGCCCTGGTTGTGGTCGATCAGGCTGTCCACCACCGCCAGGCCGTCGTAGAGCGTATGGCCGGGGTAGCCGTTGGCGTTCCAGTAGTTCAGGATCGACTCGGGCGCCGAGACGGCCGTGCCGAAGTCCCGCATCTCCACACGCAGCAGCGTGATTCGGTCGGCTGCGCCGCCGAAGCTGAAGGCCTTGCTCCCCGCCGTGCCGCGGAGGTCGAGGTCCATGAACCGCCAGTCGCCCATGCTGGGCACCCGGCCAGAGACGCTGAACACACCAGTGCTGCTGACGACGACGGGCTTGGCGCCCTCACCGAAGGCTCCCACCAGCCCGGGGCCCATGTTGTTGACGGTCCGCCCGGCCGAGTTGGTCCACGTCTGGCCGCGGTGCAGCAGCAGGCGCTTGCCGGCCTGGGCGTAGCTCATGACCACGCCGAGGTCGCCGGTGACGACCTGGACGGCCCCGGCGGGGGCGCCGGTGAAGTCGCCGTCGGTCGAGAAGACAATGGTGGCCTCGCCGGCGAAGACGACGTCGGGGTCCTCCACCTCGACGGTGACCTGCCGGCGGGCCAGGCCCTCGCCGTCGCGCACCGTCAGCGTGACGGTGTAGACGCCCGGCTGCTCGTAGACGTGCCCGGCCAGCGGCCCCTGGTCGACGTTGCGCCCCAGGCCGCTGTACTGCCACGTGCCCTCGGCCACGTCGCCGAAGTGCCACGAGTAGTCCAGCTCGTGGAACGGGTAGTCCGTGCGGGTGCTGGTGGTGCCGGTGGCGTCGAAGTGCACCGCCAGCGGGGCCACGCCCGTCAGCCGGCTGGCGACGAGGTCGGGCGCGAGCCACTCGGCGTCGGCCTGGTCCAGGCCGCTGGCCAGGGCGGCCGGCGAGGCCTGCCACGACTCAAAGGGCCCCCACGCCTCCGGGCTCGGCCCCGAGAGCATCACCCGCGGCTCGAGAACCTCAACCCCCCCACCGCCCACCGTGCCCGTTGCCCAGTCCATCTGTCGCCTCCTTTGCGGGATCGTCCCATCGTCGAGCATACCACCGAATGCTCAACCTGCCAATGGGCGGAGTGCTGGGCGGTTGCGGCCCGGGCGGGGGCGGGGTATGATCGCCGGCGACCTGTCTTAGTGGACTTGCGTGGCCGGGGTTCGTGTCGGGAGTGGCGGGATGATTTCGCGCATTCACAGCATGACGCTGCAGGGCATCGACGCGGTGGGCTGCGAGGTGGAGGTGGACGTCGCCCGCGGGGGCCTGGGCGAGTTCAAGCTCGTGGGCCTGCCCGACGCGGCCGTCAAGGAGTCGATCAGCCGGGTGCAGTCCGCCATGCGCAACGGCGGGTTCCGCTGGCCCGGGCCCAAGGTCACCATCAACCTCGCCCCAGCCGACGTGCGGAAGGAGGGCAACGCCTTCGACCTGCCCATCGCCCTGGGCGTGCTGCTGGCCGGCGGGGAGATCCGCTCGGAGAAGCACGAGCGGTACCTCATCGCCGGCGAGCTGGCCCTGGACGGTCGGCTGCGCCCCATCCGCGGGGCCCTGGCGGCCGCTCTGCTGGCGCGGCAGGCGGGGCTCGAGGGCATCCTGCTGCCACGCGACAACGCCCCCGAGGCGGCCGTCGTCGACTCGCTGGCCGTCATCGGCCTGGACTCGCTGGCCCAGGCGGCGGCGTTCCTGACCGACGAGCTGGAGATCGAGGCGACGGCCGTCGACCTCGACGCCATCTTCGCCCAGGCCGGCCAGTACGACGGCGACTTCGGCGACGTCCGCGGCCAGTCCGCCGCCAAGCGGGCCCTGACCATCGCCGCCGCCGGCCACCACAACGTGCTGATGATCGGCCCGCCCGGCTCGGGCAAGACCATGCTCGCCAAGCGGATCACCACCATCCTGCCCCCGCTGACGCCGGAAGAGTCGCTGGAGACCACGCAGATCTTCTCCAGCCGGGGCCTGCTGCCGGCCGGGGCGAGCCTGATGGCGACCCGGCCCGTGCGGACGCCGCACCACTCGGCCTCGGCGGCGTCGCTGGTCGGCGGCGGGGCCATCCCCCAGCCCGGCGAGGTGTCGCTGGCCCACCACGGCGTGCTGTTCCTCGACGAGTTCCCCGAGTTCCCCCGGCCCACGCTGGAGATGATCCGCCAGCCGCTCGAGGACGGCTGCGTGACGATCCCCCGCGTGCACTCGACGCTCCGCTTCCCCGCCCGCATCATGCTG
>JAWLCG010000459.1:0-3294 GCA_041687295.1 Phycisphaerae bacterium | reverse complement strand
CACCCGGCCGATCCTTGGACTCTGTAGATGTGTAGATACGACAGGATGGCAATCCGTGGGCTTGGGGCAGAAGGCGCCACGGCAACCCTCGGCGCCATCGGATTCGGGCCCTGTCAAGCGATACAATCTGCGACGCAGTAACGCAGGGACGAGTTAACCAATTAACCGGTTAACCGATCAACCAATCAACCCTCTCCCTACAGGTACGGCTCGATCAGCCGCTGGGCGCCGATGGGCAGGTCCATCCAGTCGGGGATCTCGTAGCGGTTGCCGTCGACGTCCTTGATGATGAGCCGTCGGCTGCCCATCTTGCGGACGTTGCGGCGGACGCTGCGGACGTGGAAGACGCGGGGGCCCTTGTTGGTCTGCACGTCCCACTCGACGACGCTGAGCTGCTCGTCGAGGCCGAGGATGTCGGTGATGACGGGCATGAAGTAGCTGCGTTCGAGCTCTTCTTCCACGATGTGTCGGCTCTGGGCGTCCAGGCCGCGGACATCCTCGATGATGCCGATCTCCGCCCCGCCGGGCGCCCGCAGCGAGACCATGCCCTGGGGCCGGGTCAGCGGGAAGAGGCTCATGACGCCGGCGACGGGCTCGGCCTGGCCGTCGCGGTGGAGCTGGACGAAGCCGTCGTCGTCGCGGCGGATGCGGACGGTCTGGGGGTCGATCAGGTAATTCTGCTTGGCGGTACCGCTCATGGTGCGTCTGCTCCTACTCGACGGCCTGGGCGAACTCGGCCTGGATGCGGCAGAGCCTGGCATAGGTGCCGTCGCTGTCGAGCAACTCGGCGTGGGTGCCCTGCTCGATGATCTCGCCGTCGGCCAGCACGACCAGGCGGTCGGCGTTGCGCAGCGTGCTGAGGCGGTGGGCGATGGCGATGGTGGTCCGCCCGGTCACCAGGCGGTCCATGGCCTCCTGGATCATGGCCTCGGTGGCGGTGTCGACGGCGCTGGTGGCCTCGTCGAGCACGAGGATGGCCGGGTCTTTCAGGATGGCCCGGGCGATGCTGATCCGCTGCTTCTCGCCGCCCGAGAGCATCAGCCCGCGCTCGCCCACCTCGCTGTCGTAGCCGTCGGGCAGGTTCATGATGAACTCGTGGGCGTTGGCGGCCTTGGCGGCCTGGACGATGTCGACCTCGCTGGCGGCGTGGCGCCCGTAGGCGATGTTCTCGCGGATCGTGCCGGCGAACAGGAACGGGTCCTGCAGCACCATGCCGATCGACTCGCGGAGCGAGCGGACCTGCACGTCGCGGAGGTCCTTGCCGTCCAGCAGGATCTTCCCCTTGGTCGGGTCGTAGAAGCGGCAGACCAGCGAGACCAGCGTGCTCTTGCCCGAGCCGGTCTGCCCGACCAGGCCGATCATCTCGCCGGGCTGGATGTCGAGGTTGATGTTCTTGAGGACGCGCTCGCCCTCCTTGTAGGAGAACGAGACGTTCTCGATGCGGATGTGCCCGCGGGGCGCCTGCAGGGGCGTGGCCTGGTCGTGGTCGCCGACCTCCGAGGGCATGTCCAGGATGCTGAAGACCCGCTCGGCGGCGGTGGCGGACTCCTGGAAGGCCTCGGTCAGGCTCATCAGGCGGCGCAGCGGCGTGTAGAACTGGTTCATGTAGGTGATGAACAGCATCAGCGTACCGAGGGTGAACCGCAGCGGGTCGGGCGCGGTGATCGTCGAGAGCACCAGCAGGCCGCCCATCAGCCAGACGGCCAGCACGCCCAGGCTCGTCAGCCAGCCGACCAGCGGGCCGAACTTCGCCCGGGCGTAGACCGTCAGCAGGCGGGCGTTGTAGACGTCGTCGTTCTTGATGTTGAAGCCGTCGATCTCGCGGTCTTCCTGCCCGAAGCTCTTGACCACGCGCATGCCCGAGAGGGTCTCGGCGACCGAGGCCGACAGCGTGGCGTACTTGCGGCGGACCGAGCGGAACATCTTCTTGAACCGCGTCGAGAAGTAGTGGGCGAACAGCACCACCGCCGGGATCGGCAGCAGGGCCAGGGCGGCCAGCTTCCAGTGGATCGAGAACAGCACGATGCCGATGCCCAGCACCGTCAGGATGTCGATGACCATCTGCTGGACGGCCGAGACCACGAACCGCTGCACCACGCGGGTGTCGGTGAGGACGCGGGCCATGATCCGCCCGGTGTGCTCCTGGTCGTAGTAGCTCAGGCTCAGCCGCTGCAGCGTGCCGTAGAGGTTCGAGCGGAGGTCCTTGACGACGACCTCGCTGAGGATGCCCATCACGCGGGTGCGGAAGAACGAGATGACGCCGCGGACGGTGATCAGGGCGAGGAAGGTGACCACGATGACGTAGAGGTAGTCGCGCCCCTGCTGGCGCTGGTCCTCGAACTCGGCCGGCGTGAGGCTGACCGTGCCGCCCGGGCCGATGGCGTCTTCCATGGGGCGCAGGGCCTTGTCGACCAGCTCGCGGACGAGCAGCCCGGGCCCCAGCCCCGAGGCCGCGAAGGCCGCCGACAGCACCAGGCCCACGATGGCGAGCTTCCAGTGGCCCGCCATCAGGCGCATCAGCCGCAGCATCACCTGGCGCTTGCTGGTGCACTTGGGGCAGGAGTCCGAGGCCGCCGAGAGCGGATGGCCGCAGTTGGGGCAGCGGTAGGTCGGCCGTTCCGCGCCGGTCGAGACACTGGCGATCTCGTCCTGCTTGGCCTCGAGCTCGTCCTCGTTGACGCTGAGCCGGCGGTTGACCCGCTCGGCGATCTCGCCGAAGGCGTCGGCCATCGTGTTGGAGTAGCGGATCAGCTCGAGGCGGCGGTCGTCGGCGATCCGGGCCTCGAGCAGGCCGTTGCCCACGAACTCGCGGCAGTGCAGCGACGCCAGATCCGCCAGGGCCACCTGGCGGATCACCACGCCGTGCTCGATCACCCACACCCGCTCGTCGCCCAGGACCAGGCGGCTCTGGCCGTAGGTGCCGGCGACCATCAGGTCGGAGTCCACCACCGCCTCGATGGGGGCCTCGCCGAGAAGCTTGCGAAGGCTCTGCAGGTCGGCGGGGTTGAGGTCCTCGGGGCGGCGGATGTTGAAATGGTGGCTGCTGCTGTTGCCGTCGTTACTGTCTGTGGCTGGCATGACGAAAAAACCGATGAATGGTTGGGTTCAGTACGGAAGAGCGAACCGGTTTTGCGGTCCCTGATATGATTCTTGGCCGATTTGGCCTCAGATTTCCAGGACTTTTCTCGAATTGGCGCCGGCCGGTGCCGTGGCTGCGGCGTTTGTGGCCACGGATTGTCGGTCCATCCTGTAGGCCGGACGCAGTCCGGCTGGGTGAGTAGGTACCATGAGGCG
>JAWLCG010000458.1:0-3332 GCA_041687295.1 Phycisphaerae bacterium | reverse complement strand
CCCCCCGGCGGGGCCCGGGCCTACAGGACTCCGAGCTGGGGGGCTGGCACGGCCCATGGGCGGCGGGCCTTGGCTTGCGTCATCGAAGACCCCGGGCATGCCCGGGGCTATATGGGCAGCCACGCGGGGGTCTGGCGGCATCGGCGGTGGTCCCAAGGCCGGCTGGGGGAGATTCTCCTGTAGGGGGCTTGACGCGTCTGGTACAATGTTGGATTGGCCCCGAAAAGGAGTGCGCGGTGCCCCGGCTACCCGAGAGCTTCATCCAGCAGGTCCAGCAGGCCAATGACATCGTCGAGGTCATCGGCCAGTACGTCTCCCTGAAGCGCAAGGGTAAAGACTACCTGGGCCTGTGCCCGTTCCACCAGGAAAAGACTCCCAGCTTCACCGTCAGCCCGACCAAGCAGTTTTTCAAATGTTTCGGCTGCGGCGTGGGCGGGGGGGTCTACCAGTTTCTCATGCGCCAGATGCGTGTGGAGTTCCCCGAGGCCGTCCGCCTGCTGGCCGACCGGGCGGGGATGAAGGCGCCCACCGCCGACGAGCCCGCCGGCCAGGCCGGCCTGGGCCGGGCCGAGCTGGTCAAGGCCAACACCTTCGCCGCCCGCTTCTTCCGCGATCAGCTGCACACCGAGGCCGGCCGGGCCGCCCTGGAGTACGCCCGCAGCCGGCAGATCTCCGACGAGAGCATCCGCCGCTTCGGCCTGGGCTGGGCGCCCGACGGGTGGGACGGGCTGGCCCTGGCGGCCCGCGCGGCGGGGCTGCGCGAGGAGCTGCTGGTCGCCGCCGGCCTGGTCGCCGCCCGCGAGGCCCCGCGCCGCGGCTGCTACGACCGCTTCCGCAACCGCCTGATGTTCCCCATCCTGGACGTCACCGGACGGGTGATCGCCTTCGGTGGCCGGGCGCTGGCCGCCGACGAGCGGGCCAAGTACCTCAACACGCCCGAGACGGCCCTGTTCGACAAGTCCAGCCACCTCTACGGCCTGAACTGGGCCCGCGACGCCATCGACCGCACCGGCCAGGCCATCGTCGTCGAGGGCTACCTGGACATGGTCATTCCCGCCCAGGCGGGCGTGGAGAACGTCGTGGCGACCCTCGGCACGGCCCTGACCGAGCGGCACGTGCGGATGCTGGCGCGCTTCGCCCAGGACGTGGTGCTGGTCTTCGACGCCGACCGGGCCGGGGCCGCCGCCGCCGAGCGGGCGCTCGACCTGTGCATCGCCCAGGACGTGCAGGCCCGCGTGGCGGCCATCCCCGACGGCAAGGACCCGTGCGACTTCGTGCTGGCCCACGGCGGCGAGGCCTTTGGCCAGATCGTCCAGGACGCCCCCGACGCCCTGGAGTACGCCTGGCGCCAGTCGGCGGCGGGCCTGGCGGGGGACAACCTCGTCCAGCAGCGCCGGGCGGCCGAGGAGTTCCTCCGCCGGGTCGTCCACTCGGCCGCCTACGGCACGATCGACGCCGTCCGCGAGGGCCTGCTGATCAACCGCCTCGGCCAGCTGCTGGGCCTCTCGGCCGACCAGCTCCGCCGCCAGGTGCGGGCCCTGACCCGCCAGGTACCCACCGCCTCCAACCAGCGGCCCGCGGTGAATCGGGGCGTCGAGGCGGCCCCGGCGCCGCAGGGCCTGGCCCGCGCGCAGCGGCAGATCCTGGAGGTCCTGCTGGTCGAGCCGGATCAGTTCGAACACGTCGCCCGCCACATCGGTATGGACGACTTTGACGACCCGACCCTGGCCGCCCTGGCCCGCCACATCTGGCGGCTGGGCGACGAGGGCACGCTGAGCGTGGCCAGCCTGCTGGCCGTCAGCGACGGGGAGGACTGGGCCCGCCTGGTGACCGACCTGGCCGGCTCGGCCGAGCAGCGGGGCCAGCCCCAGCGCTTCCTCAACGAGGCCCTGGAGATGCTCGAGGCCCACCACCGCCGCCTGGAGGAGCGCCAGCTCGCCGAGCAGGCCCGCGGCGACGACGACGGGGCCCTGCGGGCCATCCAGCAGCGCCTCCGCCAGCCCGGCGGGCATCGCCGGCCTGCGGTGCCGTAGCAACTGACGCCGACCCAGACCCCCGCCAGGGACGTATAACCCGTGGGGCCGGTGCCTTGGCGGCACCTGAGCCCACAAAGGCCCATGGAGCTTGGGGCTTACGCACCGTGTGTCTCGCTTGGCGGCGAGCGAACAAAGGGCCTGTGCGGGACAAGCGGGCCCCATGAGGACGATTTTGTAGTGTGATTACTTGAATTACCGGTCACCTGTGCACTAAGATTGTAGAATTTCCCGTGGCTGCGCGTGCTTGGGGACCTGTTTCCGGGAGCCGGTGGATGACAGACATTCTCGATTCGCCGCTGAAGGCACTGATCGACAAGGGCAGGGACCGTGGGTTCCTCACGTATGAGGAGATGAACGAGGGGCTGCCCGACAGCTTCTCGCCCGACGACCTGGACGATCTGTTGATGACCCTGGACGAAAAGGGCATCGACCTGATCGACGAGGCCGAGGCCGAGGTCCGCGCCGCCGCCGAGTCCTTCGCCGACGGCACCGAGGTCGCCAAGGAGCCCGAGGAGGACGAGGCCCGCGCGGTCGCCGAGGAGGACGACCTGGTCACCCGGCGGATCGACGACCCGGTGCGGATGTACCTCACGCAGATGGGCGAGATCCCGCTGCTGACGCGCGATCAGGAGATCGCCCTGGCCAAGAAGATCGAGATGACGCGGATGCACTTCCGCCGCCGCGTCCTCGAGAGCGACTACTGCATGGCCCAGGCCGTCGAGATCCTCCAGCAGGTCGGCGACGGGGACCTGCCCTTCGACCGCACGATGAAGATCTCCACCGCCGAGAACCTCGGCAAGGAGATCATCTCCGAGCGCCTGCCGCAGAACCTCGACACCGTCCGCATGGTGCTGGCCGCCAACCGCAGCGACTGGGACCGCCAGCTCGACGGCCGACTGGGCGACGGCGACCGCCGCCACCTCATCCGCCGCATCTGGCGCCGCCGCCGCCGCGGGGCCAAGCTGCTCGAAGAGCTCAGCCTCCGCACCAGCAAGATTCAGCCGCTGATGAAGAAGCTCCAGCACATCTCCGAGAAGATGGCCGAGCTGGAGCACACCATCGCCAACGCCGCCGTCAACCGCGTCCCCTACGAGGACGTCGAGGTGATGCGCGAGGAGCTCGAGGGCCTGCAGAACCTCGTCCTGGAGGCGCCCGACCTGCTGCGCAAGCGCGTCAAGGCCATCCAGAAGGTCTTCAACGACTACGAGCAGGCCAAGCGCGAGCTCTCCGGCGGCAACCTTCGGCTGGTCGTCTCGATCGCGAAAAAGTACCGCAATCGCGGCCTGAGCTTCCTGG
>JAWLCG010000457.1:0-3347 GCA_041687295.1 Phycisphaerae bacterium | reverse complement strand
GTCGCTGCGGAAGGGGCTGGCGGGCAGGCCGGCGAGGTTGTAGAGGTTGGCGTCGGGGTTGTCGGCCCAGGCGTAGCGGACGGCCTGGGGCTCGGGCACCTGCTCGCTCCAGACGACGACGGTGTTGTCGTCGATCTTCGCCTGGGCCCAGACGAACCGCCGGTCGGCCCCGGCCAGGGCGAAGCCGGTCAGCCGGTCGCCCTTGGCCACCAGCCCGCCGCCGAGGTGGCGGAAGAAGACGCGCATGGCCTGGCCTTCGCGGCAGGTGCTCTCGAACAGCGGGCCGGAGTAGATCACCGCGCGGTCGTAGGCGATGGCCTCGGCCGCCAGGGCCAGGCGCAGGCCCACGTCCTGCTTGTTGCGGGGGTGGATGTCGCCGGCATCGCCGATGTCGATGGCCACGGCCATGGCGGTGTTGGGCTGGCTGAGGGTGAGCATCTGGCCCTCACGGACTTCGGCCCAGAGGCTCTGGCCGGGCTGGGCCTGGCGGTTGCGGAAGCTGGCGAGCTGGACGTAGAGGAAGGGGAACTCGCCCTGGCCCCAGCGGCTGCGCCAGTCGCGGATGAGCGTCGGGAACAGCCGGCGGTACTGATGGGCCTGGGTGTCGTTGCCCTCGCCCTGGTACCAGATGACCCCGCGGATGCCCAGGCCCACCAGCGGGGCGATCATGCCGTTGAAGAGGGCGGCGGGGCTGTTCCTCTGCCCGCGCACGGCCGGGGGCGTCGGGGCCGGTCGGCTGGCGGTCTTGGGCGGCAGGGCCAGCTCGACCGTGTACAGCCAGGGCCCGTCCAGTGGGATCGCCGCCTCGGGCTGGTCGCTGGGGGCCAGGTGCATCTGGTCGGCCCGCCCGGGGAAGCCGCCGGCGTAGATGCGGTCGAACACCCGCACCGCCAGCGTCGTCGGGCCGGCGTGGACCATCTCGCCGGCGATGCGATAGACGCGGGGCACGGTCCACCACTCGGGCGTCTCGGGCCCGATGCCGCCGACCCGCCGGCCGTTGAAGTAGGTCGTGTCGTAGTCGTCCACCGGGCCCAGGCTCAGCGTCAGTTCGCGTCCGGCCCAGGCGGCGGGGATCTCGACGCGGCGGCGGAACCAGACGGCTCCGTCGATGTTCATCTCCGGCCCGATGCTCTCCCACAGCCTGGGCAGCGTCGTTGTCCGCCAGTCGCTGGTGTCGGCCTCGGGCTGGGCGAAGCCGCGGGCCTCGCCGGTGTTGCCGGGGTCCTCGTAGGCGACTTCCTTCTGGTAGGCCTCGACGTCGGCGGCGTAGCGGGCGACCAGCTGCTGGACCTGCTCGGGCGGCATGTGGTAGGGCTCAATGAGCCTGCGGAGCTCGCCGTCGGCGGCCAGGGCCTCTTCGCTGGTCCAGGTCTCGGCGTTGGTGCCGCCCCAGGAGCTGTTGACCAGGCCCACCGGAACGCCCAGGCTCCGGCGCAGGCGGCGGGCGAAGTAGTACGCCACGGCCGAGAACTCGCCGGCGGTCTGGGGCGAGCAGACCTCCCAGCGGCCCTGGACATCGTCGAGCGGGCCGGGGGCGGCGGTGTTGGCGACCTTGAAGTGGCGGATCATCGGATCGTCAGCGGCGGCGGCCTCGGCCGGGCCGTTGCCGCTGTTGATGACGGTCCATTCCATGTTCGACTGGCCCGAGCAGAGCCAGACTTCCCCGGTCATGATGTTGTGGAGCGTGAGGCTCTCGTGCCCGGCTGAGACGATCAGGGCGTGGGGCCCGCCAGCCTTGAACGGGCCGATCTGGGCGCACCACCGGCCGGCGTCGTCGGCCTGGCAGGCGGCGGCCTGGCCGGACATGCTGACGAAGACCTCGGCCCCGGGCCTGGCCCAGCCCCAGATCAGGACCGGCCGCTGGCACTGCAAGACCATGTTGTCGCCGAAGATCGCCGCCAGCCTCAACCCGCCGCTCGCCTGGCCCATCGTCGCTCCTTTTACCTGTGGGTGATTGTCGCGGCCTACTATATCGGCCGACAGGGCGGGCCACAAGGAGCGGTCGGAGGTCCCAGAGCCGGCTCCCCGATCGCTGCCCGGCGGGGGGGGCGCCGTCAGAATTCGACGGTCTCGCCCTCGGCCAGCAGGCGGGTGGGGCAGGTGGTGGAGTCGGCGAATTCCTGGGCGTCCTCGTCCCGGCCGACGATGTCGCCCCAGTGGTACGGAATGGCCAGGCGGGGCCTGATCGCCAGGCAGGCCTGGGCGGCTTCATGGGCGGTCATCGTGTAGATGCCGCCCACCGGCAGCAGGGCGATGTCGACCCCGGGCAGATCGGCCATCTCCGGCACGTGGTCGGTGTCGCCGGCATAGTAGATCCGCCGGTCGTCGACCGTGAAGACCGCCCCGCACCAGTTCTGGCTGCGCGGGTGGAAGGTCTTGTCGATGTTGTAGGCCGCCACCGCCTCGACGAGGATATCCTTGATATAGACGCTGTCGCCGGGGGTGACGCCGTTGGCGCCCCCCAGTTCGCGCAGCACGTCCGAGGGGGCGATGACCACCGTGTCGCTCTTGGAGATCGCTTCGATGTCCGCCTTGGAGAAGTGGTCGTAGTGCATGTGCGAGACGAAGACCACGTCGGCGTCGGATCGGGGGGCCGGCAGCTTCCAGGGGTCGATGTAGAGCACGCCCGAGGAGCCCTCGATGCGGAAACTGGCGTGATGTATCCACGTCAGGCGAAGTGACATGCTGGGGTGTCCTTCTGGGCTGCGGCAGCGGCGGGCTGCACGAGTGTCCGCGACCACTATAGGGCCAGCCGCCCGGCCGTGCCAGCACTCAGCCGCGGGGCGGGACCGGTTTTTTCGAGCCGGGGCAAGGCCCGGCTCCCGCAGCCCAACTGGCGGAGGTCCGGAGGCGTATGAGCACGATGAGGCGATATCTGACCCCGCTGGGGGGGCGCGACTTTCACAAGGTGCTCTATCGCGCCGAGAGCCTGCCTGCGCCGCCGGCCTCGAGCGACCTGACGTTCCAGGCCGTGGCCCCGGGGGCCGAGCTGAATGTCAGCCAGCGGGAGTTCCTGGCCGGCTGCATCAGCGACGCGAGCCTGCGCTATCTCCGCGGGCGCTGCCGAGCGTGGCTGTTCATCGGGCTGTGGGACGGGCAGGCGTGCAATTTCGCCTTCGTCACGCCGCGGCGGGCGTACATGCGGCTGTTTCCGGCGATCAGCGAAGAGAAGGCCATGCTCATCGGGCCCTGCCTGACGCTGGAGGCGTTCCGCGGGCGGTCGATTTACCCCGCCTCGCTCCAGAATGCCGTCGGGCAGCTGGCCCGGCAGGGGCTGGGGCCTTTCTACATCGAGACCGACGTCAGCAATCACGCCAGCATCCGGGGGATGCAGAAGGCGGGCTTCG
>JAWLCG010000456.1:0-3351 GCA_041687295.1 Phycisphaerae bacterium | reverse complement strand
CGGCCCCAACGGGGCCTTCCATAACGTGGTCGCCCCCCTTGGGGGGGCTTCCTCAAACCACCTGCTCTGCAGGTGGTTGATGATTCTCCCATCTCTCTGATCCCTCTGCGCTTCTTTTCTCTGTGCTCTCTGCGCCTCTGTGGCCGGCGTTTCTTCGCCTTCGAAGACCCCGGGCAAGCCCGGGGCTATCTACGGAGGGAGCGGGTCAGGCGAGGCTCAGGGGGTCGACGTCGGTCAGCAGCTCGCCGGGGATGTCGCGGGTGAGGCGGTCCATGACGGGGCCCAGGTGGTTCTGCACCAGGCCGGGCGTCTGGCTGGTCAGCAGGAGGTCCCAGCGGTACTGCTTGCGGATGCGGGCGATGGCCGCGATGGCCGGGCCGGTGATGCGGACGCCGCTGGCGGGGGGGAAGAGCTTGTGCACCCGCTCGGCCAGCTGGGCGGCGCCCTGCTCGCACTTCTCGGAGTTGTTGTGTCGCAGGATCAGCCGAACCATCCGCGAGTAGGGCGGCAGACGCAGCTGCTCGCGCAGGGGCAGCTCGTCGGAGGCGAAGCCCTCGTAGTCGTGCGCGACGGCCCGCTGGATGGCCGGCTCGTCGGCGTGGAGAGTCTGGACGATGACCTGCCCGCCGCCCTCGGCCCGGCCCGCCCGGCCAGCGACCTGGACGATCAGCTGAAACGTCCGCTCGGCGCTGCGGAAGTCGGGGATCGCCAGCGACGTGTCGGCCGACACCACGCCGACGAGGCTCACGCGGGGGAAGTCCAGGCCCTTGGCGACCATCTGCGTGCCCAGCAGGATGTCGATCTCTCCGCCGCGAAAGTCGTCCAGCAGCTTGGTGAACTGGGCCGCGGAGGTCATCGTGTCGCTGTCCATCCGGGCGGTGCGGGCGAGGGGGAACTTGCGGGCCAGCTCGTCTTCGATCCGCTGGATGCCCATGCCGAACAGCAGGATCTTCTTGCCGCAGGCCGGGCAGTACTCCGGCAGGGCCGCCGACTGGCTGCAGTAGTGGCACAGGGCCAGCTGCGTCGCCTGGTGAAACACCAGCGGGCGGTCGCAGTCGTCGCACTGCATCGTCCACTGACAGCTGGGGCAGAAGACGTAGCTGGCGTAGCCGCGGCGGTTCATCAGCAGGATCACCTGCTGGCTGCGGTCGAGGGCGTCGGCGATGCGCGAGCCCATGGTTCGGCCGATCAGCTCGACCCGGCCGCGCTCGAGGTCCTGCCGCAGGTGCACCAGCTGAAGCTTGGGCATGGGCAGCGACTTGACGCGCTCGGCCAGTTCCAGCCGGCGGTACTTGCCGCTCTGCACGTTGGCCCAGGTTTCCAGGCTCGGCGTCGCCGAGCCCAGCACCACCGGCACGCCGGCGAGGTGGGCGCGCTTGATGGCGACGTCGCGGGCGTTGTAGCGGGGGGTGTTGTCCTGCTTGTAGGAGCCTTCGTGCTCCTCGTCAACGATGATGAGCTTGAGGTTGCGCGTCGGCGCGAACACGGCCGACCGCGGCCCGATGACGACGGCGGCGTGCCCGTCGCGGATCTGCTCGTAGTGGAAGGCCCGCTGCGCGCTGGTCAGGCCCGAGTGCAGCACGGCCACGCGGGGCAGGCGGCGGACGAGGCGCTCGAGCGTCTGGGTCGCCAGGGCGATCTCGGGCGCCAGCAGGATGGCCTGGCCGCCGTTCTCGACGGCCTGGCGGATGGCGCGGATGTAGACCTCGGTCTTGCCCGAGCCGGTCACGCCGTGCAGCAGCAGCGGCGTGAAGCCCTCACCGAGGGTGGCGTTGATTGCCTCGACGGCGGCCTGCTGGGGCGCGTTGAGGCCGAAGGGGTCAGCCTCGGTGGCCTCGAGCAGGTCGGCCAGGACGACGGCGCGGCTCTCGGTGCGGATGAGCCCCCGGCTGATGAGTCGGCGGATCGTGTCGCGCTGGCCCCCGCTGTGCAGCACGACCTGCTCGAGCCCCAGCGGCTCGACGCCCTGCTTGCGGGCCTCGATCAACTCGTCGAGCACCTTGCGCTGGCGCAGGCCCAGCTGCTTGGGCCAGCTCTCGGGCTCCTCGGCGAGGTAGACCACGCTCTCGCGGCGCTGGGCGTGCTGCCCGACGGCCGAGGGCACCATCGCCCCCAATACCATCCCCAGCGGCGTGAGGTAGTAGTGGGCGATCCACTCGGCCAGCTGTAGCAGCGGCTCGTCGAGCTGCGGCTCGGTGTCCAGCAGGCTTGCGACGTACTTGAGCTTGCGGTCGGTGCGGGCCGGCTCGCCCGCGCGGACGACGAAGCCCAGCGTCTTGCGGTTGCCCCCGCCGAAGGGCACGCGGACCCGCTGGCCCCGCTTGGCCGGGGCCATGCCGCCCGGCCAGGCGTAGTCGTAGGTGGACCAGACGTTGGCCGCCACGGCCACGCCCACCACGCTCGCCCGGCCCGCCTGGGCCGACGGCGGCGCCTCCTCGATGTCGAACAGCTCGCCCATGGCCTGCATGTTAGCATACCGTTCGGGACGTTCCAAGCCCCCGCTTGGCCGGAAAGGGTCTTGCATCGCTGGGAGTATTTCCTATATTCTGGGCGGACCGTTTGTCCCCCCTAATCCCCCGCCCCCTGAAGGGGCCTGCAAAGGAGTTTGACCATGGCTTACGACATCACCGCCGACTGCACCAACTGCGGCAGCTGCAAGGACGTCTGCCCCGTCGAGGCGATCAGCGAGGGCGACACCGCCCACAAGATCGACGCCGACACCTGCATCGATTGCGGCGCCTGCGTGGACGGCTGCCCGGTCCAGGCGATCATCGAGAAGATGTAGCCGCCCGCCGCACATTGCCCAAGGGCCGACGCCTGCCCGCCAGGCGCCGGCCCTTTGGCTGCGCCTGCGGGTCAGCCAGCTCGGCCCAAGCCCACGGAATGCCTTCCGTGGGCATCGGGGCGGGCTGTTCCCGGTGTGGCCCAACGCACCGGTCCTCTTGCGCGTGAGCTCTGAAAGGGCTGGATCGAAGCCCTGAAAGGGCGGCAGTGCGCCACGGTGCCGCACTGCCGCCCCTTCAGGGCTCGGTGCATAAAATCTTTCTTACCGTGGGCTTACGCCCCCGGCTAAAGACTGCCGCCCCTTCGGGGCTCCGAACCCGCCG
Source organism: Phycisphaerae bacterium (assembly GCA_041687295.1). Taxonomy (GTDB): domain Bacteria; phylum Planctomycetota; class Phycisphaerae; order SM23-33; family FEN-1343; genus JAWLCG01. Next base: position 244 of record JAWLCG010000456.1, on the reverse strand, counting down.
ATCCGACGGGGGAACGCTCGTGCCCGCTCTACGGCTGGGCCGGCTGGAGTCTTGTAGGCCGGACCCGGTCCGGTTGGGACGGTAGCGCCCATGAATGGTCTGGCCCCAGCCGGACTGCGTCCGGTGCAGAATCACGATCTTCTGTAACGATTTCGCCTGTACCGCCGGCCGAGAAACCGCCCGGGGCTCTGCCCCGGACCCCGGGATTTTCCGCATTATCGCCCCCCGGCAGAGGCGCAGAGCC
>JAWLCG010000455.1:0-3365 GCA_041687295.1 Phycisphaerae bacterium | reverse complement strand
GGACTGCGTCCGGCCTACGGGCTCCGCAGCCCCGTTCACGGGGCCAAGGCCGGTGAACCGGCCTGGAGAGGCCCTTTGGAGTGCGGCGAGTCATCGCCGCTTTGGCTCGATGGCGACCCAAGCCAAAGCGGCGTCAAGGCCGCCGCACTCCATACTGCGCTGGCGCCCTGGGGCGTCCATGGGTTGGTGCGACTGACGATCCGAGGTTGGGCGCTGGAGCAGTAGAGCAGTAGATCAGGAGACCGCAGGTGAGGGGGCGCGGATTCAGGGCCCTTGTGCCACTTTGGGGGCTTGTTCTATTCTCCTGTTCTCCTGCTCCACTGTTCACCTGGTCTAGCAGCCCGTTTTTCGACGGGCTGCTACGCCTGGAGGTGTCGGCGGAGGAAGGCGGTGACGCGGGCGGCGGCGGTTTCGAGGGTGCCGGTCGTGCCGGGCTGGCCGTGGCGGAAGCCGAAGGTGTGGTTGCCGTTATTGAGGATGAGCCGGTCGGTCGGCCCGGTGGTGTGGGCATCGGCGAGGCGGTCGCTGGCGGCGGCGTCGACGGTGTCGTCGCCGCGGCAGTGGACGGCGAGGAAGGCCCCGTGGTAGCGGCCCAGCAGGCGGGGCAGGTCGTAGGCCTCGCCGGCGGCGTCGATGTCGTCGACAAGTGCCCGGCCCATGAACAGCTCGTCGCCCGTCCGCCCGCTGGGGCTGCGGACGCGGCCGGTTTGGCGGAGCTGTTCGCGCGTGGCCTCATCGAGCGTGCGGTCGGGCGTGGCCAGGGTGACGATGGCCCGCAGGGCCCGGGTTCGGCCCGTGGCGAGGATGGCCGAGACGCCCCCGCGGCTGTGGCCGACGATGCCGATCCGTTGGCCGTCGAGCTGCTCGCCGCCGGGCAGGGCGGCGGTTTGGGCGGCCTGGATCAGCGCGAGGATGTCGGTCACCTGGTGGCCGAAGGTGTCCTGCTCGAACAGGTCCGGGCGGGTGAAGCGGCTGGGGTCGTCCTCGATTCCGCAGTGGCTGAAGCTGAACCGCACCGTCGCCAGCTGCCCCTCGGCGAGCCGATCGGCCAGGCGGGGCAGGAACCCGTAGTCGGCGAACCCCTTGAACCCATGGGCCAGCAGCACCACGGGGAAGGGCCCCGGCCCCTCGGGCCGATTCACGTACCCGCGGATCACCTCATTGGCCGAGCCGGCCGCCGTGAACGGTTCAATCGTGGACATGTGCTAAGTATATCCCGCCAGGGCGGCCGTCTTGTAGGCCGGACGCAGTCCGGCGGGGGAGGAGTCTTGCAGGCCGGACGCAGTCCGGCGGGGGAGGAGACCTCTGCGGCGCCCATCCCCAGCCGGACTGCGTCCGGCCTACGGGCTCCATCCATCGCCTATCGCCGGGTCATCAGTTCGACGATCCAGTCCTCGAAGAACAGGGGGTAGACGTTGATGGCGAGCGTTTCGCCGGGCAGTTGGAGGCCCTGGCGGGTGAGGATCGGCTCGAGGGCCTCCTCCTGGCCGGGGGCCATCTCCTTGAGGCGCTGGCGGAGCAGGCGGCGGAGTTTTTCGGTGCGGTGGGCCTTGGCCTCGGGGCGTTGGGCGAGCGTCGTGCCGTGGGCGCGGAAGTACCGCCGCACGTCGACGACGGCGGGGTCGTCCTCGCGGAACCACTTGGCCAGGCGGGCGGGGACGACCTCGGGCAGGGCGGTCTGGCCCTCGCGCTGGAAGCCGATGCGCTCCTCGTGGGGGTAGTGCATCAGCGGGTCGAAGAAGAACGCGGCTGGGTGGTAGTCGGTGCGGAACCGCGCGAGCAGGTCGACCATCACGTCGAACGACTGCTTCGTGCTGAACAGCCCCGGCGACCCGTCGCCGATGCAGAGGGTGTAGCAGGTCTTGTTGAGGTCGCGGCGGTTGTAGCCGATCGTGCGGTTGTACGCGTGCATCAGGCGCGACAGCGTCAGGCTCCGCACGTCCAGCAGCAGCACCCGCGAGTGGACGGTCTGCTTGGCCAGGGCCTCGATGTCCGGCACCGAGACCTCCGGGCCCGGCGGGGTGACGACCTCGACGCCCTGCGTGCGGGGGTCGTCGCCGAGGCGCGCGGCGACGTCCTCGGCCAGCACGGCGTCGAGCGTCAGCACGTGCAGGCGGCTCTTGCGCTGGAATCGGCTTGGCATCGGTCCGCTCATCGTCCTCCGTTCCGAAAGACACCCTCTGCATTGTCCCCGCCAGGACGGCCCGTGTCCACCCGCGGGCGACGGGCGGTTCGGCAGGCAGGGGGCCATTGCCTCCGATGAAGGTGGGACGCTGCGGCTGGCGCCGCTCTGTCCCAGCCTTTGGTCAGGCTTTGAGTTCTCGGGTGCAGAGGAACCAGTCGTGGCAGTGGTAGTCGGTGCCGGCGTCGTTGACGCGCTGGTCGGCCTGCTCGGCGGTCTTGGGCGGCGGGACGATCACGTCGTCGCCGGGCTGCCAGTTGGCGGGCGTGGCCACGCCGTGCTTGTCGGTGGTCTGCAGGGCGACCAGCAGCCGAAGGATCTCGGGCATATTCCGGCCGTTGCTCAGCGGGTAGTACAGCAGGGCGCGGATGGTGGCCTCGGGGTCGACCACGAAGATGGCGCGGACGGCCTGGGTGGCGCTGGCAGTGGGGTGGACCATGCCGTACTTTCGCGAGACGTCCATCGACAGGTCGGCGATGACGGGGAACTTCACCTCGACGTTCTTTCGGCCCTGGAACTCGATCCGCTCGCGGATGGTCCGCAGCCAGGCGATGTGGCTGTAGGTGCTGTCGATGCTCAGGCCGACCAGCTCGCAGTTAAGCTTGTCGAACTGGTCCTGCATCTCGGCGAAGGCGATGAACTCGGTGGTGCAGACCGGCGTGAAGTCGGCGGGGTGGCTGAAGAGGATGACCCATTTGCCCTTGTAGTCGTCCGGGAAGGTCATTCGGCCGTGGGTGGTCTCGGCGTGGAAGGCCGGCGCCTTCTCGCCGATCAGTGGCAGACGGGTGGCGTTCTCGTCCATGGCTGGCTCCTTTGCGCAGGGATTGCCCGTGGGGCCAGGAAGGCCTCCCAGCCGCCTGCTTCAGTATAGGCCTGTCGAAAGGGGCATTTCCAGCCGCGCGGGGCGCAAGGGACAGGGCCGAGTGGGGCCCCGGGGCGCAGAGCGGGGGAGAACGGTCCCCATTATGCGTTGAGCCCCGAAGGGGCGGAAGAATTTAGCCGGGGGCGCAAGCCCCCGGAAAGCATGCCTTGTGAGCGCCGAGCCCCGAAGGGGCGGAAGAATCCCATCGGAGGCGACAGAGGATTCTTTCGCCCTTTCAGTCATCATGTAGCAATGAAGGCCAGCCTCGGGCAGGATGTTGGGCAAGTTCAGTTCGGGTGTGCGAACGTTCCCAACCTCACT
>JAWLCG010000454.1:0-3393 GCA_041687295.1 Phycisphaerae bacterium | reverse complement strand
GTGCGCCTCCTCCTTGGGAGCTTCCGGTATACCGGATGGCCCGATACAATGCGCGCATTCATTGGCCCCAAAAACGAATAATTGGGCAACAGGCCCGGCCATCCGTGGGCATCGGGGCGGGCCGTCCCCGGCGGGGCCCAGTGCACCCGCACGTCCGACGGGCAAACGGTCTAGCCGCCCGCGAAGACCCCGGGCAAGCCCGGGGCTATATAGGGCGGCAAGGGACCGCCTGGCGCCATCGATGGCGCCCCAATGCACCGGACCCAGGCCACCGCCTTTGATGGGCGATCTCCTGGGTCCGTGCGCCTGGTCCTACGCCGGTGCCGGGCTTCGCTACGCTCGACCCGGCCTACGGGATATTGGCCTACGGGCTACTTGCTGTCCAGCACTTCCAGGGCGGGCATGGGCTTGCCTTCGAGGTAGGTCAGGCTGGCGCCGCCGCCGGTGGAGATGTGGGTCATCTGGTCCTCGAGGCCCATCTCCTCGACGGCCGCCGCCGAGTCGCCGCCGCCGATGACGCTGGTGGCGCCGCTCTTCTGGGTGGCCAGGCCGACGGCCTCGGCGACCGAGCGGGTGCCGGCCGCGTAGGCGTCACGCTCGAACACGCCCATCGGGCCGTTCCAGACGATGGTCTTGGCGCCGGTGATGATCTCGCCAAAGGCCGCCCGCGTCTTGGGCCCGATGTCCATGCCCATCAGGTTGTCGGGGATGTCCTTTTCGTCGACGCTCTGGGGCTGGCCGGCCTTGAAGTCGTCGGTGGCGACGTGGTCGCTCGGCAGGACGATCTTGCCGCCGGCCTTGCCCAGCAGGTCCTTCATGGCGTCGACCTGGTCGGCCTCGACGAGGCTCTTGCCGACCTGGACGCCCTGGCTCTTGAGCAGCGTGTAGGCCATCGCCCCGCCGATGAGGATGCGGTCGACCTTGTCCAGCAGCTTGCTGATGAGCTGGATCTTGTCGGAGACCTTCGCGCCGCCGAGGATGGCCACGAAGGGCCTCTGGGGCTCGGCCACGGCGTCGTGGAGGTAGCGGATCTCCTTCTCGACGAGCAGGCCCGCGACGGCCGGGCCGCCGGCGTCCTTGATGGCCTTGGCCAGGGCGTACATGCTGACGTGCTTGCGGTGGCAGGTGCCGAAGGCGTCATTGACGTAGACGTTGCCCAGGCGGGCCAGGGCCGCGGTGAAGGCGTCCTGCGTCTTCTGCTGCTCGGCGGTGAGCTTCTTGTCGGGGTTCTTCTTGGCGTTGTCGGCCATGGTCTCGCCGGCGTTGAAGCGGACGTTCTCCAGCAGCATGACCTGGCCGGGCTTGAGGGCGTCGGCGGCGGCCCGGTCGGCGTCGCTGCCGGGGTTTTTGTCGCCAAGCTGGACCTTCGTGCCCAGCAGCTCGCCGAGGCGGTCGGCGGCGGGCTGGTTGGAGTACTCGGCCTCGTAGCCGGTGCCGCCGGGCCGGCCGGTGTGGGTCATCAGGATCAGCGCGCCGCCGTTGTCCAGCACGTGCTGGATGCTGGGCAGGGCCTGGACGATCCGGCGGTCGTTGGTGACCTTGCCGTCCTGGATGGGCACGTTGAAGTCGACGCGCATCAGGACCTTCCTGCCCTTGACGTCGATATCGCGAAGCGTCTTGGTGGCCACGGTTGCCTCCCTTTCTGGTGGTCGGTGCGGACCGGGCGCCCCCGCCCCCGGCCGATAGTACAGCGGGGCGGGCCTGCCTTGCTGGCGGACCCGCCCCGCGATCGTTGCTCTGGTGCCTGGCGAGTCGCCGCTACAGCATCTTGCTGAGCATCTCGATCAGGTCGGCGGTGCGATTGCTGAAGCCCCACTCGTTGTCGTACCACATGGTCACCTTGACGAGCGTGCCGTCCATGACCATGGTGTTGTTGCTGTCGAAGATGCTCGAGTGCGGGTTGTGGACGATGTCACTGGAGACGATCGGGTCGGTCACGTACTCGAGGATGCCCTTCATCGGGCCCTCGGCCGCGGCGCGGACGGCCTCGTTGACCTCGGCGATGCTGGTGGACTTCTCCAGGACCACCGTCAGGTCGGTGATGCTGCCGGTTGGCACCGGCACGCGGAGGGCGTAACCGTCGAGCTTGCCCTTGAGCTGCGGGATGACCACGCCGACGGCCTTGGCGGCACCGGTGGTGGTCGGCACGATGTTGACGGCGGCGGCGCGGGCGCGGGTCTTGCTCTTGTGGACCAGGTCCAGGATGCTCTGGTCGTTGGTGTAGCCGTGGACGGTCGTCATCATGCCGCGGACGATGCCGAACTGCTCGTGCAGGATCTTGGCGACCGGGGCCAGGCTGTTGGTGGTGCAGCTGGCGTTGGAGACGCACTTGTGCTCGGGCTTGAGGATGTCGTCATTGACGCCCAGCACGACGGTGGCGTCGACGGCGTCCTTGGACGGGGCCGACAGGATGACCTTCTTGGCGCCGGCGGCGAGGTGCGAGTCGTAGCCGGCCTTCTTGTCGGTCGCGCGGGCGGTGAAGGCGCCGGTGCTCTCCAGGACGATGTCGGCGCCCTTGGCGTCCCAGGCCAGCTTGGCCGGGTCCCGCTCGGCGGAGATCGGGATCTCCTTGCCGTTGACGACCAGGGCGCTCTGCTTGGCGACGACCTTGCCGGGGAACCGGCCCTGGGTCGAGTCGTACTTCAGCAGGTACGCCAGCATGTCCGCGTCGCTCAGGTCATTGATGCCGACGATGTTGAACCGCTCGGGCTCTTCCATCATGGCCCGGAAGGCCAGCCGACCGATACGACCGAAACCGTTGATGCCTACATTCGCTGCCATGGGTATCTCCTTTGCAGGGGTTGCCTTTCGCCACCGCCGCGAGCCGAGCTAGACCCCGACCGCCCGCGATGCCTGTGAAGGGCGAACGATACTGCATGCCAGGCCCACTGTCAACGTGAAGCCTGGAACATTCTAGCCCCCCCCGCCCCGCCCCGCCCAGTCGTTCCCCATATAGCCCCCGGCATGCCGGGGGTCTTGCGAACTCCCCCTGCCGCCGCACTGACGGCCCAGGGGCCCAATCCTGTAGGGCGAGCTACTGGTTGCTCGCGCAACCCCCCACCGACCCGTTGCGCGTGCAACCAGTTGCACGCCCTACGGGCTGGCCCCGACGTAAGTCCTTGGGGCGCGCACAACGGCTTCCCGCTTTTCCGACGCCACCGATTTTTCGACGGTTTTTTTCCGCGCGTGGCCCCGCAAGGGTTTGCGGCCGTCACGCGACAAATTTGTCGCAAATCCGCAAGCGCCTGTGCGCACAGATGCGTCACTCGCCTGTAAATGTAGAGGGGCACCTTCCCCCGCGCGCCTCACGCGCGAGCCCCTCGGCCCGCGCCGCCTCGCCCCCAGCCGCCCCGGTGGCGGCCCAGGCGGCGGCGCAGTATGGAGTGCGGCGAC
>JAWLCG010000453.1:0-3400 GCA_041687295.1 Phycisphaerae bacterium | reverse complement strand
ATCGACGGCGGGCCATGCCCGCCCTACCGGATCGGCCCTTCCGGAGCAGCCCACCTTTGCCCGGGCCACGGTTGCCCCAGACGCGGCTACCGCTTGTCCAACTCGCGGGCGAAGGCGGCGGCGCGGTCGAGTGCGTCCATCCGCTCGACGTTCTGGATCGGGTCGATCTCGAAGAGCATCGGCAGCTCGGCGGCGTTGGGGGTCTTGGCCTTGATCACCGCGAAGCAGTCGCGCAGGTCGGTGTCGCCCTCGCCCGGCACGGCCCCGCGGGCGCGGAGGATGAGCCCCTCGCCGCGCGGGGCGGGGTCGGCGTAGTGGTCTTTGAAGTGCGTGCCCACGATGTACGGGGCGATCTCGTCGACGGCCGAGACGGGCTGCTCGGCCATCAGCAAGGCGTTGGCGGTGTCCCAGAAGACCCCCAGGTGCGGCACGCGGCGGCACAGCTCGGCGACGTCGGCGGCCCAGTAGCCGCGATTGGAATTGTGCACGCCGACGGGCAGGCCCACCTCGTGCACCGCCGCCGCCAGCGGGGTGAGCCCCTCGGTCAGGGCCTCGAGCTGCTGGGCCAGCACCATCTCGCGCTCGAAGCGGTGGTGCCCGCCCATGCCTGTCACGCACGCGCGCACTCGCATGGGCCCGACGACGGCCTGCAGGTCGGCATGAATCCTCTCGGCAGCAGCGGCCGCGACGTCGGCGCCGGCGAAGGGATCGTTCCGCAGCCCCAGCACCGTGAACAGCCGCTTCTCGGCCAGCCAGCCGGCGATCTGCTCGCGATGCTCGGCCGGCTCGTCCATCAGCTTGCCGAGGTTGAACTCGACCAGGTCGAAGCCCTTGCTGGCCGCCAGGTCGATCTGTGCTTTGAACTTGTCCTGGGCATCGTGCAGCAGTCCGCTCATCCATCCGCCGCTGGTCAGGCCCCAATGCATGCGCCGCTCCTTTCCGCGTTCGAGGGTCGGACGGCCACCGCCGTCCCTCGCGCATGCTATACATGCCTGCCCGCGCAGGGCAAGCCCCCAGGCCGAATTGCGCAGAGCCCCGGCGGCGGGTGCCTGGGCACTATGGACTGCGGCGGCAACGACGTCGCTGTGGCTCGACGCCGGAAGACCCGCCAAAGCGGCGCCAAGGCCGCCGCACTCCATACGGCCCAGGCGATGTGGAGGGCCGTTCGCGGCGGGCCCAGGCCCGCGTGCTACCGCCCCGCCAGCGGCGCCGGGGCCGACTGGCCGGGCTTGAGGAACAGGTAGTACAGCCTTCCCTCCTGGCGCGTTCGGCCCGCGAGGTCGCCGGCGGTCTCGCCGATGCCCATGTAGATGTCGCATCGGCCCGGGGCGCGGATGGCGCCGCCGGCGTCCTGGTCGAGTACGAACATGCGGTGCGGGATCACCCGCACGCCGTCGGCAAGCTTCCGCGGCAGCGGGGCGGCCAGCATGGCCAGGCACGCCCGCGGGTAGACCTCCTTGTCGGTGGCGATGGTCCGCCAGGCCGTCACCGGCTCGTTGAGGCTGCCGCGGGGGGTCACGTCGTCGGTGGGTCCGAAGAAGACGAACCGCGGGTTGCGGTCGAGGTAGGTGTCGATCTGGCCCGGGTTCGCGCGGAACCAGGCCAGGATCGACTGCAGACTCAGCGCGTCCGAGGCGATGTGCCCGTCCTTGACCATCTCGCGGCCGATGCTGACGTAGTCGTGGCCGCTGGTGGCGGCGTAGCCGACGGGGATGTACCGGCCATCCGGCCCGCGCAGCACGGCCGAGCCCTGCACCTGACAGATGTACGCCTCGACCGCATCGGCCAGCCAGACCAGCTCGAGCCCCTCCAGCAGGCCCGACTGCCGCAGGCCCCGCCGGTCGGGGCAGGGCGCGAGGCTGCCGTCGGCCTGGCGCAGGCCCAGCACCCGGCCCTGGTCGTCCTTGACGAGGTTCGGCGGCATGCGGTAGAGCGGCTGACTGAACCGCTCGGTCGCCACCGGCGAGCCCTCGAACACCGGCGTGTAGTAGCCCGTGAACAGCACCGTCCCGCGGTCGTCACAGCCGACGGAGATGTACACGTCGAACCGCTCGCGGATCGCCCGGTTCATGTCCGCCGGCGAGAGGTCCGACCCCAGCAGCGCGTCGAAGGCCCGCAGGCTCTCGACGGCGTGGGCGTGGGTGATCTCGCCGTAGGGGAAGGCCCCCTGGCTGGAGGGCTTGGCCAGGTAGCTCAAGCTGCGGGCGATGCCCTCGCGGAGCCCGAACGTGCTCTCGCACGCGGCCGTGAAGTCCGGGATCTGGGCCGGGTCGGTGATCTTCCGCAGCGCCAGGGCCCCCGGCGGCAGGGGCCGATCGTAGTCGGGCCCGAGCGTCTCGTGCAGCGTGCCGGTGGGCTTGGGGTGACAGCCGACCAGCAGCAGGCCGGCCAGCACGACGAGGGCGAGGGGGGCGGTTCTCATCCGTGAGCACCTTGAAAGAGGGGTAACTCGTTAATCCGTTAACTGGTTAATCGGGAGGAGTCTCCGCCGCTGCCAACCGGCCGGCTTCGTAGGCCGGGTCGAGCGTAGCGAGGCCCGGCAATCTGGCAGGCGCAGAAGCATCGACCTGGGTGGACATTATCCCCAGTCGTTTCCGGGGACGCAAGGGCCGGGCGCAGATTCCCTGGGCTCCGCCTACAGGTGCCAAGGAACACTTTGCGCGGAGTGCCCCCCGTGCAGCGGGCCCCGGCCCGTCACGCCGGCGGCGGGTCCCTGGGCAATATGGAGTGCGGCCCAGGCGGCCCGGCCGGCGTCCGTTACCGGTAGAACGCCCCGTACTCCTCGTAGCGGAAGCTGCGGTGGAGGTACCCGTGGCCGTGGCCGCCGTGGCGCCAGCCGCCCCGCCAACCGTGGCGGCCGTCGGGGTGGCGGTCGTAGTAGCGGAGGTTGTAGCGGATGATCTCGGGCCCGGCCTGGTAGCCGTCGATGACCACCTGCGTGGGCCGAAGGTTCAGCACCGTCGCCCCCAGGGCCGACTCGGGCAGGGCCACGCGCGCCAGCTCGGGCGCGTCGAACAGCAGACTGGCCGGCCTGGGCGTGGCCGTCTCCTGGCGGAGCACCTCGGGACGGTAGATGCGCACCATCTCGGGCTCTTGCGGCCCGCAGCCGACCAGCCAGACCAGGCCGACCGCCCAGAAGATGTACGCCAGACGAACCACAGCCGCCCTTCCACCCCGGCGGCGACGTCCCTGGCGCGAACCGGCGAAACTGTCCCTACGCCATCGGGCCCAGCCACTGCCGGGCCTCCGACGGTCGGCTCCCTCCATACCCATTGTAAGGGTGATGGCCGATTCTGAGAACCCCCCAAACCCGCCGGCCGACTCTCGTAGGCCGGGTCGAGCGCCAGCGAGGCCCGGCAGCGTGGGCGTCGTCCGTGCCGGGCCTCGCGAACGCTCGACC
>JAWLCG010000452.1:0-3414 GCA_041687295.1 Phycisphaerae bacterium | reverse complement strand
CCAGCCGGCCATGGATCAGGTGACAATGGGTGTCGATGAGCTTCATTCTTGGTAGGTCGTAGGTCGTAGGTCGTAGGTCGTAGGTCGTAGGTCGTAGGTCGTAGGTCGTAGGTCGTAGGTCGTAGGTCGTAGGTTTCGGCGCGGTATCTTTGGCCCGGACGAGAGCTGGCTTCACAGCCTTCGACGCCGCCGGACCTCTTGCCCCTTGCCTCTTGCCTCTTGCCTCTTGCCTATCCGTTTCCCGCCTCTTGCCTCTTGCCTATTGCCTCTTGCCTATCCGTTTCCCGCCTCTTGCCTCTTGCCTGTTGCCTCTTGCCTATCCGTTTCCCGCCTCTTGCCTCTTGCCCCTTGCCCGTCCGTCTCCCGCCTCTTGCCTACCCCTTCCCCTCCGCCCTCCTCCGGCTCGTCAGAAGTCGCCGAACCATTATTCTGGAGCCCCTAAGACCTAAGACCTAGGACCTAGGACCTAAGACCTAAGGCCTAGGACGTAGGGCCTCTCCCTACCAGAACGCGGCCGGGATATGGGTGATCTGGGGTCTTTCGCCGGGGCGGATGACAATCGCGAGGATGTCGAACCGGCGGGGGTACTGCAGGCCCTCGGGGCGGAGCGTCAAGTAGAACGCAGCCGCCTTCCGCAGCCGACGCTGTTTCTGAGCGTCGACCGCGGCCTGCGGCTGCGTGTAGGTATCATCGGACCGTGTCTTGACTTCGACGAACAGGATCGTCTGGGTGGTCGAGCCATCGCGGCCGGGGGGTTCCAGGGCGATGATGTCGATCTCGCCGGTCTGGCAGCGGAAGTTCCGCGCCAGGATGCTGCATCCGCGGCGTCTGAGCCAGCGGCAGGCGAGTTGTTCGCCGCGCCCGCCGAGGCTGCGAGGCCCGAAGGGCCACATCGGCTAGCTCTGGACGGCGGCGGCTTCGGCGCGGCTCTTGCTGGCCGGGCGCTTGATTTCCTTCAGGCGGGTGGCCTTGCCGACGCGGTCACGGAGGAAGTACAGCTTGGCCCGGCGGACGCGTCCGCTGCGGACAACCTCGATGCCGGCGACCCTGGGGCTGTGGACCGGGAAGACGCGCTCGACGCCCTCGTTGTTGACGATGCGCCGGACGGTGAAATTCTCGCTCATGCCCGCGCCGCGCCGGGCGATCACCACGCCGGTAAAGACCTGAAGCCGCTCCTTCTCGCCCTCGACGATACGGACGCTGACATTGACCGTATCGCCGATGCGGAAGTCCGGCAGGTCGGTCTTCTTCTGGCTCTGCGTCACCTTGTTGATCAGTTCCTGGCTCACGGTAATCTCCAGCTCTGTCTCGAAACTACAGGGGGATTCTCTATCTCGGCCGGGCTTCTGCCCGTTGGGTCAAGCCGGTCGGCGTCGCGTCCACCGCGGCCGGGGCCGGTCGACCATTCACTCACTCAAGTTCGTTTCCGCCATGCTCCCGCAGCCAGCGCTCCCACAAATCCGGGCGGCGCTGCATGGTGCGATTCTTGGCCTGTTCCAGCCGCCAGCGCGCGATCTTCGCGTGGTCGCCGCTGAGCAGCACGTCAGGCACCGTCATGCCTTCAAACTCCCGCGGCCGGGTGTACTGGGGATACTCCAGCAGGCCCATGCTGAAGGATTCCTCGTGAACCGATTCATCCTTGCCCAGGGCCCCAGGCAGCAGGCGGACGACTGCGTCGATCAAAGCCATCGCCGGCAACTCGCCGCCGGAGAGGACGAAGTCGCCCAGCGAAATCTCCATGTCCGCCAGGCCGGTGCGGATCCGCTCGTCGAACCCTTCATAGTGGCCGCAGATCAGGATCAGCCGCTCTTCGCGGCTCAGACTCACAACCAGTTCCTGGTCAAGCCGGCGTCCCTGGGGGCTCAGCAGGATGACCTTGCCCGGCTGGGGCGTCTGCGGGCGGACGTGTCGAACCGCCTCGAAGATCGGCCCGCACATCAGCACCATGCCGACGCCGCCGCCGAAGGGCGCGTCATCGACCGAGCCATAGGCATCGGTGGCGAAGTCGCGGAAGTTCGTCCGCTCGACCTGTACCAGACCCCGCCGCACGGCCCGCCCGACGATGCTGGTGGCCAGGAAGCCATCGAACATCTCCTTGAACAGCGTCAGGATGTCGATGCGCATGGCCATGTCGCCGGAAGGACTGGGAAGGCAATTACTTGCCGATGCCCTGCTTCTTGAGCAAGCTGGCGACCGTCTCGGTCGGCTGGGCCCCGAGGCTCAGCCAGTACTCAATCCGCTCGCGGTTGAGGTCCAGCTGCTTGCCGGCGTCCTTCGCCTGCGGGTCGTACCAGCCCAACTCCTCGATCACGCGCCCATCGCGGGGGGTGCGGGAATCGACCGCGTTCACGCGGTAGAAGCTGCGGTGCGTGCGTCCAAATCTCTTGAGTCTCAGCTTGACAGCCACGAAATATCTCCACTTAGCCGCCCCGCCCCAACTGGCGGAGGCCGGTCCTGGAACACAACATAGGGTTAGAACCGAACATTCTAACAATACGTTGCCGGCTTGCAAGGGGTTTTTTCCGCATCTGGGGCTGGGCTGCCCCGGGGCCGGGCCGCCGCCGGGCTTCGCCGGCCGGCTTGACTCCCGACACAAGGCCGTCACGCAAGGCCGTCACGCCAGATGCACCGGCCTCCCGGAGCGCCGATCGCTGCCTCGCCTGGGACGGCGCCAAGACCCCCGGCCCAGACCGGCCCCCGCTCCGATGCGCTGGCGCAAGCGGCGCCCGGGGCGGGCGGGGCCTTGTATGCGGCCGGGCGGGCGGTAGAATCGGTGCTCATGCCCGACAATATTACGTTCAGCATCGTCGTGCCGGTTTTCAACGAGCAGCAGGGGCTGGAGAAGTTCCACGCCCGGCTGCTGGCGGTGGCCGACCAACTCGACGGGCGCGCCGAAATCCTCTACGTCAACGACGGCTCGAGCGACGCCACCGGCGAGATCCTCTCCCGCCTGACGGCCACCGAGCCGCGCGTCCGGGTGGTCGAGCTTTCCCGCAACTTCGGGCACCAGGCGGCCCTGACGGCCGGGTACGACCACGCGGCGGGCGAGGCGATCATCAGTCTCGACGGCGATGGCCAGCACCCCCCCGAGGTCATCCCCCAGCTGGTTGCCCGCTGGCGCGAAGGCTTCGAGGTCGTCTACACCGTCCGCAGCCGGAGCCAGGAACTGGGCACCCTCCAGCGGCTGCTGAGCCATGGCTTCTACCGCCTCAACCGCATGATAACCGGCGTGGACCTGATGGACCAGGCCGACTTCCGCCTGCTGGACCGCCGGGCCCTGACGGCGCTGCTGGCCTACCGCGAACAGGGCCGATTCCTCCGCGGCCTGGTGCGGCAGATCGGCTTCCGCCAGGTCGGCGTCGAGTACGTCGCCCAGCCCCGCAAGGACGGCGCGTGCGGCTACCGTCTGAGTCA
>JAWLCG010000451.1:0-3429 GCA_041687295.1 Phycisphaerae bacterium | reverse complement strand
CCGCCATCACCCACACCCGCCTCATCCTGCGCAACATCCTGCACTACCGCCGGGCGAACCTGGCGGTGGTGGCGGGGGTCGCCATTGCGTCGGCCGTGCTGATCGGGGCGCTGCTGGTGGGCGACAGTGTCCGCGGCACGTTGCGGGGCCAGGCGCTGGCCCGGCTGGGGCGGGCGGACTACGTCTGGGCGGGCCCGACGGTGTCGACGGCGCTGGCCGATGGGCTCACTCGACGGGCCGACTGGGTGGGCGACGCCGTCGCCGGCTGGTCGCTGCCGGGCGGGGCCGCCACCGCCGACGAGAGCCGCCGGGCCGGTGGCGTGCAGGTGAGTGCCCTGGCGTGGGTGCCCGTGCCGCCGGGCCGGGCCGTGCTGAACCATTCGCTGGCCGAGGCCCTCGGCGTCGCCCCCGGCGACACCGTCCTGCTGACCGTGCCGCGGGGCACCGCCAACCCCTCGGCCGTGCTGGCCAGCCGCGACCGCGACGAGAGACTCGCCCGCCTGCGGGTGACCGTCGAAGCCCTGGCCGAGCCCGGCAGCTTCGCCGACCAGTTCGGCCTGGAGCCCTTCCAGCGCCCCCAGCCGCTGGCGTGGGTGAACCTCGCCGACCTGCAGCGCGCCCTCGACGCCCCGGGCCAGGGCAACCTGCTGCTGATCGACGCCCGACCGGCCGCCGCCATCGACGAGCCCCGCCCGCTGCCGCCGGGCTCGGCGGGCCTGGCCGAACTGGGCCTGACGCTGACGACCACGCCCGACGGCGCGACGGCCATTCTCTCCGGCCCCGGCGTCTACCTGCCGCCGGCCAGCCTCGATGCGGCCCGCCAGGCGGCCCGGGCGACCGACACCCCGCTGCGCGAGGTGCTGACGAACCTGGCGGTGGCTGTCACCCGCCCCGCCCAGCCTGGCCGAGCCGCCAGGACGATCCACTACGCCGTGGTGGCCGGCCTGTCGGAGCCGCCGGCGGAACTGGGGACGGGTGACGTCGCCCTCAACGCCTGGACGGCCGAGCGGCTCGACGCCCGCCCCGGCGATGCGCTGCAGTGGAGCTACTGGGCCCAGGACGATCGCGGGCGGGTCGTCGAGCGGGCCGGGCCGGAGCTGACCGTTTCGGCCGTGCTGCCGATGGGGGCCCTGGCGGCCGACCCGACGCTCACGCCGGACTACCCCGGCCTGACCGACACCGAGGCCGTCGCCGACTGGCGCCCGCCGGCCGACGTGCCCATCGACCTGGCCCGGGTCACCGAGGCCGACGAGCTGTACTGGGACGACTACCGCGCCGCGCCCAAGCTGCTGGTGCCGCTGGCGACGGCGCGGGCCCTGTGGGGCTCGCCGGGCGGGCAGGCCACCAGCGTCCGCCTGCCGGCCGAGCGGGCCGAGGCCTTCGCTGCCGAGCTGTCGGCCCGGCTGCCCGAGGCCCTGGGTCCGGTCCTGCGACCCGTGCGGGCCGAGCATCTGGCGGCGGCGGAGGGCAACACGGACTTCGGCCAGCTGTTCCTGGGCCTGAGCTTCTTCCTGATGGCGGCCGCCGTGCTGCTGGCGGGGCTGCTGCTACGGCTGAACCTGGAGACCCGCGGCGCGTCGTTCGGCACGCTGGTGGCGTTGGGGTATACCCGGTCGGCCGTGCGGCGGGCGGTGCTGGCCGAGGTGGCCCTGCTGACGCTGGCGGGGGTGGCCGTCGGCGTGGGGCTGGGCATTGGGTACACGGGTCTGATGCTGGCGGGGCTGCGGACGTGGTGGCGGCCGGCGGTTGGCTCGGCCAGTCTGTCGCTGCACGTGCAGCCGACGACGCTGGCGGTCGGCGTGGCGGCGGCCCTGGCGGTGTGCCTGCTCAGTGCGGCCTGGACGGTTCGCGGCCTGCTGCGGCTGGAGCCGACGGCCCTGCTGGCGGGCCGATGCGTCCCGCCGCCGAGCCCGCAGCGGCGGTCGCGGTGGGCCTGGCGGGTGCCGACGGCCCTGGCGGTGCTGGCCGGGGCGGCCCTGCTGACGGCGCCGGCGGGCTGGCTGGAGGCCCAGTGGGGCGCCCTGCTGGCCGGGGCGCTGCTGGTGGGCTCGGCGGTGTCGGCCCTGGCGGGGTGGCTTCGCCCGTCGGGGCGGCGCACCCGCCTGGAGGGCCGATGGGCCCTGGCGCGGCTGGCCTGGGCCAACGCCGGCCGACGCCGCGGGCGCAGCGTCGCCACCATCGCCCTGATCGCCCTGGCCAGCTTCAGCCTGGTCACCGTCTCGGGCCTGCGTCAGGACCCGCCGGCCGACACCGCCGACCCGGCCGGGCCCGCCGGCGGCTACGAGCTGTGGCTGGCCGCCCCGATCCCGCTGCCGGCCGACCCGGCCAGCCCCGCGGGGCGCCGCGTCCTGGGCTTCCGCGAGCCCGACGCCGCGGCCTGGCAGGCCCTGCGCTGCCGGCCGTTGCGCAGCCGCCCCGGCGGCGACCTGAGCTGCCTGAACCTCAACCGGCCCGCCGGCCCGACCGTCCTGGCCGTGCCCGACCCGGCCCGGACGTTTGGGGGACGCTTCACCTTCGCCCGCACGCTCGAGCCCGTCGAGAACCCCTGGACGCTGCTGGCGGGCCCCGTCCGCGACGGGGCCGTGCCCGTCGTCACCGACGACGAGACGGCCCGCTGGATGCTGCACCTGGCCATCGGCGAGGTGGCCGAGCTGCCCGACGTGGGGCGCGTTCGCCTGGTCGGCACGCTGGCCGGCGGGCTCTTCCAGGGCGAGCTGCTGATGGCCGAGGAGCACTTCGGCCGGCTCTGGCCCGAGCAGGGGGGCTTCGGCGTGGTGCTCATCGAGCCCGACCCGGACCGCCCGGCCGGCTGGGCGGGGCAGCTCTCGGCCGAGCTGGCGGACTACGGCGTCACCATCGAGCCGACGCGCCAGCGGCTGGGACGCTACCTGGCGGTGGCGAACACCTACCTGGCGACCTTCCGCGTGCTGGGCGGCCTGGGCCTGCTGCTGGGCGTGGCCGGCCTGGCGGTGGTGCTGCTGCGGAACGTCCTGGAGCGGCGGGGCGAGCTGGCCCTGCTGGCGGCCCTGGGCTTCACCAGCTCAGCCCGCACGCGCCTGGTGGCCCTGGAGAACGCGGCCCTGCTGGGCCTGGGCCTGCTCAGCGGCCTGCTGGGCGGCCTGCTGGCCGTGCTGCCCACCGCCCTGACCACCGCCCGCCGATTCGCCCCCGGCATGCTGGCCGGGACGCTGCTGACCGTCCTGGCCGTGGGCCTGGCCGTGCTGGCCCTGGCCGCCGCCCGCGCCGGCCGACACGCCACCCCCGCCGACCTCCGCCGCGAGTAGGCACGTCTTCAGACGCCCGATCGTCAGTCCCGCCGTTCGAGAGTCGGACCAGGGCGCGGGCGCAGTATGGAGTGCGGCGGCTGTGACGCCGCTTTGGATCGCTGGCGGCATTACCAGCCAAAGCGGCGTCGTTGCCGCCGCACTC
>JAWLCG010000450.1:0-3435 GCA_041687295.1 Phycisphaerae bacterium | reverse complement strand
CAGACCGGCAGCCGGGTCTACTGGCGATTCCGGACGGAGGACGCGCGAAACAAGCTGCACCACCTTTACCCAACAATCTAGGCTGGCCGGTCTAGTAGGTCGGGGATACATCCCCGACAACGAGCGCGGATGGCCCCAGCGTGTCGGGGAAGTATGCCCGACCTACTCGCTTCAGTCGTCAGTTCCCCGCACACTGAAAACGTGTATGGCCGGGTCCGGCAGCACGGCCGCCGCCAGCAGCTTTCCGTTGGGGGAAAACGCTACGGCCGTTACTGCGTCACCGATGTCGGCAGAAGCGCTCCGCTGCCCATCGTCGGACTTCCACACCACAAGCGTAGGGCAGTTCATACCCTCCTCCATCTGGAAGCCCGACACTCCGGCAGCCAACCGATCGGTTGTCGGAGAGAAGGCCGCACAACAAAAACCACCCATCTTCCGAGGTGTGGCCTCCTCCAGAGCCAGCGTATGCACCAGTTCCCCCGTTGAGGCATCCAGCACGTACACCGGCCCGTAGAGCATCGGGAGCGCAACCCGCTCGCCACCGGGCGAGAACGTCGGATCCAGTGTGCCGTGGCCGGTGGGGGCTCTCACCGTGAGCACGGGGGCGAGGCTGTCGAGGTCCCAGAAGAGCACCGGCTGCCCCTCGGCATCCCGCTGTCGAGCCCCGCAGGTGACAGCGATGGCGCCGGCCGGCGAGACCGCCAGCCCAATCGTCCAGAACCCGATCTTCTTCTCGGCCAACTGCTCGCCGGTCCCCCGGTCCCATGTCCGCAGCGTTTTGTTGTTGCTGTCACCCGTCAATGTGACGATCCGCCGGCCTCCCTGGTAGAACCGGACCTCTGCCGTCTCGCCTGCATTGAACTCCAGCAAAGGCTCGCCCTTGCGCAAATCCCAGATGACGATGGCGCCGTCGGAGTAGCTGACCACGATCTCGGACTGATCCGGAGATATGTCAAACCCTCGAGCCCACGCCTCTCCGGCCCGAGAGAGGCTCCGCACCAGTTTGCCCTCACGGACGCTCCAGATGTGGATCTGGTCGGCTGCGCCGATAAGTCGGTCGTTGTCGCGTAAGAACGCCAACTGCTTCACTTCCTGGGCCTCCTTGGGCACGAGCAACTGGCGTCTTTCGGTCAGTTCACCTTCCGCCGGCTGCGGGTCCGCCGCAGTTGGTCTGCAGGACGTCGCTATGCACAGAAGAATGAATGCGATAGCGCCACAAGCCGCCCACGAGTGTCGTCTCTGCTTCAACCGCATATGCGCCTCAATCACTTGGGCTTTGGGGAAACCCGGGGTAGTCAGTAGGTCGGGGATACCTCCCCGACACGAACGCGGATGGCCGCGACCTGTTGGCTTGGACCGCGTCAGCGGCCCCCCTCAGACTCCTGCTTCTCAGGCCGCGTCTCTATCGGGGGCGGCCAAGTCCCCATCATTCCCCCCGCCGGGGTAGTCTCCGCAGGGGGCGAAGCGGGCCGGCGGGCGAGCACCTCCTCCCGGTGGGCCTCCAGCCACTGGGCAAACCCCGTCGGGCCCATGGCCTCGTGCTTGCGCAGCGGGTCGTTCAACGCCTCCGGCGCACCAGGCATCGCATGCACGGCAAAGGCCCTGTCTGCGGCGAATATCGCCATACCCGCAGAGTGAAGAAAACCCGGGACGGTCACCTATTAGGGAAAACCCGGCCTACGGGCTGCAGACGGCGCAGCCACGGCACCCGTAGCGTTTATCTCTTATTGATGCAAGACCCCTCTGTGTCTTCTCTCTGTGCTCTCTGTGTCCTCTGTGGCCCATCTTCGCCTTCGAAGACCCCGGGCAAGCCCGGGGCTATATACCGAGGGGGCGGCACCGTCGCCTCAAGCCCCCAGCGCCTCGCGGGCGGCGGCGGTGAGGTCGCGGGCGACGGTGCGGAGGGCGGCGGCGCGGCGGAAGCCGGCGGCGCGGGTGTGGCCGCCGCCGCTGAAGCGCTGGGCCAGCGCGGCCACGTCCACCTGGCGCTTGGAGCGGAGGCTGACGCGGATGGCGCCGCCGTTTTCCACGAGCATGGCGGCCAGCTCGACCGACTCGATCCGCAGGACCTCGTTGATGAGGTTTTCGGTCTCGTCGGGCGTGGCGCCGGTGGCGGCGAAGTCGTCCTTGCTGAGGCTCATCAGGGCGAAGCGGTTGTCGAACTTCAGCTGCAGGCCCGCCAGCAGTCGGCCCAGCAGGGCGATCCGCTCGGGCCGATCGGACTCGTAGAGCTGGCGGTAGAGGGCGTCGGGCTGCACGCCGGCGTCGACCCAGCGGGCGACGGCCCGCAGCGTTCGGCCATCGGTGCTGCTGAACCGCAGCCAGCCCGTGTCGGAGACGATGGCCGTGACGGCCGCCAGGGCGGCTGGGGCGTCCACCGGCCAGGCCACGCGCTCGAGCAGCTCGGTCACCAGCACGCCGGTGGCGGCGGCGGAGGGGTCGATCCAGCGGCAGATGCCCAGCGGCTCGGGCGTGCGGTGGTGGTCGATGACGACGGTTCGGTCCGCGACGGCGGGCAGGTGGGCGGCGATGCTCTCGAGCTGGGCGGCTGCGCAGGTGTCGAGGATGACGACGGCGTCGGCGTCGGCCGCGGCAGCGGCGAAGTCGGCGGTGTTGCGCCAGTCCTCGCCGTCGAGCAGGAAGGCGTAGCGGCGCGGCAGGGGCTGGTCGCAGACGAGGCGGACGACCCGGCCGGCGGCGCGGGCGGCCCGGCCCAGGGCCACCATCGAGCCCAGCGCATCGCCGTCGGGCCGATCGTGCGTCACCAGCGCCAGCGTGTGGGCCTGCACGATCGCCTGGGTCACCCGCTCGGCGGCGGTGGAGGCCTCGGCCGCGGCGGCGGCGCTATTGAACGGCTTGACGGACATGGGCCAGGTCCCTCTCCATCTGGGCGCGGAGCTGCTCGACCGTGTCGAACCGCCGCTGCTCCCGCAGGTACTGGTAGAACGCCAGCGCCATCCGCTGGCCGTACAGCTCCGCCCGCAGGTCCAGCAGGTGGGCCTCGACGGCCGGGACGCCGTCGGCAAAGGTGGGCTGGCGCCCGACGCTGATGGCGGCCAGCGCCCGCCGACCGTCGGCCAGCGTGGCCTGCCCGGCGTAGACGCCGTCGGCGGGCAGCAGCTGCGGGCCGCTGTCGAGGTTGGCCGTCGGGCAGTCGAGCCGCCGGCCCACGCCCCGGCCGGCCACGACGGTGCCCAGCAGCGCGTAGGGTCGCCCCAGGCAGATCGCGGCGTCCTCGACCCGGCCGGCCCCCACCAGGCGGCGGACCCGCGAGCTGGAGACCGTCACCTCCTCGCCGTCGCCCAGCGTGACGCGGCGGGCGTCCACCACGTGCGTGTCGAAGCCGTACCGCCCACCCAGCTCGGCGAGCACCTCGACGTTGCCCTCGCGGTTGTGGCCGAAGAAGAAGTTCGCCCCCTCCACCACGTGGGCCGG
>JAWLCG010000449.1:0-3435 GCA_041687295.1 Phycisphaerae bacterium | reverse complement strand
TGGGGCCTTCCCCCCAGCCCCCATTTTGTATATAATGGTGCGGCAGAACGCCAACGGCAATGCGGGACTTCCTTCTGGCAAGGAGTAGCAACTGTCCTCGCGCACGGGGCGACAGGCTCGGGTCACAATGTAGTTCTGCAAGGCGAGTTTGTCCCGCCGATTGTGACCCCGCCGGCCGAGCGAGCGCGAGGCACAGTCGGGAGGGCGGCCTGTGATTCCGCTGCGCACCATCCACACCCAGGGCGACCTGGACGGGGCCTGTTTCCTGTACGCCACAGCCAACGCCTACACCGCCCTGACGGGCCGATCGCCGAGCCTGGCCCGCTGGTCGCGGGCCTTGCGGCAGATCCCCCACACCCTGGACTTCCTGGACCCCTGCGCGGGAACCACGCGCCACTACGAGGGCCGACCCGACCTGCTGGCCGACACCCTCCAGACGCTGCTGCGCGAGCTGGCGGGCGATGGCCCAGCCCCCAGCTTCACCTGGCACGGCGAGGTCACCGACGTGGCCGGCCTGACGCCCCTGATCGACCGCGACGCCGTGGTGCTCTTCCGCTACACCGGCAGCGTCCACTTCGGGCGCGACCTGGACCACTGGGTCTGCGGCGTCGCCGAGGACCCCGCCGACGCCGGGCGGGTCTACGCCGCCTGCTCCACCCGCTACGCCGACGTCCTGCAGGGCAGCCCCGGGCCCTACCAGGAGCTGCACCACCCCCGCTACAACCGCCGATCGAACGAGATCGTCGCCGACGACCACGACGCCCACATCGTCATCGGCTCGGTCTTCCAGATCCACCGCCCCGGCGTCGAGGCCGCCCCGCCCCGCCAGGGCCGCATCGAGCGATTCGAGCCCGCGTTGGGCGGCACCGGCCGGCGCGTTCGGCCCGAGCCGGCGTAGCGGGCCCGCCGGTCCCCGGGCCGATTTGTCGCCTATTCAACTGGACATCCCCGGCGCGGTCGGCTATACGGCTGGGACGCCGGGCGGCGGGTCAGTGGGTGCTGACGCTCGCCCGGCGCGTGCAGCCCTGGAGCGAAGTGATGGACTGGACCGCGCAGTGGATCTGGCACCCGGCCCCGAGCCGGCCGAGCAATTTCTACCTTCACGCCCGCCGGGAGTTCACGCTGCAGGCCGTCCCGGGCCGGGCGCGGCTGGCCATCACGGCCGGGCAGCTCTACACGCTGCACGTCAACGGCCAATACGTGGGCCGGGGGCCCAACCCGGCCGATCCGTCGTTCTACTACTACGACGTGCACGACGTGACCGCGCAGCTGCGCCCCGGCGTCAACGTGGTGGCCGTCACCGCCTACCACTACAGCGACGAGCCGGCCGGCATCATCGGCCAGAACTGGGGCCCGCCCGGCCTGCTGGTCGAGCTGCGCGACGACGCCGACACGCCCCTGCTGGCCACCAACGCGGCCTGGCGGGTCATCCAGGCCCCCGAGTGGGACCCCGACGCGCCCATCAACTGCACCCTCTACGCCGACTACAAGGAGCACTACGACTCGCGCAAAGAGCTGCCCGGCTGGCGCGAGGCAGGCTTCGACGACGGCGATTGGCTGCAGGCGGCCGAGCTGGGCACGCCGCCGGGCGCCTACGGCCAGCTGATCGAGCGCGAGATCCCCTTCCTCGACGGCCCGCGCGTCTACCCCGAGAACAGCTGGTCGGAGTCAGCCTCCGTCACCTATTCCTGGCGCGAGGACTGCGAGATCTACCACAACCGGCGCCTGGTGCCCGACAACCCCGCCTTCGGCGGCGAGAAGTTCGCCGAGATCACCAAGACCCACGACGACTTCAGCCCGTCGATCATCCTCGACTTCGGCCGAGACGTCACGGGCTACCCCGAGATCGAGATCCACTCGGGCCCCGGCGGGGTCATCGACGTGCTCTACGGCGAGGACCTGCACATGGTGCGGGTGGACCGCTTCATCCTCCGCGGCGGCCCGCAGACGCTGCAGGCCTTCAACCGCCGCACCTTCCGCTACATGAAGCTGCTGTTCGCCGAGGCGCCCGAGCGGATCGAGATCGCCCGCGTCTCGGTGAAGATGGACACCTACCCCGTCGAGTACGTCGGGCAGTTCGCCTGCTCGGACGCGCGGCTCAACCGCATCTGGGACGTCGGTCGCTACACCATCCACATCAGCATGCTCGACCACTTCGTCGACTGCCCGTGGCGCGAGCGGACGATCTACGGCGGCGACGTGGCCGCGGAGAACCTCATCGCCCAGTACGCCTTCGGCGACGGCCGGCTCAACCGCAAGACGCTGCGGCAGATGTTCGCCCTGCAGTACGACGCGGGGGCCCTGCCGCCCTATGGCCCCTACCGCGGGTGCCACGGGTTCTACGCGTCGTGGTCGGCGCACTTCGGGCTGGCATTCCTCGACCACTGGCGGCTCAACGCCGATCGGCCTTTCCTCGACGAGCTCTGGCCGCGGTTCCGCAGGCTGCTGGACTGGTCGGCCGGCGAGGTCGAGACGAACGAGCCGCACCTGATCGGCCGACCGAACAAGGGCGGCGACTTCGCGACCTGGTCGGCCCATGAGAAGACCCATTACAGCGCGTGGGAGGTCATGCCCTTCTACGTCCTGCTGCGCCGCGGGGCCCAGCTGGTGGCCGAGGTCGATGGCCCGCAGGCCGCCCAACGCTACGACGACGCCGCCGACCTGATGGCCCAGGCCATCCGCACCACCATGATCGACGAGCAGGGCCTGTGCCAGGCCCACCCGCACAAGCAGGGCGCCCGCGCCAGCCAGGCCGACAACGGCTACCTGCTCTGGGCGGGCCTGCTGAACGAGGCCGAGGGCGTCGCCCTGGCCCAGGCCACCCTCTCGCCGGCCGTCAACGACCTGGGCTGCCCGTTCCAGGGGCTGTTCCTCGTCGAGGGCGGCTACGCCTACGGCCAGGAGCAGGCCGCCCTGGACTACATCCGCCGCTACTGGGGCGACATGCTCGACCGCGGCGCGACGACCTTCTGGGAGCACTTCGCCACCAGCTGGCCGAGGACACACTCCCCCGGCAGCTACTGCCACGGCTGGTCGGCCGGGCCGGTGTACTCGCTGGGCGCCCACGTGCTGGGCGTTCAGCCAGCCGAGCCGGGCTTCGCCCGCGTCCTCATCGAGCCGCGCCCCTGCGACCTGAGCTGGGCGGCCGGCCAGGTGCCCACGCCCCAGGGCCCCGTGGCCGTGCGATGGAACCGCGCCGCCGGCCAGTTCGCCCTGACCGTGCAGACCCCCGTCGCCGGACGCGTGAGCCTGCCCCCGGCCCATCCGCACGCGACGCTCACCCGCAACGGTCAGCCCGTCCAGCCCAAGCGCGAGAATGGCCGACTCGTCGTCGACATCTCCGCCGGCACGCACGAGCTGCTGGTGACGGAGTAACCCGTAGGGCGGGCACCGCCCGCCGTCGAGGGCGCCAGGCGCCACCGCGGCGGGCCGTGC
>JAWLCG010000448.1:0-3441 GCA_041687295.1 Phycisphaerae bacterium | reverse complement strand
TCGGCCCGCGCCTCGTGGGGCGTGGCCGGCCGGTGTACGTCATCGCCGAGGCCGGCGTCAACCACGATGGCGATGCGGCGGCGGCGAGGGCCCTGGTCGAGGCGGCGGCCGAGGCCGGGGCCGATGCGGTGAAGTTCCAGGCCTTTTCAGCGCGTCGGCTGACGACGGAGTCGGCCCCCGGGGCGGCCTACCAGCAGGCGGCCAGCCAGCGGGCGATGCTCGAGCGACTCGAGCTTTCGGCGGAGACCTTCGCGGCCCTGGCCCGCCGGGCGGAGCAGGTCGGCATCACGATGCTGGCCACGCCCTTCGGCCCGGAGGACCTGGCGATGCTGGTGGCCTTGCGTGTGCCGGCCATCAAGCTCGCCAGCCCCGACGTGACGAACACGCCGCTTTTGATGGCGGCGGGGCGGTCGGGCCGGCCCGTGCTGCTGTCGACCGGGGCGGCGACGCTGGCGGAGGTGCGGTCGGCGGCAGCGACGCTGGCGGCGGCCGGCTGTCGCGACCTGGCCCTGCTGCACTGCGTCAGCAGCTACCCGACGCCGCTGGCCCAGGCGAACCTGCGGGCGATGGCCGAGCTGGCCCGGCTGGTCCCCGGGCCCATCGGCTACAGCGACCACACGACCGAGACGCAGACCGGGGCCCTGGCGGCAGCGGCGGGCGCGTGCGTGCTGGAGAAACACCTCACGCTCGACCGCCGCCGCCCCGGGCCCGACCACGCGATGAGCCTCGAGCCCGCGGAGCTGGCCGAGTACGTCTCGGCCGCCCGGTCGGCCCGGCCCGGCGAGCTGGACGAGGCCGCCCTCGAGCCGTCGTTGCGAGCGGCCCTGGGCGACGGGCACAAGCGCGTGCTGGCCATCGAGCGCGACGTGCGGGCGGTGGCGCGGTCCAGCGTGGTCTCGAACGAGCGGATCGCCGCGGGCACGCGGATCGAGCGGGCCATGCTGACGGTGAAGCGCCCCGGTGGCGGCATCGAGCCGGGGCGGATCGACGAGCTGGTCGGGCGGACGGCGGCGGTGGAGATTCCCCCCGACACCACCCTCAGGCCGGACATGCTGCGATGAACGCACAGGCGACAACCCGGCGGATCGGCCTGCTGACCAGCGGTCGGCAGGACTGGTGGCTGCTCGAGCCGGTGGCCCGGGCCATCGCCGCCCACGAGGCGCTGAACCTGACGGTGCTGGCGACGGGCACGCACCTGCTGGCCGGCTGTGGGCGAACGATCGAGGCCGTCCGGGCCGGCGGCTGGCCCGTCGAGGCGGTGGACCTGTTCGACCCGGCCCTGGGCCCGCAGGGGCGGCCCGAGGTGGCGCCGGCCGACCTGGCCCGGCTGGCCGGCGGCCTGGCTGAGGCGATGGACCGGTCGGCCATTGACATCCTGCTGGTGCTGGGCGACCGGATCGAGACGCTCTCGGCCGCGGTGACGGCCGTCGCGGGCCGACGGTGGCTGGCCCACGTTCACGGCGGCGACCGGGCGGCCGGCGAGTTCGACGACGCCTGCCGCCACGCGATTACGAAGCTGGCGCACCTGCACCTGCCGGCCACGGCGGCGTCGGCTGAGCGGATCGAGCGGCTCGGCGAGCCGGCTGGCCGCATCCGTGTGGTCGGCTCGCCCGCCCTGGACGCGGTGCTGGCCGGTGGCCTGGCCGAGGCGTCGGCCGCTCGCGAGGCCGTCGGACTGGGGCCGGACGAGCCCTTCGCGGTGGTCCTGCTGCACCCGGCCGGTCTGGGCGAGGCCGGCGAGGCGGCCCAGGCCGCTGCCCTGGCCGGGGCCGTCGCCGACGCCGGCCTGCGGGCCCTGCTGGTCGGGCCCAACGCCGATCCGGGGGCCGGGGCGATCTGGCAAATGTGGCAGCAGTTCAGTCGCGAGAAAAACTGGCCGATAGTGCCCACAGTGGACCGCCCCGTGTTCCTGGCCCTGCTGCGCCAGGCCGTCGCCCTGGTGGGCAACAGCTCGGCCGGCATGGTCGAGTCGGCCGCCGTCGACGCCGTCGTGATCGACGTGGGCCGCCGTCAGCACGGACGCGAGCACTCGGACAACGTGGTGCACGTGGCCGGCGGCCGGGCGGCCATCGCGGCGGCCCTGACCGGAATTCTCGATCGGCCCGACGAGGCGCAGCGGCTCCGGTCGGCCCCGTGCCGCTTCGGCGACGGGCGGGCCGGCGAGCGGATCGCAGCCGCCCTGGCGGAGATGGACCTGGATCCTGCGTACCGGATCAAGCTCAATACATATTAGGTTGCACTCATGCTAGCCCAACGAATTGACGACATCGACCGGCTGATGACGCTGCCCCAGGTGGTCTTCCAGATCAACGAGCTGGTCGAGAGCCGCACCGCCAGCGCCGCCGATCTGCACCGCGTCATCAAGGCGGACCCCGTCCTGTCGGCCCGGCTGCTCAAGCTGGTCAACAGCGCCTACTACGGCCTGCCGGGCAAGGTGGCCAGTCTCGAGAAGGCCGTCATCCTCCTGGGTGTGACGGCCGTCAAGAACCTCGCGGTCGCCGCCAGCGTCGAGCAGCTCTTCCGCAACGTCAAGCTCGCCGGGCCCTACAGCGGGCGCGACCTGTGGATGCACTGCCTGGCCGTCAGCGCCGGCGCCCGGAACCTGGCCCAGCGCGCGGGCATGCCGCGGCTGGACGAAATCTTCATGGCCGGGCTGATCCACGATCTGGGCCTGCTGGCGGCCGCCCAGGTCGTGCCGCACGACTTCGTCCAGGTCGTGCAGATCTGCTCGACCAGCGAGCAGCGCTGGCCCGTCGTCGAACTGGAGATCATGGGCATGAACCACTGGGACGCGGGCGCCCGCCTGGCCCAGCGGTGGCGATTCCCCGAGGAGCTCATCGGCACGATCGTCGGCCACCACAGCTGGACCGACGAACAGGGCCGCGACGCCGACCTCTGCCGTATCCTGTTCCTGGCCGATACGCTCGCCGGCCACCTGGCCGAGGGCTTCCGCCTCACCGCCAGCCATCAGGTCACCGAGCCGGCCATGGTCGCCCGAGCCAACCTCACCGAGCAGGACCTCGTCGAGGTCTGGCAGGACCTGCCCAGCCACCTCCAGGAACTCGCCGGCATCCTGCGGGTGTAGGCGTTGATGCGTTAATGCGTTAATGGGTTAATGCGTTAATGCGTCGGAGATCGTGGCGTTTCTCGGGTCGGAGGAGGCGAGGGCGTCTTTGGGTGCCTCGGCGCCGTCTGCCCAAGCCCACGGAATGCCTTCCGTGGGCATCGCGGGTGGGGCGCCCGTTGGAGACTCGACGCTGCATGGGCGCTCCGCAGCATCAATGGCGCCCGTCTTTCTCTGAAACTCTCAATACATCGGTGCTTCTTCTCTCTGTACCACTAATACGCACCCCGGGTGATTTTCGCGCGCTGTTAGGCGCCCGTTCGGGTTGCGCGAGCGGGTGATCCATGCGATGATGGGGCATCTGACCGAAAGGATGC
>JAWLCG010000447.1:0-3461 GCA_041687295.1 Phycisphaerae bacterium | reverse complement strand
GTTCATTTCTGACCAGTGCACACACAACCGGCCCCTTGACTGCGGCGGGGCCGAGCGGGACCGCCGCGCCCCAAACGTCCGCCCGAGTAACACTTCGAAATCCAATGTAGGCGAAAATCATCAGGCAGGCCCCCTGCATCCGCAAGTCCACAATCGCTATGTCCTACATAGCAATTACAAACTTAACCCTAACTTATGCGCGCGGGCCCCGATGGGCCATCCCGCGGCGTCCGTGGCCACAGGAACAGCGTAGCCTGGGGGTACGACAGGTACGGTCAGGCCGGGGCCGGAATTTCCCCAAATTCCAGCCCCGGCGGAACGTGGATTACTGCAGGAGAAGGTACATCGTGTTGGCGGGCAGCTCGATGACGAGCGTGTCGCCCTCTCGGCGGACGGGGACGGCCTGGGCGGGATAGCCGGCCTCATCGAGCCGGACGGCCTGCGTGAGGGTCCCGTTGGCCACGCGGAGGGTCACCTGGGTGTTCTCCACCCGCCACGGCGGCCGGCCGGTGGTGACGATCTGCTGGCCCTGGAGCGTGTCGCCGTTGGCCTTGAACGTGGCGTCGCGGACGGCCCAGTTCGTCAGCCGGGCCGTCGTGCCCACCTGCACCAGCAGCCGGGCGGACTGGCGGATGGGCCGATCGTCCATCGCGACGACCTGGAGGGTGGCGTACTCGTTGGCCGACTCGACCGTCACGTCGTCCATCGCGAAGCGACCGCCGGCCTCGGCCAGGAAGCCGGCCACGCCCTGGGCCTTAGGGGCGTTGAGCGTGCACACACCGGCCGAGGCGTCCATCAGGATCTGCCCGGTGTTGCTGCGGACCCGCCGGGCGTCGGCGTCGACCAGGCCGCTCAGGTCGGCCACGCGGGTGTTGGCCGGGTCGCCGCCGGGCTCGACCAGGACGGGCCCGGCCAGGAAGGCCAGGCGGTCGAGCTCCTGCTTGACGGGGCTGGCCGCGGCGAAGTCGCCCGCGTCGCGGTTGGGATCGTAGCTGCCCGCCTCGCTGATGATGGGCACCTTGCGGGCCCAGAGGTCCTCCAGGCGCCGCGGCTCGACGACGACGGGCTCGCCGGCCTGCACGTAGCCCAGGCGGTAGAGCAGGGCGTTGGCGGGGAACATGCCCATCAGCGAGGGCGTGGCGATGGACCACTTGGACAGCGCGTAGCCATCCTCGCCCTCGACCACCGGCCAGAACAGCCGCCGGGGGTCGCGCTCCCAGGTGATCTCGCTGGTGGCCGACCAGAACAGCCCGTCCACGCCGCTGAGCGACTGGTAGATGGCCGAGAGAAACGGTCCCTCGCTCTGGTAGCGCATGGGGCTGACCCAGCTGCTCTCGGTGAGGATCATGGGCCGACCCTTGATCTGCTTGCAGTTAGTCGGCAGGGCCGTCGGGTTGCGCAGGGCGCTGGTGCTGGCGAAGTAGTGGCCCGGGTCGATGCGGTAGCCGCGATTCTCGCCGACGTGGACGTCGCCGTAGTACTTGTTGGCGGCCACCACGTCGGTGGCGGCGTAGGTCCAGCGTTCGGCGTCATTGAGCAGCACGACGTCGCCGGCCCGCCAGTTGGTGGCGTTGATGAGCTGCCCGCAGCCCAGCTCGTCGCGGTAGAAGCGGGCCATGTCGGCGTAGAACGTCCGCCCCAGCCAGGCGAAGAAGTGCAGCTCGTCGCTGATGCGCCGGTCCATGCCCCCGCTCTGGGGCTGGGTCATGTGCCAGATGTTGAAGATGCCCACCAGCCCGTGAGTGAAGTCGTCCTCAGGATGGCCCTGGCCCTGCCAGGCGTCGCGGGCCTTGTCCAGCGAGCCGTAACGGCCGATGAGCCACTGGCCGTAGCGATGCATCAGCGTGCGCTTCTGGGCGCCGTGGATGCCCTGGGTGGTCCAGAACAGTAGGCTGTCCTCGTTCTGCACCTGGATGATGGCGACGGCGGGGTCGTCCTTCAGGGCCAGGCCCGTGTGGGGGTTGGGGCGGGTGTAGAGCTCGCGCATCCAGGTCTTGTAGGCGTTCTGGAGCCTTTCGTTGAAGAACAGCAGCCCCCAGGGCTGCTGGCCCGCGTAGTCCTCCAGGCCCCAACTGGCCGGGGCCTGCACGTGGGCCCAGTAGGGGGTGATCACGAGGTAGATGCCCTCGTCGCGCATGGCGGCCACTGCGCGGTGGACGGTGTCGATGGCGGCGGCATCGACGTCGGTGATGGCGGCGCCTTCGGTGGCGACGTAGCAGGAGGCGTCGATGCGGACGACGTTGACGCCGAGCTTGGCCAGGAACCGCCCGTGCCGGCGGAGATCCGCGAGGCTGCGGTCCTCGTAGCCCCCGCTGCCGACCGCCCAGAAGCGGATCGGCTCGCCGTCGCCGCGGACGAAGCTGTTGCCGTCCTCGCTGAGGCGGATAAAGCCGCTCTGCCCGGCGGTTGGCTCGTTGAGGTAGCGCAGGTCCAGCAGCGCCTCGTCGGTGAAGGCGTCCTCGGGCGGGTCGAAGGCCCAGGTCTTCGTCGGGTCGATGGCGGCGACGTCGGTGGCCGGCTCGCCCGGCCGGGCCGTGCCGTGCGGGCGGAACCGCTCGGTCGTCAGGACGAATGCGTCGATGCCGCCGTGATTGGCGTTGTCGCTGTGGCAGCGGAAGCGGATCGTCGCCGCCCCGGCGGGCAGCTCCAGCGTGCCGACCTGCACCCACCCGATGAAGCGGAGGTCCACGTGGCCGTCGACGGCGATGTTGCGCCTCTCGATCGCCTCGCCGGTCGCGACGGGCGTCCAGGGCCCGTCGTTGAGTTGGTAGCTCAGGCGCGTGGCGACCGGATTGGTCCGCACCCAGAAGGCGTACTGGCCCGCCTCGGGCACGTCGAGGGCGTACTCGGCCCAGCCGTCGCGCTCGGCGTGGAAGTGGCCCAGCCACTCGCCGCCCGACAGTGCGTCGCGGTCGACCTGGTCGTACCAGGCGTGGCGGAACATCGTGTGCTGCGTGGCCGACTCGCCCTCGACCCACACCGTCCCCGCCCCCGCCAGCGCCGTCCACAGGCCTGCCGCCAGGGCCAGAGCTCCGATCGCACGTCCCATCGTTGGCTCCCATCTGGCCCCGCGCGTCGAGCCACTCGGCCGGCGGCGCAGAGGCCCTCGGCCGATTAAACCCTCCCCGCCCCCGCGCGGGCCGGGCAAAGGCGCGGGCCCTGGAGCGTCGTGCGCCCCGACCTGCGGGTGCGCTGTGCCTCGGATCAACGGCCTGGCCACGATGCCCACGGGTGGCATTCCTGTCATATCTACACAAGTCCAAGGGCCGGCCGGGTGCCGTGGCTACGGCGTTCGTAGCCACGTCTTGAGGCGCCGACTCGTCAGTCGCACCAACCGATGGAGCCCCAGGGCGCGAGCGCAGTATGGAGTGCGGCGATGCAATCGCCGCTTTGGCTTGGGTCGCCATCGAGCCAAAGCGGCGATGGCTCGCCGCACTCCAAAAGGGCGGTCCGCCGATCGC
>JAWLCG010000446.1:0-3472 GCA_041687295.1 Phycisphaerae bacterium | reverse complement strand
CTGGCAGAGCACCAGCAGGCCGTCCTCGACGGGGCACTCGGCGATGGCCGAGCAACCGAGGTAGTCGTCGCAGTGGGCCAGCGACCGCGCTGACCGCGTGGCCTTGCGGTAGACGTTGCGGTACACGATGTGGTCGTCCGACCAGGTGAAGAAGTCATCCTGCACCAGGCCGGCGAAGACCGGGTGCTGGAGGTTCTCGCTGAAGGCGATCCGCCCGACGTAGTCGGTCACCTCGAAGTCGGCGGGCACGGCCTGGTAGTGCAGGGGGGTGCTCTGGTCGAGCACGACGACGCGATGGCCCTTGGCGGCGAGGTTCGTCCAGACCGGGTCGGTCGCCAGCGGGCCCTCGACGGCGTCGGGCCCGACGATCAGCACGGCGAACTCCTCGGGCAGGTCGCCCAGGCCGGCGACGGACGTGAAGGGGATGCCCCGCGCCTGCAGCCGATCGGCCACCTTGCCGCTGGGGTCGAGCACCTGGATGGCGCCGGCGGCCACCTGCGGGTTGGCCCGGCCCTCGGTGACGATCACGCGGAAGGGCTTGACGGCGCGGAACACCTCGTTGCCGCCCCGCGAGCAGATCAGCACCCACTCGCCGGCGGTGTCCTGCTGCACCGGCGGGATGTCCAGGAAGACCGTCACCTCGTGGGCGTAGCCCGCCGGGATGGTCATGGTCGCCCCTTCGCGGGCGATGGTCTGGCCGTCGAGGGTCAGCAGCCAGTTGAAGGTGATCGGCAGGCCGTCGCGGGTCTCGTTGAAGACCTTGACGGTCCGCTCGACGCGGCTGTCGGAGGCGAACGCCCAGTTCCACTGGCGGACCAGGGCGGCGATGGGCTGCCAGGCGTTGTAGTGGTCGCCGTAGTTGCTGAACCAGAAGTGGTACGCCGCCATGCCCATCCAGCGGTAGCCCTCGCTGAGCATGGTGGCGAAGCGGGTGTGGCCCTCGATGGTGTCGGCCCGGCCGAGGAAGGCGGCCTCACCGCCGACGGCGCTGAAGCGCCCCGGGTCCCAGCCGTGGGCGAAGTAGGTCTCGCTGAGGAAGATCGGCTTGTCGTCCAGGCTCATGGGCCAGACCTTGTGGTCGGTGGTGCGGCTGGCCTTGTCGAAGGTGTAGGCCTGGTCGGGGTAGTCGCGGAGGGCGGTCTCGTGGTAGTGCCCGCCGTAGACGGGCAGGCTCTTGTCGGTCAGCGCCCGGCCACCGGCGATCATCTGGCCGCGGGTGGGGTCCAACTCGGCCAGCTGGCGGGCGGCCTCGGTGAACTCGGGCTCGACGACGTCGAGGTTGCCCAGGTTGCGGGCGTTGATGTAGACGATCTCGTTGTCCATCTCCCAGACGAAGATGCTGGGGTGGTTGCGCCAGGCCTTGGCGCGGGCCACCATCTGCCGCCGCCAGTTGTCGAACAGCGGCTTGTTGGCGACCTTCTGCCCGTCGACCCGCAGGGCCAGGGCGTAGCTGGCGTGCTGGCCGTCGAAGGTGCTCGCGTTGCGCCGCACGGGCATGCCCACGCGGTCGTAGAAGTCCATCGCCTCGCGCGGCGTCATGCCGCCCCAGCTGTGCTGGAAGCGGTAGCGGAACATGTTCTGGCCATGCTTGCGCCAGGTGCGGACGATGGCGTCCAGGTCGGCCCCGGCGGGGGCGCCGTAGTAGGTCAGGTCGGCGTGGAACTGCTGCGGCACGCCGTTGAGGTGCCACTTCGTCCCCACGATCTCCCAGGTGCGGAAGCCGAACTTCGTCAGGGCCTCGTCCAGCGGCTCGCCGTCGCGGCTCAGCCGGGTGACGGCGTGGTACTGCACCGGGCTGTCGGGCCACCACAGGCGGGGGCTTTTCCACTCCTCGCGGACGGTGACGGTCTCGCTGCCGTTGGCCGGGACGGTGACGCCGGTGGGCTCGAAGGTCTTCTCGGCCGCGCCGCCCTCGAGGGGCACGACCTCGTTGGCCAGCTCGACGGTGACGGCTGCGTCGGTCGGGTTGGTCAGCGTGATCTCCAGCGTCAGCGTGCGGTCGGCGACCGACGGGATGGCGAACACGTCGGAGACGTAGGCCTCGCCGACGGCCGTCAGGGTCACCTCGTCGAGCAGGCCGACCTGATCCTGGCCCTTGACAGGGTAGTCGTACTTCATCGTCGTGCCCTGGTTGGAGTGCATCAGCGACACGGGCACGTTGAAGGTGAAGCGGGCGTTGTCCTCGCCCTCGCCGGCGATGGCGTAATAGTAGTCCTTGATGCCGATCCAGATCTCGTTGACCTCGCCGGGCCGAAGGGCCGAGGTGATGTCGTGCGTGCTGGGCGAGATGGGCAGGTCGGCGAAGCCCACTGGCTGGCCGTTGACGAAGACGGTGGCCATCAGGTTGCTGCTGGGGATCTCCAGCAGGAAGGTTCGGCCGGCCAGCTCGGCGGGCACGGCCACGCGGGTGCGGTAGAAGAAGCGGTGGTTGAAGGCCATCTCCGGCTTGAGCACGTTGCGGTCGCCGGGGACGGCGATGCTCGACCAGTGCAGCGTCCCGGGCGCCGGCTGGTCGGCGATGGGCTCGGTGCGGCCCTGGACGGGGCCGGTCTCGTCGAAGCGGGCGTACTGCCACAGGCCCGTCAGCGCCGTCGAGACGCGCTGGCCGGGCTCGGCGGGCCCGGGCATCTCGAAGACCTGCCGCTCGGCCTGGAGGTCTTCCTCCGTGCGCCATTCCGCGTCGGGGCGGTGTCGGCCGTTGGGCGTCCATTCGCCGCGGTAGAGGCACAGGGCGTCGGAGGCGTAGCGGAGGTTGTCCGGCACGGCCTGGCCGTTACGCTCGGTGGCCGGGGCGGGCAGGCGGATCTCCAGCGTGTGCTCGCCGGCGGTGAGGTTGGCCTGGCCCATCCGCAGCCAGCCGATCTCCAGCCAGAAGTCCAGCTCCTCCAGGTCGGTGGTGAGCTGCTCGCGCGGGCGGACCGTCTGCCAGTCGCCCCCGTCGATCCGCCACTCGAAGGGCGAGCGGACGAACTCGAAGCCCACGCGGTTCCACACCTCGAAGTCGCCGGGCTGCTCGACGGTGAAGGCGTAGCGGAAGACCGCCCCGCCGGCGGGCAGCTCCTGGCTGACCTGCTGGGGGCTGAGCGTCACGCTGAGCCACCGGCCCTCGCTGAGCCGTTCGGGCTTGCCCCAGCCGCTGAGGTTGGCGTCGATGTTGGCCTCGGTGGGCTGCTCGGCTTCGATCCAGAGGAAGTCCTGGCCGGCGGCGAGCGTCGCGCTCGTCAGACAGGCCAGGCCCAGCAGGGCGGTGCGGATCCATTGCATGGTCGTCGGGCTCCTTCTACGGTTCTCTCGACCCCCGACCCGTCGGGCTGGGGATGTCCATCTATTGAAACCCCATATCCGCTCGCCGGTAACGCCGCAATACGGCAGGGGCCGTAGGGGGCCGAGCCACGGCACCTGCGCAGTATGGAGCGCGGCGGCAACGACGCCGCTTTGGCTGGGTCTTCGCCGCAGCCCCCCAAGACGTGGC
>JAWLCG010000445.1:0-3480 GCA_041687295.1 Phycisphaerae bacterium | reverse complement strand
CCAAGCCAGCCAAAGCGGCGTCAAGGCCGCCGCACTCCATACTTCGCTCGCGCCCTGGGCCTCCATTGGTTGGTACGACTGACGAGCAGGCGCCCCAAGACGTGGCTACAAACGCCGTAGCCACGGCACCCGGCCACGAATGCCCGCGGAGGGCGATCCTGTGGGCTTGGGGCAGGGCTCGAGGGGGATTTTCTCTCACCGATTGTTTGGGCGGAGTGTCTGTATTGACAGAAGTCGGCCCAGGGTCCATAGTTTGACCTATCTATTGGGGCAACAACCTACTTAGCATCGACAGGCCTGCCGGCTGAACGCCTGGGCCCTGTCCGGAGGCCTTTTATGAGACGGCTTCTCGTACAGATCGCACCGCTGGCCGTGCTGTGCACGCTGGTGGGCTGCGCCCCCTCGGCCTCGCAGCTGGTGCAGATGCGGCAGGAGGTCAGGCCCGAGGCCGCCCAGGAGAACTTCCAGAAGCTGCTGGTCTACTTCGACCGCGGTCCCGAGGCGACGTCGCCCCCCGAGGCGGTGTTCGAGGCGCCCTGGCGCGTCGAGGCCCTGCGGACGATGGCCTTCTACGACCATCACTTCGACTACCGCCAGAGCCGGCCGGCCTGGCACGGGTCGTTGGCCGAGTTGCTGCGGGCCGAGTACCGCAGCCCGTCCACCCGCTCGGGCGCACGTGAGAGACACCGCCTGCGGGCCTGGGCGGTGCTGCTGTATGGCGCTGTCGCGCCGGCCGAGGAGGTGGCGTACTTCGTGGAGGTCCTGGCGGAGAACCCCCTGAGCCGGGACGAGGGCTACTGGGTCTCTACCGCCGCCCTGGATGCGCTGTCGAGCCGGGTTGACAGGCTGTCGGCCGACCCGGCCCTGCGCCAGAAGGTGCTGCTCAAGATCGCCACCATGTCCAGTGATCTCCGTGACGGCCGGGGCGGCCAGAGCTACCGCGGGGACATCGAGAGGTTCATCCGGTTCTACGAGTTTCGGCTGAAGGACTACGTCTCCATCGTGGACCTGCTGCCGGTTGGCGGCCACCGCCGCACGGACGACAAGACGCTGCTGGAGATCCTGGAGTGGAACTACCAGCAGTTCAAGACGGCCGCTCACCAGGACCCGGCCACCGGCGAGCCCACGGCGGTCTACCACGAGAACGTGCAACGGCTGCTGGGCCTGATGTGGAGCCCCTCGGCCCCGGTGCGCAAGCGCGTTCGGCTGATCCTGGGCGAGTACGCGCCCGTGGCCATGTTCGCCGCTCTGTCCCAGCGCATGGGCGACAAGGCCCAGCCCCTGGACGAAGATTACGTCCACCTGGCCAGCGTCCTGCCGAAGGCGGACGCAGCCTCCGGTGTCAAGCCGCCGGGCGCGTCGGCGTCGGCGACGGGCTTCGCCGCTGCCCGCGCGGAGGCGTTCGGCCTGCTGTTCGGCCGGCTCGGGCAGATCGGCCAGCCGCAGCGAGAGGCGCTCTATGGAACGCTGATCGAGTATGACCCGGTGCTGCTGGCCCAGCACCTCGTGGCGGTGACCGCCATGGCCCGCACCGAGCCGGTCCAGCGGCTCCAGCAGCATCTGCGATACCTGGGCCACCTCAAGCAGGCCCAGGCTGTCCAGGCCCAGCCGGCCCTGGTCGCCGCGGTCCGCGAGGCCATCGGCTCGTGCCTGCTTCGGCCCTCGCTGGCCGTTCGGCAACACGCAGCCGCTCTGCTGCGGGAGGATCCGCTCGTCGTGGCCCGCTACTGCCAGCGCGTGCTGCCGCGCGTGGACGAGGAGACCGGCGAGGACGCCGCCTACCTCGTCGACCTGTACATGCGGTGTCTGGAGGCGCTGGGCCCGCCCTCGGCAGACGCCGCCTATCCGGGGCTGGTGGCCCAGGCCCTGGGTGGGGACTGCCACGCGGTGCTCGGATGCGGCATCGGGCGGCCGGAATTCGAGATCAAGGGACGCGTGGCCCTGTTCCTGCAGCAGCGCGACCCGGACCTGCTCGTCTCGCTGCTGGCCGAGGACCTCGAGCATCAGCTGAGCCGCTCGGCCGAGATCGACCTTCGCTGCTTCGCCCTGCTGGGCGACACGACGCAGCAGTTACGGCCCTCGCTGTCGCAGGGCGTGTTCGACCAGGCCGTCGCCGTGCTGGCCTCGGCCATGCGTCCGGGGCTGGAGGAGCGGAATCTGCTCTGCTGCCGCTACCTGCTGGAGATGGGCGTCCCGGTGCAGCCTTCGCAGGTCGAGGGATTAGAGGAGTCGGTGCGAACGCTGGTCGATGCGGCCATCTTCGAGTCCCCCGAGGTGGCCGTGGCTGAAGGGCAGGTGCAGCAATGAGAAGGCCCCTGAGGACGGCGGCCCTGCTGGCCGGCTGTGCGCTGATGCTGCTCGGCTGTCAGGAGAAGGCGCCCGTTGCCATGCTGACGCTGGCGCCCCTGGACGCCGCGCGCAACCCGGCCGACGACGTGGTGATCCCGCCCGACACGCCGGTGACGACGCCGCCGCTGGACCCGGACCGGATGCGGAGCGCCCCGCCGCTGGTCCTGGACCGGGCGAACTGGATGGCCCGTCCCGCTGCGCAGTTCGACCCCAAGGAGGCCGAGGTCTTCCTGATTGTCCGCCGGCCGGTGGACCAGGGCCTCTGCGTGTACGGCGGCGGCCAGGCGCAGCTGCTGGACCGGGCCCTGGTCCGCTGCAGCGGCAACCGATTCTTTTACACCCACCGGCTGGACCAGCCGGACTCGCAGGCCCTGCCCGCCAAGTACATGGGCCGCGAGGTGCTCGTGATGGAGTCCCCGCACGGCACGCTGGGCCCCGACGGCCGGCTGGTGACCGGGCCGGTGGAGCCGCTGACGGTGGCCGAAAGCGGCTTTTTGGGGACCGTCCACCTGCGGGGCTCGAACCTTTCGCAGGGCCTCGTCGTGCCCCCGGACTTCTCGGGTCTGGAGGCGATGGACTTCTCGGCCCAGCCGGGCCGGTCCGGCAGCGACGGCGCCGGCGGCAAGGGCGGCTCGGACGGCGAGCGCGGCTACGGCGGCCGGGGCGGCTCGGCCGGGCTGGCATCCAACCGCTACGGCGGATCGGGCAGCGACGGCGGGGACGGCACGCGGGGCGGCAATGGCGGCAACGGGGCCCCCGGCCAGCGCGGCAGCGACGGCGAGCGGGGCGCCGACGGCGCGGACGCGACGGCCGTGACGGTCAACGTAACGCCCCTGAAGTCGCGGTTCTTCGACCAGCCCCTGGTGAAGGCGTCCTTCTCGACCCCCGAGGCGGACCGGGCGGTCGTCCTGACGTGGGGGCAGGGCCTGGAGATCTTCGCCCGGGGCGGCGACGGTGGGGCGGGCGGCGACAGCGGCCATGGCGGACCGGGCGGCGACGGCGGGGCGGGGGGTCATGGCGGCCCCGGGGGGCCGGGGGGCCGGGGCGGTGACGGCAGCCAAGGCCGCCCCGGGTCGCCAGGGCGTAATGCGACGCAGCACTCCGATGGGACCGACGGGGGCCCCGGCGGCG
>JAWLCG010000444.1:0-3498 GCA_041687295.1 Phycisphaerae bacterium | reverse complement strand
GTCGACGAGAATGCCGCCGGTAGCGCCGATCTCCAGCCCCGCCTCGCGGGCGAGCTTGGCCTCCGGCCGCACGCCGATGGCGAGAATCACCAGGGCAGCCTCGACCGATTCGCCGGTGCTCAGGTGCACGCCCAGCGGGCCGGCCCCCGCGGCCGGGGCGTCGCTGCGCTCGTGGATGGCCGTGACGCTCGTGCCCAGGCGCAGGTCGACCCCGTGCAGTTGCAGTTGCTGGTGGATGGGGCTGGCCATCTCGGCGTCAAGGGGGCCGAAGACCTGCGGCATCAGCTCGACCAGCGTCACGCCGACGCCCCGGTGGCGCAGCGCCTCAGCCATCTCCAGCCCGATGTACCCGCCGCCGACGACCACGGCGTTGGCGGGCTTGTCGTCGTCGACGATGCTCTTGATCGCGTCCATGTCGGCCATGGTGCGCAGCGTGCGGACGCGGGGATTCTCCGCCCCCGGGATCGGCGGGCGGACCGGCTCGGCCCCGGGGCTGAGGATGAGCTTGTCGTAAGCCTGGCTGGCCTGCTGCCCGCTGGCCAGGTCGCGGTAAAGCACCGTCTTGCTGGGGCGGTCGATCGCCAGCACCTCGCAGCGTGTGCGGACGTCGATGCCGTAGCGGAGCTTCATGCCCTCCGGCGTCTGGACGAGCAGACGCTCGCGCTCGGCGATGGCCCCGCCGATGTGGTAGGGCAGGCCGCAGTTGGCGAAGCTGATGTACTGCCCGCGCTCGAAGAGGGTGATCTGGGCGTCTTCCGACAGCCGGCGCGCCCGCGCCGCCGCCGACGCCCCGCCCGCCACGCCACCAACGATAACGATCCGTGTGCCAGTGCTCTGAGCCATTTTCTTGAGGTCCTGGGTCTTAGGTCGAAGTCTCAGGTCTTAGGCTTACAAACGTCCCCGGCGGCAGCCGGGGGTCTCGCGTGCGCACTTATCAGTGCCCCGTCGCCTTCGTCGTCACTCGTCCTTCGTTCATTACGTGTTCCGTAGAGCGTGCAACCTGTCGCACGCGGGATCGCTGACCGGCGCGAAGCGGCACTCCATCCTTGCCTCAAACCGGCGGCGCGGGCGCTTTGACGCAGTTCCTGCGGATGCACTCCAGCACGCCGGGGAGGTTCGGCGAGGCGATGCGGTAGTAGACCACCCGGCCGCGACGCTGGCTGCTCAGCAGGCCATGGCCCTGCATGAGTCGCAGGTGCTCGCAGGCCTGGTGGGGGGGCAGCTCGCACAGCTGGGCGATCTGGCGGACGGCGTACTCGCCCTGCATGAGGATGTCGATCATCCGAAGCCTGGCCGGGTGGGCCAGCACCTTCAGGCACTCCGCCGCCTGGCAGAGGGCCTCCATCGGCAACAGATTCGGTTCGCTCGTGGTCTGCATGGGCTGCCTCCTGTCTTATTACTCAATATATCGTGACCTCGCGAGTTGTCAAGTAAATTCTGCGCGAAGGGCGCGGCCAGGGAGCCCCCCGGCGGCCGGGGGTGGAGGTCGCATCGCCGTCGACGGCGGCACGACCCCCGCTTGACAGCGGGGGCTTCTCATCGGGTGGGAGGGACTGTAGGGCGTGCAACTTGTTGCACGCGCGACAACGCCGTCGGCCAGGGAGCCTCCCCGGCGGCCGGGGGTGGAGGTCGCATCGCCGTCGGTGGCCCGGAAATAGCTAAACCCGCGCCACAGCTGGTCGATGTAGTGTCCAGACGCGCCGCACTGGCGCGGGTCGAGTGGGTCAGGCATGATGACGAGCGGTCTACAGGAAGTGCTGACGACGGGCGAGGTGGCCAGGCTTTGCCACGTGGCCCCGCGAACGGTCAGCAAGTGGTTCGACAGCGGCCAGCTCCGCGGCTACCGCATCCCCGGCAGCCGCGACAGGCGGATTCCGCTGGAAGAGCTGCTGAACTTCATGCGCGCCAATGGCATGCCGCTGGACGCCCTCGAGGGCCAGAGCGGCCTTCGTCGCGTGCTGGCGGTGGGCCCGGCCATCGCCCCAGCCGCCGCCCAAGCCGTCGCGAACGACGGGCGCTTCGAGCTCCGCCAGGTCGGCAACGGTTTCGAGGCCGGCATCATTGCCCGGCAGTTCCGCCCGCACGTGGTCCTGCTGGACGCCCAGAGTGGGCCCGGCGAGGCCCTGGCGATCTGCCGGAACATCAAGCAGCAGGCGGATCTTGCGGCCGCGGCCGTGGTCGCGGTGGTCGAGTCTGACCAGTTGGGCTCGGAGCTGCTCAGTGGCGGCTTCGACGCCTGTTTCGAGCGGCAGAGCGGCCCGCAGAGCCTGGTG
The DNA here is from genome assembly GCA_041687295.1 of Phycisphaerae bacterium. Classification (GTDB taxonomy): domain Bacteria; phylum Planctomycetota; class Phycisphaerae; order SM23-33; family FEN-1343; genus JAWLCG01. The sequence goes on along the minus strand of JAWLCG010000444.1, from coordinate 1,225 downwards.
GAGCTGCTCCAGTCGCTCGATTCGCCTGAGAGTTGATCGGATCCCCCGCGGGCGCTGACGGAGGGCATCGGCCTCGGCCGGCGCAAGTCAGCCCCGCATAAACGCCCCGGCCCCTGGGCCCGGGCAGCACGTTCGTGCAGCGGACAAGCGTCGCCCCCAATGGCGACAAAAGCGCGTCGGGCAGAGTGTCACAGCCATGCTCTGCCCGACGTTGTTTTTTTTGCGAAGTCGGAGTTGGGTTTTTCGGATCGCCTGGCCGGCTAGGCCTTGGCGAGCTTCTGCATCAGGTCGGCCAGGATGGCGTCGCGCCGGGCGTCTTCGCAGACGCGGATCAGGTGGCGGCGGCGGTCGAAGCTCCAGGTCGCGTGGCTGGTCAGCAGCGGGCTGTGGGTCAGCGTCGAGGGCATCCACTTCGGGTCGATCAGCCACGCCACGGCCGCCAGGTCCCAGATCTCCTTCGTCCAGACCTGCCGGTCCTTGGGCTTGTACTGCGTGAAGATGTTCAGCAGGTAGTCGGCCATCGGCGAGACGCCGCGCAGCAGCGCCTCCATCTCCGGCACGCTGGTCTTGATGAGCTCGGCCACGTTTTTGCAGGGCACCTGGACCAGGCTCACGCCGCTGTCGAACATCAGCCGGCTGGCGTGGAGGTCCTGGCGGAGGTTGAACTCGTTGGTTGAGGGCCAGTAGTGCGGGTGCCCGCCCAGCCAGACGACGACGATCTTCTCGACGAGCTTGGGCTCCATCAGCAGGGCCGAGGCGACGTTGGTGATGGCGCCGATGGCGACGACGTACAGCGGCCGATCCGCGGGCTGGGCCAGGCCGCGGCGGACGAGGTCCTCGGCCGCGTCGCTGACGACGGGGGTGTCGGCGTCGCTGAGCCAGGCGGTCGAGCCCTTGAGCACCGGCAGGTCGCCGGGCTTCAGGCGCTCCAGCACGCGCTGGATCTCGTCGTAGCTCTTGAGCATGCCGTCGCCGGGGCCGCTCGACCGGCCGTTGTGGAACGGCGCGGCGTAGACCGCCTGGAGATTCAGCTGCGGCCTGGACAGCACCGCCCAGGCCAGGGCGAACTGGTCGTCGATCTCGTTGTAGGTGTCGGTGTCGAGAATCATGTCCACCGGCCCGGTCGGCTCGGCCAGGCGGCTCAGACGGAAAGCGGCATCAAGCTGCGGGAAAATCACCAGACTGCTCCTTGCTCAAGGGGGTTGATCCCGGCGGCCGGTCTGGC
>JAWLCG010000443.1:0-3500 GCA_041687295.1 Phycisphaerae bacterium | reverse complement strand
GCCCTCGGCCGCCCACAAATCTAAAATCGGAAATCAAAAATCAAAAATCAAAACAGCGCCTTCATCGGGGTTTCGAGCATGTCGCGGAGGTCATGGAGGAAGGCGGCCCCGACGGCGCCGTCGATGACGCGGTGGTCACACGAGAGGGTCACCTTCATTACGGAGGCAACGCGGACCTCGTCGCCCTCGCCGGCGACGGGGGTGCGGGCGATCTGCCCGATGGCCAGGATGGCCGAGCCGGGCGGGTTGATGATGGCCGTGAAGCTTTCGATGCCGTACGTGCCCAGGTTGCTGATCGTGAAGGTGGCCCCGGTGAACTGCTCGGGCTTGAGCCCTCCGCTGCGGGCGCGGTCGATCAGGCCGGTCATCTCCTCGTCGATGGCGACGATGCCCTTGCTCACGCAGTCGCGGACGACCGGTGTGATCAGCCCGTCGTCCAGCGCGACGGCCAGGCCGACGTCGACTGAGCCGTGGGTGGTGATCGTCTCGCCCTCCCAGGTGGAGTTGACGGCTGGGTGGCGGGCGATGGCCATGGCCGAGAGCTTGATGAGGAAGGCGTTGAGGGAGACCTTGGGCTGGCCCTTGGCCTGGCGCTGGGCGTTGAGGGCGCTGCGCTGGGCCATCAGCTCGTCCATGGCCGCGGCGATGGTGAGGTAGTAGTGCGGGGCGGAGAACTTGCTCTCGGCGAGTCGCTGGGCGATGATGCGGCGCTTCTGGCCGATGGGGACGCTCTGGTCGCGCAGCGGCGCCCCAGCGGCCGGCGCGGCGGCGGCCTGGGGCTGGGGGGCGGCGGCGGCGAGTCGGCCCTTCTCGGCCGGCGGGGCGGCCGGCGCGGCTTCGCGGGCGGCCTCGATGTCGCGTTTGACGACCCGCCCGCCGGGCCCGCTGCCCTGGAGGCTCCGCAGGTCGAGCCCGGCGTCCTCGGCCAGGCGGCGGGCCAGCGGCGAGGCCTTCACCGGGCCCGTCCGCTCGGGCGCGGCCTGGGGCGCGGCAGGCTCTTCCTTGGCCGCCTCTTCCTCGGCGGGCTCTTCCTCGGCGGGCTCTTCCTCGGCGGGCTCGGCCTGTTCGGGGGCCTTGGGCGGGGCAGCCCCTTCGCCCTGCTGGGCAGCTTGGGCTTCGAGGTCGCTGATGTCCTCGCCGGCCTCACCGATGATGGCGATGGGGCTGCCGACCTTGACGGCCGAGCCCTCTTCCACCAGCCGCTTGAGCAGCGTGCCCTCGACGCTGGCCTCGTATTCCATGACGGCCTTGTCGGTCTCGACCTCGCACACCACGTCGCCCGAGCTGATCGCAGCGCCCTCCTCAAGGCTCCACTTGACCAGCACCCCCTCCTCCATCGTCGGCGACAGCGCCAGCATGGGCAGTAGTTCAGCCATGGCTCTCCATCCGTTTCCTGGGTCCATCCCGGGCCGGGGGGCCCGGTACACGTCGGGCGTGGGTTCAGACGCCCGGGGCGTGCCCGCCGAAGCGGACCGCCCCCCTGAAGCAAAGACGCCGGGCCTCGCTGACGCTCGACCCGACCTACGGGTTACGCCTCGAGGTACAGCACCTTCTTGGCCGCGCGGGCGATTTTCTCGACCGAGGGTTGCACGGCCAGCTCGAGGCGGTGGTTGTAGGGCATCGGCACGTCGTCGCTGCAGACCAGCTCGACGGGCGCGTCGAGGTCGTCAAAGGCATTTCGGCTGATCAGCCAGCCGATGTGGCTGCCGACGCTGGCGACGGGCCAGGCCTCGTCGACGATGACGCAGCGGTTGGTCTTGGCGACGGAGTTGTAGATCGTCTCTTCGTCGAGCGGGCGGAGGCTCCGCAGGTCGACGATCTCGGCCGAGACGCCCTCTTTGGCCAGGGCCTCGGCTGCCTGCTGGGCCAGGAACAACAGCTTGCCCATCGTCACGATGGTCACGTCGGAGCCCTCGCGCTTGATATCGGCCTGGCCGAAGGGGATGAGGTACTCCTCGCGCGGCACGTCGCCCTTGAGGCCGTACGACATCTCCGCCTCCATGAAGATGACGGGGTTCTCGTCGCGGATGGCCGTCTTGAGCAGGCCCTTGGCGTCGTAGGGCGTGGCCGGCATGACGACCTTCAGGCCGGGAATGTGGGCGTACTGGGCGTGCAGGGCCTGGGAGTGCTGGCTGCTGAGGTACTCGGCCGGGCCGTTGGGGCCGCGGAAGACCATCGGCACGTTGAGCTGCCCGCCGGACATGTGGAGCATCTTGGCTGCGTTGTTGATGATCTGGTCGAGCGCCTGGATGGCGAAGTTGAAGGTCATGAACTCGACGATGGGCCTCAGGCCCGCGATGGCGGCGCCGACGCCCACGCCGGCGAAGCCCTCCTCGGTGATGGGCGTATCGATGACGCGGCGCGAGCCGTACTTGTCCCACAGGTCCTGGCTGACCTTGTAGGCGCCGTGGTACTCGGCGACTTCCTCGCCCATCAGGAAGACGCGCTCGTCGCGGGCCATCTCCTCGTCCATGGCCTGGTAGATGGCGTCACGCATGGTGATCTCGGGCATGGCTTTCCCTCAGTCGGCCGTTAGGCCAGTACGTCCTCGAAACGGCTCTCCAGGGCCGGCTCGTCGCTCTGCTCGGCGAACTCCACCGACTCGGCGACGGCGGCCTTGACCTCGGCGTCCATGGCCTTAAGCTGCTCTTCGCTGAGCAGGTCGGCCTCGGCCAGGGCGGCCTGCAGGATCGTGATGGGGTCCTGGGCCTTGTAGCTGTCGAGCTCCTCGCGGGTGCGGTACTTGGCCGGGTCGCTCATCGAATGGCCCCGGTAGCGGTAGGTGCGGATCTCCAGCAGGGCCGGGCAGTGCTCGGCGCGGGCCCGCTCGACGGCCTGGCCCACCTCCTCGTAGACGCTCAGCACGTCCATGCCGTTGACCTGCTTGCCGGGGATGTCGTAGCTGCCGGCCATCCGGCTGAAGTCGTGCACGGCCGAGACCCGCTGGTAGAACGTGCCCATGCCGTACTGGTTGTTCTCGCAGATGTAGATCACCGGCAGGTCCCAGATGCGGGCCATGTTGAGGCTCTCGTGGAAGCTGCCCTGGTGGATCGCCCCGTCGCCGAAGAAGCACAGCACCACGCCGTCGATCTCGCGGTAGCGCAGGCTCAGGCCCACGCCGGTGGCCACGGGGATGTGCGCCCCGACGATGCCGTTGCCGCCCAGAAAGTGCTTCTCGGCGTCGAACATGTGCATCGAGCCGCCCTTGCCGCGCGAGCAGCCGGTGGCCTTGCCCAGCAGCTCGGCCATCAGGCTGTTGGGGTCCATGCCCACCGCCAGGGCGTGGCCATGGTCGCGGTAGGCCGTCAGCACGTAGTCTTTCGCCAGGTCGAGGGTGGCGATGGCGCCGACGGCGACGGCCTCCTGCCCGATGTAGAGGTGGCAGAAGCCGCCGATCTTCCGCAGGCCGTAGAGCTGCCCGGCCTTCTCCTCGAAGCGGCGGATCAGCAGCATCTGCTTGAGCAGCCCGTGCAGGAACTCCGGCTCGTACTGCCCCAGGT
>JAWLCG010000442.1:0-3582 GCA_041687295.1 Phycisphaerae bacterium | reverse complement strand
GGGTCGAAAGGGCGATGGACACGAATGGCACGAATGGAAGATCGGCCAGGGTCACAACGAATCTTCCATTCGTGTCGATCCCCTGTCCGTGGAGGAGGAGTCCACCGCGGGAAAGCCCAAAGACGTGGCTGCAAACGCCGTAGCCACGGCACCCGGACGCTTTTTCCTTTCCGCAGACGCGATGGGCTCGGCCGCCCATGACGGGGCTACAAGAGATGTGTAGACATCACAGAAAGGCATTCCGTGGGCTTGGGCCGGAGGCGCTTTGGGACCCGCAGGCGCAATCGGAAGAGGCGCTACCCCTTCTTCGCCGGTTGCTGGGCGCGGTGGAGCAGGCCGCGGGCGTGGGCGAGGGTCTCGTCGGTGGCCGCGGCGCCGGCGAGCATGGCCGCCAGCTCGCGGACGCGGTCCTCGCCCTCCAGCACCCGCACGCGGGCGACGGTCTGCCGCTCGCCCTTGCCGCCGAGCACCTGCTTGGAGATCTCCAGGTGGTGGTCCCCGCAGGCGGCGATCTGCGAGAGGTGCGTGATGCAGACCACCTGGTGGTTGCCCTTGCCGTCGCCGTCGGGCCCGCCGTGGGCCAGGGCCCGCATCTTGCGTCCGATGGTCGCGCCGAGGCGGTCGCCGACGTTGGCGTCGATCTCGTCGAAGATCACCACCGCCGTCTGGTCCTTGTCGGCCAGGATCGTCTTGAGCGCCAGCATGATCCGCGACATCTCGCCGCCGCTGGCGATCTTGCGTAGCGGCAGCAGCTCCTGGCCCGGGTTGGTCCGCACCAGCAGCTCCATCGTGTCCAGGCCCGAGCCGTCGAGCTGCGGGTCGTCGACGGGCCGACTCTCGAGGCGGGCCTCGAACTGGGCCTCGCTCATCTCCAGCTCGCGGAACTGCGCCTCGACCAGCGTGCGGAGCTTGCGGGCCGCCTGACGCCGCCGCTGGCTCAGCCGCTGGCCAAGCGTGTTCAGCTCGTCCAGGCCGGCCGCGATCTCCTTGTCCAGCGACCCCAGGGCCATCGCGTCGGCCTCCAGGGCGGCCACCTTCGCGCCGATCCGCCGGCGGTGCTCCAGCAGGGCGCCGACGGGGTCCTCGGCCGCCTCGGCCGTGCCGGCGTACTTGTGAATCAGCCGATTGAGCGTATCCAGCCGCTCCTCCACGCGGGCCAGCTCGGAGGGGTCCACGTCCAGCCGCTCCTGGTAGGCCGTCAGCTCGATCGAGGCGTCCTGCAGGATGGCCTCGGCCTGCTCCAGCTCGGCCTGCAGATTCGCCAGCGACCCGTCCGTCCGCACCAGCTTCTGCAGGGCCCGGCTCAGGGCGGCCAGGCGGTCCATGATGGCCCCGTCGCCCTCGCTGAGGCCCTGGAGGATCTGCCCGGCCTGCAGCTTGAGCTGGGCGACGTTCTTCAGCACGTTGTAGCGGCCACGGACCGCCTCGAACTCGCCGCTCTGGAGCCGGGCCTTGTCCAGCTCCTCCAGCTGGAAGCGGTAGAGCTCGAGCATCTCCAGCCTCCGCTCCTCGCTCGCCCGCAGCTCGGCCAGACGGTGCTGCCGCTCGCGGAGGGCCCGCAGCGACTGGCCGAACCGCTCGCGGTCGTCCCCCGTGCCGGCGAAGGCGTCCAGGATCGCCAGCTGGTTCGCCGGCCGAAGCAGGTACTGCTGATCGTACTGCCCGTGGATGTCCACCAGCAGCGCCCCGGCCTCGCGGAGCATGCCCGCCGTCACCGGCGCCCCGTTGACGGCCGCACTGGACCGCCCCGACGCCGCCAGCCGACGCGTCACCAGGATCGGCTCGCCGGGCTCGAGCCGCTGGTCGAGCACCGCCTCCAGCCGCGCCCGCAGGCCTGGCCCCGACAGCTCGAACAGCCCGCTGACCCGCGCCTCGTCCGCCCCCGGCCGAACCAGCAGGGCCGACTCCTCCCCGCCGCCGGTCAGGCCCAGCAGCAGCTCCAGGGCACTGAGGATGAGGCTCTTGCCCGAGCCGGTCTGCCCGGTGAAGACGTTGAGCCCGCCGGCCAGCTCGATGTCGACCCGCTCGATGATCGCCAGGTTCGAGATGTGCAGTTGTCGGAGCATGGCGTCTCTCTGTCCTCGCTTGGGGCCCTCGCCCCCGCTGCCCCTATTGTGCCAGGACGGCCCGGCCCTGTCACGCCTCAACCCGACCGAAATCCAAACACGGCCGATCCCCGCGCAGCACCGGCGGGGGTCGGGAATAGGTACGTTGGCCGAGGGGGCCGGGGTCGCCGCGGGCACCCCCGCCGCGGGAAAGCTTTCCGGGCCGTCCACAGCCGATCCAGCGCGTCGGTGAAGTCCTCGGCCGCCCGGGCATCCTCCGTCCGCATCGTCAGGCCCAGCTCGCGGGCCCGGCGCTGGAGGGCCTCGATGCCGGAGGCGCCGTCGGCGAACATCGGCAGCAGGTTCGTGCCCGTGCGGCCAAAGAGCGTCATGGCGAGGGCGGCCTTGCGCGTGGGGTCCTCGATCCGGCCGATCCGCTCGCCCAGCAGCTTGAACTGCCGCTCGGGGCTGAGCCCGTCGAGGTCCTCGAACCGCAGCCCCAGGTCCGCCAGGGCGTCGGCGGCCGTGGAGAGGCCCCGCCCGGCATCGTAGATGCTCCGCTGCATGCGGCGGAAGGCCATCTCCAGCGACTCGAACTCCGTGCCGGTCTGGCTGGCCACGAAACGCAGCTCCGACAGCGTCTCGACCGACAGCCCGGTGCGCTTGGCCATCTTCGCCACCTGGTCGCCCATGGCGCTGAAGGTCTTCGCCGCCCCGAGCATCGGCGTCAGCAGCCCCGCGCCCAGGGCCGCCATGCGCAGGCCGATCGTGCGGATCGAGTCGCCGAAGGCCCGCAGCCGCTTCTCGGCCGCCCGCAGCCCGCGCACGAGCGGCTGGGCGTCGGCGAAGAGCTCGACGAAGGCACGGCCGGCTCGGATTCCCTTGGTGTTGCTCATAGGCTAAGGGTAGACTCCTGTTCAGGTTCAACAGGGAGCGTCGTGATGGATAAAGCCTTGGTGGCGCTGCTGATCATCGCTTGGGCGTCGTGCTATTTCTTCTGGGGGCGAGGTCTGATCAAAGGCACGAAGTCAGACGCGGTCGCCGGTGTCGCCATCGCTCTCGCCCTGGTCGTGGTGCTTCTGCTGACCAACAGGTCCTCCGGTGTGTTCTCTCTGCTCAGCCTGCCTGTGGCTGGCTTCGGATTGACTACGATAGCCGCTGCCAAGGCGTCTAAGACCGTATCCAACGACGGCAGGAAAAGTCTGATGGCGATTGGCGCGATGTCCATCCTTGCGGGGATTGCCCTGTCACTCGTCCTCTAGCACGGGCGAAGCGACTACGGCCCCTCACCCTCCTTCACCTTGTCCACCTCCGCCTCGATGGCCCCGTAGCCCAGGCCGGCCAGGACCAGGGCCACCAGGCCGGCGATGCGGACGGCGGCGGTGGTGACGGTGTCCTCGGCCGAGGGGTAGAAGACGGCCACCACGGCGGCGATCTGCGTGGCCAGGGCCAGCAGGAACTTGCGGCTGCTGATGCGCTCCAGGAATCCTCTCACGGCTTGGCTCCTTCCTTGAGGCCCGCCTCGACGGCCGCCCAG